>CAZHAG010000022.1:18517-27441 GCA_964529705.1 uncultured Gemmatimonas sp. | reverse complement strand
AAGGCCGAGGCGCGCCCGCTGAATTCCAAGAGCGGGCTCGTGGTCTCCGTCACGCGCGACGGCACCATCTACGCCGATGAGGTGCGCCTCTCGCTCGCCGAGTTCCGGGGGGGCTTCAAGGCGCTCGCGGCGCAGGCGGGGCGCGAGGGCGTCTACCTCCGGGCGGACAAGGACGTGCCGTACGGCCGGGTGGTCGAGGTGCTGGCGATCATGCGGGCCGCCGGCGTCGGGAACATCGGCATGGTGGCCGAACCCGAGGACGTCGCGCGGTGAGCGTCGCCCTCCGACGCCCACCGGGGCTCGGCGGGCCGCTGGCGCTCTCCGTCCTCCTCCACGCCGCGCTGATCGTGCCGCTGGTGCTCTTCCGCGGCGCGGGCGCCCCGGCGCTCCCGCCGATGTACCGCGTCGACCTCGTCGCCGCGCCCCCGGGCGAGCGGGCCGTCGGGGTGGTGCGCGAGACGCCGGCACCCGAGACGCCTTCCAAGGCGCCCCCGAAGGCGGAGACGCGCGAGGTGGCGAAGGCGGCGCCGATCAATCCTCCGAGCCGCACGGCGCGCCCGCAGACGCGAGCCACGACGAACATCACGAAGAGCCCGGAAAAGGTCTCCGCCGCCAAGGCGCCGAGCGCGGGGGGCGGGGAGGTCGGCGGCGCGGGGACGGACGTCGCGACCGTGCGCACGGAAGGGATCGATTTCCCCTATCCGGGGTACCTACAGAACATCGTGCGCCAGATCGCGTTGAACTTCCGGCCCAGGAATCCCGGCGCGCTCAAGGCCGAGGTGTTCTTCTTCATCCGGCGCGACGGTTCGGTGGACGGGTTCCGATTCGTCACCCGCAGCGGGAACTTCGCGTTCGATCTCGAGGTCGAGGGGGCGGTCGAGGCGGCGAAGGCCGCGTTCGGCGCCCTTCCCGCCGGATTCAGTGACGACATCCTTCCGATCACCTTCAGTTTCGACCCCGCGCGCCTGCGATGACATCCCACGCCCTGACCACCGTCCGACTGTCACTGGCCATCGCGTGCCTCATCGCCGTCCTGGCGCCCGCGGCGCAAGCGCAGGATCCCGCGCCGCAGGGCGTCCGCATCGGGCTGACCTACTCGTCCGGCACGCGCCCGGGGCTCTACATCCTCCCGATGCAGGGTCTCGACGCCGATTCGATCAAGGCGATCATCTCTCGCGACCTCGACTACGGCGATCGCATCACCGTCATCGCGCCCGATTCGGGCCAGCCGACGACCGGGACGCTCAACTACCCGCTCTTCGCGCGCCTCGGCGCGGCGGCGATCCTCCAGGTCTCACCGACAGCAGGGGGCACGCTGCGGCTCGTCCTGCACGAGGTCGCGGCAGCCCGGGTGCTGCAGAGCGCGGAGCTCCCGCTCCGGGGCGCACCACTCTCGCCAGAGTGGCGGATGTCGCTCCACGGCATCGCGGACGAGATCGAGCGCTGGGTGACCGGCGCGCGCGGAGTGAGCGCCACGCGCATCCTCTACACGCGGGAGGGCGCGCTCTGGCAGGTGGACTCGGACGGCGCGAACGCGCAGCGCGTGCCGGGAGTCGTGTCGGGGCTCGACCCAGCCTGGCATCCGAACGGCCAGCAGATGGCCTACATGGAGATGCTCGACGACGGCACGCACGTGGTGCTGCGTGATATGGAGAGCGGACGGTCGCGCCGGGTGTCGACGAGGGGCGGCACGAACATGTCGCCCGCCTTCTCGCCCGACGGCAAGACCCTTGTCTACGCCTCCGGCGAGGACGGCGTCGACCTCTTCGCGCTCCCGGTGTCGGGCGGCGATCGCCCGATCCGCATCACCGTCGGCGGGTCGACGAACGCGCAGCCGAGCTTTTCGCCCGATGGACGCCGCATCGCGTTCACGTCGTTCCGTCTCGGTCGGCCGGAGATATATATTACCGATGCGGACGGCACGAACGCCGAGCTCCTGACGACATCGGGGTTCGGGGACCAACTCTACCGGTCCGACCCGTCGTGGTCGCCCGATGGCCGCTACGTCGCGTTCTCCACGCAGATCGAGGGCCGCTTCCAGATCGCCACGATCAGCCTGCGCGACCGCAGCGTGAAGCAGCATACGATCGACGCCGTGAACGAGGATCCGTCCTGGGCGCCGGACGCCCGGCACCTCGTCTTCACCTCCTCGCGGAGTGGCAGCAAGCAGTTGTGGGTGTTGGACACCGAGTCCGGGCGGATGCGACAGCTGACGCGCGGATCGGCGGCTCGGATGGCGGCGTGGTCGCCACGCCTCGTCATCACGCGCTAGATTCCGCTATACACACGTTCCCTTCATTTAGAGGATTCCACATGAACCACCCCACCCGTCTCCTGGCGCCGCTGGCGCTCGCCGTCGCCTTCGTCGCGGCCTGCGGTTCGCCGCCGCCCCCGCCGCCGCCCCCGGCGCCGGTGATCAACCAGGACTCGATCGACGCCGCCGCGCGCGCCCGTGCCGAAGCCGCCGCGCGTGCCCGTGCCGACTCGATCGCCCGCGCGGATGCCGCGCGCCGGGCCGCCGAGGAGCGCGCCCGTGCCGAGGCCGCCGAGCGTGAGCGTGCCGCGATGGCCGCGGCCCGTGCCGCGTTCGCGACGGTCATCTACTTCGACCTCGACAAGTCCGACCTGAAGCCCGAGGCGCGCACGATCCTCATGGCCAAGCTCCCGCTCCTGCGGGCGAACATGAACGTGCGCATCCGCATCGCCGGCCACACCGACGACCGCGGCTCCGATGCCTACAACGTCGCGCTCGGCCAGCGCCGTGCGGCGGCCGCGAAGCGCTTCCTCGTGGATCAGGGGATCGCCGCGGACCGGATCGACGTCGTGAGCTTCGGCGAGGACCGCCCGGTCGCGATGGGTTCGGGTGAGGAGAACTGGTCGCGGAACCGGCGCGCCGAGTTCGAGATCACCGTCGGCGGGGAGAACCTCCGCCTCCCGTGATCGCGTCACGAGCAGTCCGTGCGCTGTGCGCGCCGGCCGTCATCCTGACGGCCGGCGCGTGCTTCGCCACACGCGGCGACGTGCGGGTCCTGCAGTCGGACCTGCAGGTCGTCCGCGGGGATCTCCACGCCACGCGTGGGGAGATGATGGCGCGCGACTCGGCGTTCGCGCGCGCCCTGGCCGATGTCGCGGCGAGCCTCGCCGTGGTGAACGACACCGTCCAGTCGATGCACGCCACCACCATGCGCCTGAGGGGCGACGTCCGTGAGGACCTGCAGGCCATCCGCCAGCAGCTGATCACCATCCAGGAACGGACGGGCGAGTCGGCCCGGCGGATCCAGGAGATGCGCGCCCAGCTCGAGGAGGACGCGCGCGAACGCGCGGCGGCCGACCTCCAGCCGCGCGACACCACGCGTCCGCCGGGGAGTACGCCCCCTGCCGGAGGTGCGGCCGCCGCGCCGGCGGCCCCGGCCGGTCCGGGCCCGGCGCAGCTCTACCAGCTCGCACAGGACCAGTTCCGCCGTGGGAGCGCGGGCTCGGCGCGTGCCGCGTACAGTGAGCTCCTCACGAAGTTCCCGACCTCGGACCTCGCCGCGGACGCGCTTTACGGCGTGGCGGAGACCTGGGCCGCGGAAGGGAATGGCGTCGCGGCGGATTCGGTATACGCGCTGGTCGTGGAGCGCTTCCCGCGCTCGGAGCGCGCGCCGACGGCGCTCTACAAGCGGGCGACCGCGCTGCGCGTGGTCGGCCAGACGGAGCAGGCGCGCGCACTCTTCCAGCAGATCGTGGACAAGTACCCGAAGTCCGATGCCGCGCTGCTGGCCGAGGGTTTCCTCGGCGCCCGCCGGCCCTAGCGTGCGACGCCGGCACGGCCGGCCCCGGGCGGCACGATGAGTGACGGACCCACGGGCGAGATGCCCTTCCTCGAGCACCTGGAGGAGCTGCGCTACCGGCTCCTCTGGAGCCTCGGGGCGCTCCTCGTGGCGATGATGGTCGCCTTCGCGATCGTCCTGCGGCCGGGACTCGACCTGATCGGGCTGCTCGCCGCGCCGGTGCTGCCCCACCTGCCCAACGGGAAGCTGATCTTCACGCATCCCGCGGACACCATCACCATCAGCCTGAAGATCGCGTTCGGGCTCGGGCTGATCGTCGCGGCGCCGGTGATCGGCTTCCACGTCTGGCGCTTCCTCTCCCCGGCGCTGCACCGGCACGAGAAGAAGCTCATGGTGCCCGTCCTGCTCGCGGCGACCCTTCTCTTCGCGAGCGGGGTATTCATCGGGTGGAAATGGGTGCTCCCGGTGATGATCGACGTGCTGTTCGGGATCCAATCGGCCGCGCTGCAGCCGATGATCACGGCGGCCGACTACTTCTCGTTCATGGTGACGACCTGCCTGGCCTTCGGTGCGGCCTCGCAGTTGCCGATCGTCGTGTTCGCGCTGACCGCGCTCGGCGTGATCACGCCGCGGGGGATGTCGAAGTTCCGCCGGCACGCCATGGTGGGGAGCGTGATCGTCTCGGCGCTGGTCACGCCGGGCGACCTGATCGTGATGACCGCGCTGCTCGCGCTGCCGATGTACGGGCTCTACGAGCTGAGCATCATCGTCTCCTGGTTCACCTACCGGGCGCGGGAGAAGCGGCTGCGTCGCGCGGCGGCGGAGTCGATCGGCGGGGCCACGGCGTGACCCCGCGGCCGTGGCGCCGCGCCGCGGCCGCTCTGCTGGTCGCCGCGGCACTCGCGGCGTCCGCGCCGGCCGCCGAGGCCCAGCGTCCGCGCCCGGTCGCACCGCCGCCGGGCGTCGGGAGTCCAGGTTCGCAGGACCCGCTCGGGAGGGATCCCACCGGGCGCGGCGTGGTGGGGCGCGACTCCACCGTGCGCGCGATCCTGGTCGACTGGGCGCCCGACGACTCGGTGATGCTCGCGCTGCTGGCGAGGAAGGGGTACACGGTCGTCCGGTACCAGGCCGGCACGGTCGCCTTCGACGCGCAGGGGCGGGTCATGACACTCGTCCGCACCGACAGCGCGCGCGCCGCAGTGCAGCGCGATTCCACTCTGCTGGTCGCCGATTCGATCCGGTTCAACGACAGCACGAAGGTCGTCTCGGCGCGTGGGGACACGATCGTCATGCGCGACCCGTCCCGCGGGGAGGACGTGATCGGCCGCACGGAGATGACGTACGACGTCGAGCGACGGGAGGGACGCACGCGGGACTTCAGCACGGTGGCCAACGCGGGCGAGGACTGGCGGGTGCAGGCGCACCAGGCCGCCTTCAGCTCGGACAGCACGGGGGACCGCACCACCGTCTATGGGCGCGACGGCCTGCTGACCTCCTGCCTCGACTCGGTGCCGCACTACCACTTCCTCGCGAAGGAGCTGAAGCGCGTCAGCGGGAACGTCATCGTCGCGCGCCCGGCGATCTTCTATGTGCAGGATGTCCCCGTGTTCTGGTTCCCGTTCATCTTCCAGGACATCCGCGACGGGCGCCGCTCCGGCATCCTCACGCCGCGCCTCGGGTTCGCCGAACTCGTGCGCAACAGCCCCTCCTACCGCCGCACGGCGGAGAACATCGGTTACTACTTCGCCATCTCGGACTACATCGACGCGCAGGTCTCGATGGACTGGCGGTCGAGCGCGCGCGCGACGCAGCAGGACCCGGGATGGACCCGGCTGAACGGCGAACTGCGCTACCGCTGGCTTGACCGGTTCATCAGCGGTACGCTCGCCCTCTCGCAGAGCTCGCTCAGCTCCGGGAGCCGCAACACCGCCGTGAGCCTCGCGCACAACCAGGAGTTCTCCTCCCGCACGCGGCTCACGACGAACCTGAACTACGTGACCAGCACGCAGGTGCAGCGGCAGACGATCATCAACCCGCTGGCCGCGGTCGCGACGATCGGGTCGCAGCTCAACCTCGTGCGGACGCAGGGGCCGTTCAGCGTGAACATCGGCGGCTCGCGGCGGCAATACCCTGGGCGCGACCAGGTGGACCAGAACTTCCCGTCGATCAACGTCTCCTCCAAGCCGCTCCAGCTCGGGGAATGGTTCGTCACGACGCCGAGCCTGCAGTACTCCACCTCGCAGCAGCTGCAGATCGACGCGGCCGGCGACTTCGCCTGGCGCTACACGGACGTGGGCGGCGTGCTCGACTCCGTGCGTCTCAAGCGCAACTCGAGCGCCACCACCCTCACGCTCGGGACGCCGTTCAAGATCTTCGATTTCCAGGTGCAGAGCGGGCTGCGCTTCAGCGAGAACATCAACGACTACCCGTCGATCCGCACGCTGATCGACCCGAGTGACACCACGAGGCGCGTCGACCGCGTCTTCCAGAAGACCTTCCTCTCGACCGCCGACTTCGACGTCTCGCTCGGGCTTCCCCAACTGCTCCAGGGCACCTGGAACCTCGCACCGAGCATCACCGCATCGAATGTCGACCCCTCCGGGTTCTTCGTGCGCAGCGAACGGACGGGAGGCGCGTGGGTGTCACAGAGCAAGCGCCTCTCGTACGGGATCGGCGTCACGCCGACGCTCTTCCGGCTCTATCCCGGGTTCGGGCGCATCCAGCGGATCCGCCACTCGGTCTCGCCGACGCTCTCCTACAGCTACTCGCCCGCCGCCCGGGTGAGCGACGAGTTCCTGGCCGCGCTGGGACGGACGCGCGCCGGATACCTCGGCGCGCTCGCACAGAACCGCGTGAGCCTCGGCCTCGCCATGACCGTCGAGGCGAAGCTCAAGGGCGCGTCCGACTCCGCGGACGCGCAGGGGGAGAAGATCCGGCTCGCGTCCCTGCAGTTCACGTCGTTCTCGTATGACTTCGAGCGGAAGGCGAAGACCGGCTCCGGGTTCTCCACCGACCGCTTCGGCTACACCTTCCGCTCCGACCTCCTCCCCGGCTTCGATCTGGGCGTCGACTACTCGCTGTTCCAGGGGGATGTGCTGAGCGACACGGCCGTCTTCAAGCCGTATCGCGAGTCGGTGCGGGCGTCGTTCGCCCTCAACAGCAACTCGGCGATCGTGCGCGGGATCGGCCGGCTCTTCGGCGCGCAGCCGCCCGAGCGGGCCGCGACGCCCGCCGACGCCGGGGCCAATGCACTGGACCCGATGCAGGGCGGGCTCGACTCGGGACGGGACGCGGCCGGCGGGATGGCGGCGGTCACGGGGACGCGCTCGCGCGGTGCGGTGCAGGAGATCCCCACCGGCGCCGGCTTCCAGGCGGCGTTCACCGTGAGCGCGCAGCGGCAGCGGCAGCCCGTGGGTGGGCGGATCGTCGACTACGACCCTGCGGTGAAGTGTGCGCCACTCCTCGGGCTGCCGAACTACGACACCTGCGTGCTGCTCGCCAACCAGACCCCGCCCAACGACCTGAACACCACGCCGTCGACGGCTGGAGGCACCTTCTTCCGGGTGCCGCCCACGACATCGGTGGGGGTGCGCACGAGCTTCAATCTCACGCCCAAGTGGGCCGCGTCGTGGAGCACCAACTACGACGTGGAGCGCAGCGAGTTCGCGAGCCAGGTGGTGACGCTGCAGCGCGAACTGCACGACTGGCGGGCGATCTTCGGCTTCACGCGCGCGCCGAACGGCAACTTCGCCTTTACATTCTTCATCTCGCTCAAGGCGCAGCCGGAGATCAAGCTCGACTACGACCGGCAGACCTACCGGCCGCCGTCCACCACGCCCCCGTCCACCGTCCCGTGACCGATCCCGCCCCACTCGAGCTCGACGGTTCCTCGCTCACCATCGCCGCCCTGCTCGACGTGGCAGAGTCGCGCCGCCCCGTGCGTCTGGCGCCGGCGGCACGCGCGCGGATGACGGCCACGCGCGGGATCGTGGATTCCATCGTGGCACGGGGCGAGGCGGTGTACGGCGTGAACACCGGGTTCGGAAAGCTCTCCGACTTCGCGATCCCGCCGGACCAGCTCGCGCAGCTGCAGGTGAACCTCGTGCGCAGCCATGCGGCCGGCGTCGGCCCGCGGCTCCCTGAGCGCGAGGTGCGGGCGATGATGCTGCTCCGCGCCAACGTGCTCGCGAAGGGAGTCTCCGGTGCTCGCCCAGAGCTCGTGGACCTGCTCTGCGGGATGCTCGGCGCCGGCCTCCACCCGCCGATCCCCGAGCAGGGCTCGGTGGGCGCCAGCGGCGACCTCGCGCCGCTCGCGCACCTCGCGCTCGCGCTCATCGGCGAGGGCGAGCTCCGGTCCGCGAAGAGCGTCGGGCCCGCGGCGGAGGTGTTGCGCGCCCACGGCCTGGCCCCCGTCGCGCTCGGCCCCAAGGAGGGGCTCGCGCTGATCAACGGCACACAGGCGCACACAGCGGTGGCCGCACTCGCGCTCGAGGGGGCACGGCGCTGCTGGATGACGGCACACGCGGCCGGTGCCGCGTCGCTCGAGGCGCTGCTCGGCACGCCGACGGCGTTCGACGCGCGCATCCACGAGGCGCGCGGGCAGCCCGCCCAGCAGGAATCGGCAGCCCTGCTGCGCGCCCTGCTCGAAGGGAGCGAGATCCGCGAGTCGCACCGTGCGGACGACCCGCGCGTGCAGGACGCCTACGCGCTGCGCTGCATGCCGCAGGTGCACGGGCCGGTGCTCGAGGCCATCCGATTCGCCGAGCGGCTGATCGCGGCGGAGCTCAACGCCGCGACGGACAACCCGCTCGTCTTCGACGATGGCACCATGCTCTCGGGCGGAAACTTCCATGGGCAGGCCGTGGCCATGGCGCTCGACGTGCTCGCGATCGCGATGACGAACCTCGCCGGCATGAGCGAGCGGCGCATCGACCGGCTCGTGCACCCCGACCTGAATGAAGGGCTACCCCCCTTCCTCTCGCCGACGGCCGGGGTGAGCTCCGGCTTCATGATGGCGCAGGTGACCGCGGCCGCCATCACGAGCGAGTGCAAGGTGCTCTCTCACCCCGCGAGCGTGGACACCATCCCGACGGACGGCAGCAAGGAGGATGTGGTGCCGATGGCGATGGGGGCCGCGATCAAGCTGCGCCG
>CAZHAG010000022.1:16425-18417 GCA_964529705.1 uncultured Gemmatimonas sp. | reverse complement strand
GCGTTGAAGATGCCCGCTTCCAAGCCCCGTCCCGTCCGCGCGCCGCGCGGCACGACCCTCAGCTGCAAGGGGTGGCCGCAGGAGGCCGCGCTCCGGATGCTGATGAACAACCTCGATCCCGAGGTCGCGGAACGGCCGGACGACCTCGTCGTCTATGGCGGCACCGGAAAGGCGGCGCGCGACTGGGACGCGTTCGACGCCATCGTCACGTCACTGCGCGCGCTCGAGGACGACGAGACCCTCCTCGTGCAGAGCGGGAAGCCGGTGGCCGTCTTCCGCACGCACCGGCACGCGCCGCGCGTCCTGATCGCGAACTCGAACCTCGTCGGCCGCTTCGCCACCTGGGACCACTTCCGCGCGCTCGAGCGGGAAGGGCTCATGATGTACGGGCAGATGACCGCCGGTTCCTGGATCTACATCGGGTCGCAGGGGATCGTGCAGGGGACCTACGAGACCTTCGGGGCACTCGCCCGCAAGCACTTCGGCGGGACCCTCGCTGGCCGGTTCGTCCTCACCGCGGGACTCGGTGGGATGGGGGGCGCCCAGCCCCTCGCCGCCACCATGAACGACGCGGCGATCCTCGGCGTCGAGGTCGACCCGTCGCGCATCGAGAAGCGCCTGCAGACCGGGTACTGCGACAAGATGACCGACGACCTCGATGAGGCGATGCGCTGGATCCGCGAGGCGCAGGGCGCGAAGCGCGGGTTGAGCGTCGGGCTGGTGGGGAACGCAGCCGACGTGCTGCCGCGCATGGTCGAACTGGGCATCATCCCCGATGTCGTCACGGACCAGACCTCGGCGCACGACATGCTCCACGGCTACGTGCCGCATGGGATGTCGCTCGCCGAGGCGGCGGCCCTGCGCTCCCGTGACGCGGCGGCGTACATCGAGCGCTCCACCGCCAGCGCGGTGCGCCATGTGCGTGCCATGCGCGCCATGCAGGACCAGGGGGCCGTCGCGTTCGACTACGGGAACAACATCCGCACGGTCGCGCTCGACGCCGGCGTCACCGACGCGTTCCGGATCCCCGGGTTCGTGCCGGAGTACGTGCGCCCCTTGTTCTGCGAGGGGAAGGGGCCGTTCCGCTGGGCCGCCCTCTCCGGCGACCCCGCCGACATCGCGCGCACCGACGA
The DNA here is from genome assembly GCA_964529705.1 of uncultured Gemmatimonas sp. Classification (GTDB taxonomy): domain Bacteria; phylum Gemmatimonadota; class Gemmatimonadetes; order Gemmatimonadales; family Gemmatimonadaceae; genus Pseudogemmatithrix. The sequence goes on along the minus strand of CAZHAG010000022.1, from coordinate 17,284 downwards.
GCTCGTGCTCGAGATGTTCCCGGAGGACGCGCACCTCCGCCGCTGGATCACGATGGCCCGCGAGCGCATCCACTTCCAGGGACTCCCGGCGCGGATCTGCTGGCTCGGGCAGGGGGAACGCGCCCGGTTCGGCGTCGCGCTGAACGACCTCGTCGCCAAGGGGGAGGTCTCCGCCCCGATCGTCATCGGCCGCGACCACCTCGACACCGGGAGCGTCGCCTCCCCCTTCCGCGAGACGGAGGGGATGAAGGATGGGACAGACGCGGTCGCCGACTGGGCGATCCTGAACGCGCTGCTCAACGTCGCGAGTGGCGCCACCTGGGTGAGCTTCCACCACGGGGGCGGCGTCGGGATCGGGAACTCGTTGCACGCGGGGCAGGTGATCCTCGCCGACGGCACCCCCGAGATGCGCGTGCGCCTCGAGCGCGTCCTCACCAACGACCCCGGGATCGGCGTCGCGCGGCACGCGGACGCGGGCTACGACATCGCGCTCCGCACCGCGCGCGCGCAGGGGATCAAGCTGCCGTCGGTCTGAGGTGGGAGGAGTGAGGTGTGAGGTGTGAGGGGCGCTCGCAGGCTACCTTACACCTCCCACCTCACCTCTCCCTCCTGCCGTCCACCCCGCCGTGCTGAGTCGCAAGTTCTCCCCCTGGCACCTCCTCCCGTTCAGCTGGAAGTACGTCCGGCTGCGCGTGCAGCGGCGCCCCGTGCTGGTGAACTTCGAGGTCACGATGCGCTGCAACGCCTCGTGCTCCTTCTGCGACTACTGGAAGACCTCGCCGGAGCTCAAGTCGAAGGAACTCGACTCCTTCGTGGACGCGGCGCGCAAGTTCGACCCGATGATGATCACCTGGACCGG
>CAZHAG010000022.1:249-16325 GCA_964529705.1 uncultured Gemmatimonas sp. | reverse complement strand
TTCAACACGGTCATCAAGGATGACAACCTCGACGACGTCTATCCGCTCCTCCTGGAAGCGGAGCGCATGGGCGTCGGCATGAACCTGTCCGTCTACACGGACTTCAAGAACGGCAACACCACGCACCTGCTGCGTGCGGAGCACCAGGCGCGCGTGGAGGAGCTCGTGGCGCGGCTGCTCGCCTTCAAGCGCCGCCGACGCGGCATCATCTCGAACTCCGACCATTACCTTGCGAGCATACCCCGCTACCTGCGCGGCGAGATGACGGAGCCCTGCCTCTCCGGGCAGGACACGGTGCACATCGATCCCTACGGCGGGATCCGGCGCTGCCCCGACTTCCCGACCGACGGCCACTGGTCCGAGTACGCGGGCTACGCGCCGATCAAGTGCGACCGCTGCTTCTACGCCTGCCGCGGCGAGGCGCAGGCACCGTTGCGCCCCAACCGCTTCCTCGATCTCGTGGCCTCCGCATGAGCAGCACGGTACCCGACCTCCTCCTCTTCGTGAACGCCGCCGAGGTGGTCACCTGCGAGGGTCCGGCGCGGGCGCGGCGCGGCGCGGAGATGCTAGAGGCTGGAATCCGGCGCGGCGCCGCGGTCCTCGTCGACCGGCGCGCGGGAACGGTGCTGCAGGTGGGGCCGGAGCACGAGCTTCGGGCCACGCACGCCGCCGCGGCCGTCGAGGACTGCGCCGGTGGCGTCCTGACGCCGGGACTCGTCGACTCGCACACCCACGCGATCTTCGGCCGATCCCGCCATGACGAGCAGGAGCTGCGCGCCGCGGGCGCGGGATACCTCGAGATCGCACGGAAGGGCGGGGGGATCCACTCCTCCGTCCGCGACCTGCGCGAGCGGAGCGAGGAGGAGCTCTTCACCCTCGGTCTCTCCCGTCTGCGGCGTCTCCTCGCCCACGGGACCACCACCGTCGAGGTGAAGTCGGGGTACGGGCTTTCACTTGAGTCGGAACTGCGCACCTTGCGCGTGATCCGCCGCCTCGGCGAGGCGCTCGGCGTCCGCCTCATCCCCACCTTCCTCGGCGCGCACGAGGTGCCGCTCGAGTACCGCGAGGCACCGCGCACGCGCGAGGACTACATCCGCCTCCTCGTCGAGGAGATGCTCCCCGCCGTCGCGCGCGAGGGGCTCGCCCGCTTCTGCGACGTCTTCTGCGAGCCGGGCGTCTACACGGCCGAGGAAAGCCGGCGCGTGCTCGAGGCCGCGCGGGCGCAGGGTCTGGCGCTCAAGCTCCACGCAGACGAACTCGAGAACGGGGGCGCCGCGCAGCTCGCCGCCGAGCTCGGCGCGACCTCCGCCGACCACCTCGCCGCGATCTCCCCCGAGGGCATCGAGGCGCTCGCTCGGTCGGGCACCGTGGCGACGCTCCTCCCCGGCACCATGCTCTTCCTCGGACGGAGCAAGCAGGCCCCCGCGCGTGCGCTGATCGCCGGCGGCGCCGCCGTCGCCCTCGCGTCCGATTTCAATCCGGGCACAAGCCCCACGGTGAACTTCCCCCTGATCCTCACGCTCGGGGTGAGCCAGTTGCGACTCAGCGCGGCCGAGGCCCTCGTGGCCGCGACGGTGAATGGCGCGGCGGCCCTCGCCCTTGCCGGCTCGGTGGGGCAACTCTCGGCGGGATTCCGGGCCGATCTCGCCCTCTTCGACGTTCGGGACCACCGCGAGATCCCGTACTGGTACGGCGACAACCGCTGTGCGCGGACCTGGTCGGGAGGCCAGCGCGTCCAGCGCGCCTGAACGGCGCCCGGCCCCACGGCCCGTCCCCCCGTCCAAACGCTTGTCACGTCGCGTGTTCGACGGGTAAGTTTCCCCGATGGCCGATATCCTCAAGCTCAAGAAGAAGGCGACCGACTTCGAGGCCAAGAAGCAATTGGACAAGGCCATCGCCGCGTACCGCGAGGTGCTCGAACTCTACGAGAGCGGCGAAGAAGAACCGATCGACATCCCGCTCTACAACCGGGTCGGCGACCTCCTCCAGGCTTCCGGGAACCTCCCCGAGGCCGTCGCGATCTGGGAGCGCGCGGTCGACCACTACGCCGAGGGCGGGTTCTACAACCTCGCCATCGCCCTCTGCAACAAGATCCTGCGGCAGTCGCCGGGACGCGCGGTCGTCTACTACAAGCTGGGCAAGATCAGCGCCGAGAAGGGGTTCAAGGGTGACGCGCGCGAGAACTTCCTCGAGTACGCGGGCCGGATGCAGAAGGCCGGCAACCTCGACGAGGCGTTCCGGGCACTGAAGGAGTACGCCGACATCGTCCCCGATCAGGACGACGTCCGGCTGATGCTCGCGGACCAGCTCCTCAAGGCGGACCGGAAGAAGGAGGCGGTGGAGCAGCTGCAGATCGCGTACGCGCTGCTCACGCGCGAGGGGCGCGCCGACGACGCCGAGGCGGTCGCCGCGAAGATGAAGGCGATCGACCCCACGGTGGAGCCCAGGGCGGACGAGGCGAGCGACGACTCCAAGGGTGGCGGTCTCGTCTTCCTCGACCTCGACGCGCCGGCGGGGCGCCGCTCGCGGCAGACCAAGGCGGGGCTCACGCCGACCGCGCAGGTGAAGCGCGCGACGAAGGCCACCGAAGGCCTGGACATCATCGAGTTCGGCGTCGAGGACCCCTCCGCGAAGCCGCCGGCCGAGCAGAAGGAGCCCGCCAAGCCCGCTGCTTCGGCTCCGGCGGCTCCTGCGGCGCCGACTCCCGAAGCACCACCCGCGGATCTCGTCATCGAGCGCACGCAGCACGAGGAGGTGCCGCCTCCGTCGCACGGCGGACTCGCCGGACTCGAGAGCACGATCATCTCCGAGCCCGAGCCGACCCCCGTCGCCGACCTGCCGCTCATCGAGGACCCGTCGGCCCGCACCGAGACGCCGCCTGCGTCGCGTCCGGTGACGCCGCCGGTCGATCGCGCGGTCACGCCACCCGCTTCGCGACCTGTCACGCCGCCGCCGGCGCGAGCCGTCACACCCCCATCCACGCGCACGCCGACGCCCCACGCTCCGGCGGACCCGGTGCGCGACATCCCGCTGATCGAGCTTCCGAGCGCGCCCGAACCGCCGGCCAAGCGCCCGACGCCAGCGCCAGACCTCCCGCTCCTCGACGAACCGGCGATCCCGGCGACCGCGGAACACCAGGTCCCCGCACCGCGACGCTCGGCGGACGACACGCCTCTCCCCGAGACCGCGGAACGCCGCGTTCCGGTCGTCGACGCGGATGGGAAGGGGACCGCGATCCCGACGGTGCGTCTCTCCGACTTCGGGAGCTTCGGTGCGCCCCCCTCCGCGACGCCGACCGACACGCCGTCGGTGGACCCGGATACGCTCGAGATCATCTCCAGCGAGGATTCGGGGGTTCTTCCCTTCAGCGATTCGGCGCCGAATCCGTCGCTCGTCGAGGAGGTCTCGGGGCCCATCTTCGGGTTCAAGGACGCGAGCGGGGAACCGCCCCTCTCGCGCACCACCTCCGCCGTCCTCGCGAACTCGGTCGACTCGCTCCGCGAGCGCGCCACGCAGACGCCGGAGGACTGGGGGCTGCGCCGGCAGCTCGCCGAGGCGCTGCTGGACGATGGGCAGCGCGATGAGGGGATCGCCGAGTTGGAGGTCTCGCTCGCGGGATACGAGCGCGAGGGGGACCTCGACACGGCGGCGGAGATCGCCGAGGAGATCGTGCGTCTCGCGCCTAAGGTGATCAAGTATCACCAGAAGCGGGTGGAGTTCGCGTTCCGCGCCGCCGACCAGCGGCGGCTCTCGGAGGCGTACGTCGAGCTCGCCGACGCGCTGCTCGGGGACGGACAGGCCGCGAAGGCGCGCGTCGTCTACCAACGCGTGCTGGAGATCGCGCCGGACGACTTGCGGGCGCAGGCGGCGCTTGAGACCATCGCCGACGCACCGGTGCCGGAGCCGACGCCCCCGCCGCGCCGCTCGCAGCACGCGGTCCGCGGGTCGGGAACGACGAAGCCCAAGGCCCCCACCGCCAAGTCCGACGACGAGTTCGTCTCCCTCGGCGACTGGCTGCGCGAGGACGAGGAGCCCAAGAGCACGCGCATGGTCGTCGAGGAGAAGGAGCCGACCGGCGACGAGCAGGCGGACTTCGAGGACATGCTCCGGAAGTTCAAGCAGGGCGTCTCCGACAACGAGGACGACGAGGACCACGAGGCGCACTACGACCTCGGCGTCGCGTACAAGGAGATGGGGCTGCTGGACGAGGCGATCGGCGAGTTCCAGAAGTCGCTCCGCGGCACGACGAACCGGGTGCGGGCGCTCGAGGCCCTCGGGCTCTGCTTCGTCGAGAAGACCCAGCTCCCCGTCGCGGCGACGATCCTCCAGCGGGCGCTCCTCGAGCCGGGGGTCGCCGACGACCAGCTCGTCGGTGTCCTCTATCTGCTGGGCACGATCTCCGAGGAGCTGCATCTCTTCCCGGATGCGAAGCGCTACTACCAGCGCGTGTTCGCCGTCGACATCCAGTTCCGGGACGTTGGTGCGCGCCTCTCGGCCGTGGAGCGCCAGCTCACGTGAGGCTCGAGTCCCGGATGCTGACGCCCGTCGCGTCCGCCTTGCTCGAGATCCAGGCCCCGGTGCGCGAGTCGCTCGACCGGGTGCCGGACGAGATCTGGCGCATCGTGCAGGCGGACGTGGCGATCGTCGAGGCGGCCAACGCCCACCTGCGCGGGATGCGGGGAAAGCTCTTCCGGCCGACCCTGCTCCTCCTCGCCGCCGCGGTGGAAGGGAAGCCGGAGGACCGGGCGATCCCGCTCGCGGCGGTGACGGAGCTCGTCCATCTCACGAGCGTCGTGCACGACGACTCCGTGGACCATTCCGTGCTCCGGCGCGGGCAGCCGACGATCAACGCGCTCTTCAGCCACCAGGTCGCGGTGCTGATGGGGGATTTCCTCTTCTCCAAGGCGATCGCCGAGCTGGTGCGGCTGGGGGACCTCGAGCCGCTGCGCGTCTTCACGCAAGCCTCCAACGAGATGACGCTGGGAGAACTGCGCCAGCTCGCGTCGTTCGATGCGTTGACGTTCAGCGAGAAGGACTACTACGCGCTGATCCGTGCCAAGACGGCGTCGCTGCTCGGCGCCGCCTGCGAGATGGGCGCGCTGGCGGGCGCGCCGCGCTACCGTGCCCCGATGCGCCGCTTCGGCGAGCGGCTCGGGATGGCCTTCCAGATCGCGGATGACCTGCTCGACTACACCGAGCTCGAGACGGTGACGGGGAAGCCGAGCGGCAACGACCTCCGCGAACACAAGGTGACCCTCCCGCTGATCGCCGCGATGCCGTCGATGTCCCGCGCGCAGCGCGAACGGGTCGAGGCGCTCTTCGATGACCCGACGCCGAGTGACGAGTCCATCGCCGACGTCGTCGGCATCGTGACGGAGTGCGGGGGGCTGGAGATGGCGCGGCAGAAGGGGGAGGAGTACGCCGCCGACGCCGCCGAGGCGCTCGCGGGGATCCCCGGTTCGGAGGTGCGGCAGTCCCTTTCCGATGCGTTGGGGTATGTCATGGACCGGCGGTCCTGATGCGCCCCCAGGGTTCCGCGAAGCACCGGCCCGGCTTCCATGCCATCGTCCTGTCGGTCGGGTTCGTGCTGGGCGGGTTCCTCACGCAGTTCTGCCGGATGTTCCTGCCGTCCGGTGCCGTCAAGGAGTTCCTGACGACGGGGGTCACGCCGTCGATGGGCCCCTTGTCGATCAACCTCGTTATCGTGAACATTGGACTGGGACCCATCGCGCTCGACGTCTCGCTGCTGAGCATCGTCGGGGTCCTGGCCGCCTATCTCATCGCGCGTTCGCTGTTCTAGGAGGTTCAGATGTTCGGATTGGGACCCACCGAGCTCTTTCTCGGACTGATCGTCGTCCTGCTGCTCTTCGGCGCCAAGCGGATCCCCGAGATCGCGGGTTCGTTCGGCAAGGGCATCAAGGAGTTCAAGAAGAACATGAATGAGGTGCAGCGCGAGATCGCGACCCCGGCCGAGCAGGACGCCCTACCGCCCGCGGCGCGCCGCGAGGTGCAGCACGACGACTCGCCGGCGAAGGAGCCGCGTCGCCTGCTCTAGGCGCGAGCGGGTCGCGCCGGCTGAAGTGGAACGGGGGGCCCGGTTGCTGACTGGGCCCCCCGTTCATTCGCGCTTGCGCGTTGGACGCCCGCTGGCGCCTACTGCACCGTCTGCCGGCGCAGTGCGGCGTTGATCTCGGTCCGGCGGTCCACGATCTTCGCCTCGCGTCGCAGGTTCTCGAGGAAGATCCGCACCTTCTGCTCGCGCAGCGCCCGCACCGTCCGGTCCCGCTGCATCGCCTTCTGCGCCTCGAACTCCGCCCGCGAGATCTCGGTGCGGGCATCCACGCGCATCACGACGACGGCCTCGGAGGTCTTGGCCATCGCGAGCGACCCCACCGGGGCGGCGAACGCAGTGCCCACGGCCTCGTTGTAGTACCCCAGGCCGTTCACGAACCCGAGCCGCGTGAAGCTCCCGCTCGACTCGACGCGGTGTCCCGCCCGGGTCGCGGCCGCCTCCAGCGACGTCGAGCGCGCGTCGGCCAGCAGGGACTCGCCGCGCGCGACGAGCGTCTCGACCGCCTTCCGCTCCTTGAGCAGCCCGACGATCTCCTCCTTCACCGCGGCGAAGGGCTGCACGCCGCCGGGCGTGAGGGAGTCGAGGCGCGCGAGGTAGTACGCGAACTCGTCGTCGAAGAGGTCGCTCGTCTCACCGACCTGCGGTCCGGAAAAGGCCCACCCGCTCACGCCCCCGACCTCGCGGGCGAGGAAGCGCGCCGGCTGGCCTTCCTGCACCGCGAGCTGCGTGACAAGGAGACCCGAATTCCGCGCGGCCTCGTCGAACCGCTCCGGTTCGCTGGCCCCCGCAGTGGCCGACGCCAGCCGGTCCGCGGCGCGGTCGGAGAGCGTGGCCGCGGAGTCGCTCTGCGTGACGCGCAGCAGGATGTGGCTCAGCGCGAGGGTGTCTCCCTTGCGCTCGGTGGCCTTGATCAGGTGCCAGCCGAACTGCGTCTTCACCGGCGGGGAGACCTCGCCCGTGCGCAGCACGAACGCGGCGGTCTCGAACTCGGGGACGAAACGCCCCTTGGGCCCGCGACCGAGCTCGCCGCCGCTCGGACCCGACACCGTGTCCATCGACTCGCGGATGGCGACCTCGGCGAAGGTCGAGCGGCCACTGACGATCTCCTCGCGGAGCGCCCGAAGACGCGCCACGGTCGCGGCCGTGTCCGCGGCGGAGGGCACCCGGCTGATCGACATGAAGGAGACAACGGCACGCCCCGGCCGCTCGAAGCGATCGGGATACTTGTCGTAGTGCGCCTTGGCCTCGGCGTCCGTCACTTGAGCCGCCTCGATCTCGGCTGGCGTCGGGCGGAGTGCGACGAAGCTCACGCGGGCGGAGTCTCGCTCGTCCCGGAACATCTGGAACAAGCGCTCATCGCTCACCCAGGCGTCGCTCGCCAGCTGCGAGAAGAGCTTCGCGCGCGGCAACTCGTTCCGGTAGTAGTCCTCGAGCTGCGCGAGCAGTCCCTGCTGCCGGGCGGAGGCGGAGCCCAGGAAGCGCTGGTACTTCTCGGGGTCGAACCGGCCGTCGGTCTGGAACGACTCGGCCTGGTAGAACTGGGGGGGCGGGGCATAGCGCGCCGCGTTGATGATCTCCTGGTCCGTGACCCCGATCCCCCGCTTCTCGTATTCCTGCTGGAGGAGCAGCTCGGCGACCAACTGGTCGAAGGCCTGGTCCTCGATCGCCCGGCGCTCGTCGAGGTTGAGCGAGCGCCCAGTCTGCTGTTCCTGCTGCTGCGACATCGTGCGGGTCAGGTTCTCCCACCGCAGGTAGGGGATCTCGTCACCGTTCACCTTGGCCACGACGGTGGAGGCGGTGACCGGCGCCTGGCCGACGAGGCCGGACATGTCGACGAGCAGGAACCCGCCGACGAAGGCGAAGAAGACGAAGATCCAGATCCACTTGGCGACGCCCCGCATTTCTTGGAGCACGGGTGACGACCCCTTAAAGCTGACGGTAGATGAAGAGAGCGGGGGAGACGCGCGAGGCGGACCGAACGGCCCGCCTGGGAATGCACCCGCGACTGGGATACCAGAACCTCGAAGAATACCCGTGCGCGCGACCTAAAATCAAGCCAGACGCGCACTTCTGATTGACGCTCCCTCCGCTGCCGTGGTATCTTCGCTCATCGAGCGGACGCGGCACCGCTCTCCCTCAAGACCAACCGGATGAACGCCCCCAACCGCGTCGAAGAACTGCGCAAGCGGTATCACGAGAATCCCAAGCGGTATTTCGCGCCGCTGGCGAACGAGTACCGCAAGACGGGCTTCGTGGACCGCGCCATCCTCCTCTGCGAGAAGCACCTCGCCGAGCAGCCGGGCAACATGAACGGTCTGGTCGTCTACGGGCAGTGTCTGTTCGAGTCGGGGCGCGTCGCGGAGGCGGCCGCCCCCTTCGAGGAGGCGCTCGGGGTGGACCCCGAGAACCTGATCGCCCTGCGACACTTGGGGGATATCGCGCGCCTCGGCGGCGACGCCCCTGCCGCGCGCGGATGGTATGAGCGCGTGCTCGAGCTCGACCGCCGCAACGAGGAGGTCCTGGAGCTCATCGAGCAGGTCGGCGGACGCGAGGTCCGGGAGCCGAACTCCGGTCCCTCCGCGGCGCGCAACATCATCTCCGTGGCCCCATCGGTGCGTGTCGCGGGGGCGGACGACGCGTTCCACATGGGGAACATCGAGCTGGGTGGCGGAGCGGCGGCGCCCGAGGACCCGCCGGCCCAACCTCCAGCGCCCGCGACTCGCGCCGCAGCGTCGGCGGCGTCGTCGGCCGCCCCGGCGAGCGCGTCCTCCGCGCCGACCGCGGTACGGGCGTCCGCGCGCGCGCTGCCCCCGGACTCGACCGCGAAGACCCTCGAGATCCCGGACCCCTCCCGCGCGGGTTCGCCGAAGCGGCGCGCATCGCTGCTCGACATCGCCTTCGATTTCGGAGAAGGAGCGCTCGCCGATCTCGGCGTTGGGGACCCGACGCCACCCCCGGCGACCCCGGCACCCCCGGCAACCCCCGCGGCTCCTGCGGCGCCGACGCGCACCCCGGAGCCCGAGCGACCCCGCACCTCGATCGCCACGCCGAAGCCCGGCCGCGTCGTCGGCGTGCTGGCCGATTACATCGCCGAGAAGTCGGACCGGATCTCCACCGGCGAGCTCCTGGAGACCGTGCCGCCGCCGGCACCCCCTGACGTGCCGGTCGGCTCGCTGATCGATACGCCCGTCGCACCCATCTCCCTCGACGACCTCCCCTCTGTTCCGGGACTGCTCGCCACCGACTTCAGCCGGGACGTGAACCCACTCCCGGATCTCGAGGCGACCGAGTTCCAGAGCGGCCTCGTGGCGGGGATCGAGGGACTGGAATCGATGGAGTTCTCCGTCGACGCCGAGTCCCTGATGAGTGCGGCCGAGCCCTCGTCGTTCGAGGGGGGCTTGCTCGAGACGCCCCAGGACGTGGGGGGACTGCCGCCGCTTGCGGAGGAGGCTGCCCGTCCGGACGATGACGACGCGTTCGAGAGCGTCTCCCTCGGCGAGCTCCCCATGGACGACGACCACGGCCTCGGACCGGTGCAGGACGTGGACGTGGAACTCCCGGCGGACGACGACGGGGAGACCGTCCATGGCGCGCTCACCGAGACGCCGCGCACCTTCGTCACGGAGACGATGGCACAGCTCTACCTCGAGCAGGGCTTCCGCGAGCGCGCCATCGGCGTCTACCGCCAGCTGATCGATCAGGACCCGGATGACGCGGGACTCCGCGAGCGGCTGGCGGCGCTCGAGGCGACCGACCCGCCCTCCCTCGGGTTCGAGTTGCCGGAGGAGGTGGAAGAGGAGGAGGACGCGCCGCCGCCGAACGCGATGCTCGCGGGCGTCTCCTTCGCGGATGTCGCGCTGCAGACGCCGCCGGAGCCGTCGCGCGCGCCAACACCGCGCGCACCCACGCCACGCTCGCCCACGCCGGCCGCGGTACCTGCCGCCAGCCCGCCGGCCTCCCCGGGTCCGACCGCCCGCGAGTTCCTGCGCGCCTTCGCACGCCGGGCCCTCACACCGGCCGCCTCCTCAGCGATCGGGCGCGAGGTGTCCGTGGACCAGGGCGCCGGCGCCTCGCAGCGCTCCATGGGGAGCGCGCTCGACGCACTCTTCGGCGGGAACGTGTCCGCGGAGGACGAGCGGGCGGCGCATCGGCTCGCCGGTGTCGGCGCCACGTCGGGACCGTCCGGCGGTTCCGCGATGGATTCGCTCTTCGGAGAGGGCCCGTCGGCACCCGCGCCGCGCGCCACGCCCCGTGCCTCGGACCGGATCCGCTTCGACCGCTTCTTCACGCCGGCCGAGCCAGCGCCGGCAGCGCCCGCCCCGGAGGAGTCTTCCTCCGCGCCATCGACGGATCCCTCGTCCGCCGCCGATGAGGGTGGGCCGGACGACGACCTCGACCAGTTCCAGGGGTGGTTGCGGGGCCTCACCCCGTGAGGATCGCGGTCTTCAACGGTCCGAACCTCAACCTGCTGGGTGTCCGTGAGCCGGAGATCTACGGCCGCACGACGCTCGCGGAGATCGAGGCGCGGCTGGAGGAGGTCGGCGCCGAGCTCGGGGTCACCCTCCTCTTCTCGCAGTTCAACGACGAGGGTCGAATGCTCGACGCGGTGCACAACTGCCGCGGCGTCGTGACGGGTGCCCTCGTGAATGCGGGCGCGTGGACGCACACGAGCCTGGCGCTCCGCGACGCGTTCGCCGCGGTGTCGCTGCCGTACGTCGAGGTGCACCTCTCGAACATCTACGCCCGCGAGCCCGAGCGTCGGCACTCCTGGCTGGCGCCCGGCGCGATCGCGATCGTCGCGGGGTTCGGGGCGGACGGGTACGAGCTGGCGCTCCGCGGACTCGTGCGCGCGCTGGCCCGCGCGGAGTCCGGCACGCCCTGAGCCGGAGGCGTGCGGCTCCCGCTATCTTTGCGGGGTGACTGCCTTCCTCTTCGCGGTGCTCGCCGCGGCCGGCAACATCGCCGGTGCGGCCGCCGTGACCGCGCGCCCGCGCTGGTCACCACGCAGCCTCGAACTCCTGCTCGCCTTCGCCGCGGGCTTCCTCCTGGTGGTCTCGCTCACCGGGCTGCTCCCCGAGGCCGTCGAGCGCGGCGGGCGGGAGGCGGCGCTGATCGTCCTCGTCGGCTTCCTGCTGGTGCACCTCACGCAGCATGCCCTCGTGGGCCACTTCCACTTCGGCGAGGAGACCCACCAGGTCTCCCGCCAGGTGAGCGCTTCCGCACTGGCGGGCCTGCTGCTGCACACGATCGTCGACGGCGTGGCGATCGCCAGCGCGTTCCAGGTGCAGGCGGAACTCGGCATGCTCGTCTTCGGTGGCGTCTTCCTGCACAAGGTGCCGGAGGGCCTGGCGATCGCCTCCCTCTGGATCGCCTCGGGCCGGAGCCGCGCGAGCGCCCTGGGTGCGGCGGGCGCGCTCGGGGTGGCCACGGTGCTCGGCTTCGTGCTGACCAGCATCGTGGACCCGCTCGCGGAGGTCGGTCTCGCGCTCTCGGCGGGAGTTACGCTGTACGTGGGGGCGTCCAACCTGATCCCCGAGTTCCAGGGGAAGGCGGGGTGGACGCACAACCTCGTGTTCTTCGTCGCCTGCGGCGTGGCGCTGGCGCTGCGCGCGCTGCTCGGGCACTGACGGTGGCGGGCGGCGCGCGCGCACGCAGGGCCGGCGGCGAGGCCCCCGAACCCGCGCTCTTCGAACGCGCGGTGGTCGCTCCGCTCGCGGCGCGGCTCCGTCCGCGCACCCTGGACGAGGTGGTGGGACAGGAGGAGCTGCTCGCGGCGGGGAAGCCGCTGCGCGTGGCGATCGAGCGCGGCGACACGGGATCGATCCTGTTCTGGGGCCCGCCGGGCACCGGGAAGACGACGCTGGCACGCCTCATCGCGCGCCACGTGCAGGGGGAGTTCGTACCCTTCAGTGCCGTGACGGACGGCGTGCCGCGCCTGCGCGCGATCGTCGCGGACGCGGAGAAGCGTCGCGTGCTTGGCACGCGGACCGTCCTCTTCGTCGACGAGATCCACCGATTCAACCGGGCGCAGCAGGACGCGCTCCTCCCGCACGTCGAGAGCGGACTCCTCACGCTGATCGGCGCGACCACCGAGAACCCGAGCTTCGAACTCACCGGCGCGCTCCTCTCGCGCGTGCGGGTGTTCGTCCTCGCGCCGCTCGCGCCCGCGGCACTCGAGTGGCTGGTGGACCGCGCGCTCGCGGACGCGGAGCGCGGGTTCGGGGACCTCGGGCTGGCCATCGACGCCGACGCGCGGGCGCTCCTCGCCGCTCACGCCGACGGAGATGCGCGCCGGGCGCTCACCGTGCTCGAGGCGGCTGTGGTGCTGCTCGACGTGCGCGGCGCCAGCGGCGCGGCGGAGCAGGAGGCGCGTGCGGGCGCGGCGAGCGGGAGGACGCTCACGCGGACGATCGTCACGGCCGCACTGCAGACGCGTGTGGCGGCGTACGACAAGTCCGGGGAGCAGCACTTCAACCTCATCTCGGCCTACCACAAGAGTCTCCGCGGGTCGGACCCGCAGGGGGCGCTCTACTGGCTCGCGCGCATGATCGAGGGGGGCGAGGACCCCATGTACATCGCGCGCCGCACCGTCCGCTTCGCGGCGGAGGACGTGGGACTCGCCGACCCGCGCGCACTCGAGATCGCCCTCGCGGCGCGCGACGCGTACCACTTCCTCGGGTCGCCCGAGGGGGACCTCGCGCTGGCGGAGGCGGCGGTGTACCTCGCGACGGCGCCCAAGTCCAACAAGGTGTACGGCGCGTGGAAGGCGGCGCTCGAGGCCGCGCGCGCCACGCCGGCGGCGCCCGTCCCGCTCGCGCTCCGGAATGCCCCCACCGGCCTCATGAAGGAACTGGGATACGGCGCCGGGTACCAGTACGCGCACGCAGTGCCGGAGGCATACACGCCGCAGGAGTACCTGCCCGACGAACTCGAGGGCGCGGAGTTCTACGCGCCCGGTCCGTTCGGGTTCGAGAAGGAGATCGCGAAACGCCTGGCGTGGTGGCGCACCCTGCGCGACCGGATCGATGCACCCGCGGATCCCGCCGGGACTCCCCCTGACGAGGAAGAGGAATGAGCGGAAGACGGTGGCTGACGGTCGCACTCGCGGTGGTGACGGTGGCTGCGGGGTGCAAGACGCTGGCGCGCCAGGCGTTCTCGAACCCCGTCGTCGAGGTGAAGGACGTGAAGGTCACCGGCGTCGGACCGCAGGGCGGGTCGCTCGACGTGATCCTCGACGTCTACAATCCCAACGAGTACCGTCTCGACGCGACGCGCATCACCTACCAGGTGTGGGTCGACACGAGCCAGGTCGCGACTGGTGCGATCGACCGCCTCGTCACGCTTTCGGAGCGCGGGCGCTCCGACATCGTCGTCCCCGTGGCGTTCACCTTCGCGGCCGTGCGGCACGCGCTCCTGCAGATGTCGCTGCGGGGCACGCTGGACTATCGCGTCACGGGACAGTTCACCGTGGTGACGCCCTTCGGGAACATCACGCGCCCCTACTCGGGCACCGGCCGGCTCGACGCGCTGCGCTGAGCGGGTGCGCTAGATTGGGGGTCCGGTCGGCACGAACGCCGCCCGGACACCCCGCACCCCGACGGCCATCCGCACCATCATCGAGCTCCAGCCGCCGCAGGAGCGCGCCATCCTCGTGGGGGCGCCGCTCAAGCGGTCGAATGCGCGCCACCTCGTCACGGAGCACCTCGAGGAACTCGAGCGCCTCGCCGACACGGCCGGGGCGGTCGTGGTCGGCACCCTCACCCAGCAGCTCGACCGCCCGGATCCAGCCACCTACGTGGGGCGCGGCAAGGTGGAGGAGCTGAAGGCGATGGTGGCCGAGCGCGAGGCCACGCTCGTGATCTTCGACGACGAGCTCTCGCCGGCGCAGGGGAAGAACCTCGAGGGGGAGCTGGGGAAGCGCGTGATCGACCGCGCGGAGCTCATCCTCGACATCTTCGCCACCCGCGCGCGGTCGGCCGAGGCGCGCATGCAGGTGGAGCTCGCGCAGCTCGAGTACTCGCTGCCGCGCCTCACGCGGATGTGGACGCACCTCGAGAAGTTCCGCGGCGGCATCGGCGTGCGCGGCCCCGGCGAGACGCAGCTGGAGACGGATCGGCGCCTCGTCGGGCACCGCATCAAGCTGCTGAAGGAGCGGCTGGTGGAGGTGACGCACGCGCGAAAGGTGCAGCGCGCGGGGCGCGTCGGGAGCTTCCGTGCCTCGCTGGTCGGCTATACCAACGCCGGGAAGAGCTCGATCCTCCGCGGGATCGCGGGTGCGTCCGAGGTCTTCGTCGAGGACCGGCTCTTCGCCACGCTCGACCCCCTCACACGCGAGGTGGACCTCGGCGATCACCAGTCGGTGCTGCTCACCGACACCGTCGGCTTCATCCGCAAGCTCCCTCACCACCTGGTGGCGAGCTTCCGCGCGACGCTCGAGGAGGTGGCGGAGGCCGACCTTCTCTTGCACGTGATCGATGCGAGCCATCCCTCGTGGGAGGAGCAGCGCCTCGTGGTGGACGACGTGCTCTCCGAGCTGGGCGTGCAGCACCTGCCGATGATCTACGTCTTCAACAAGATGGACCGGCTGACGCCCGAGCAGGCGGAGGGGCTCCGCGAGCGGATCGACAACCTCGCTCCGGGGAGCATCTTCACCTCGGCGTCCTCGCCGGAGGGACTGGAGCCGCTGCGCGCGCTGCTGCGGAAGGCGCTCCGCGCCCGGCGCCCGGAGGTCGAGCTGCTCGTCCCGCTGACGGATGGGAAGCTCCTCGCCGAGACGCACCGGCTCGGGGAGATCCTCGCGGCGGTGCCGGACGCGGACGAAGGGGTGATGCGCGTACGCGGCCGATTCGAGCCGGCGGAGCTCGCGCGTCTGGAGCGCTACGGCGCCGTCCGGGCATGAGCGCCGCGTCCGCGCGGATCGAGCGCCTGCGCGCCTCGCTCGCGTCGAGCGGGCTCGACGCGCTCCTCGTCTGCTCCCTGCCGAACATCCGCTGGCTCACCGGCTTCTCCGGTTCCAACGCGATGGTCGTGCTCACGCCCGACGACTGCGCACTGCTCACCGACTTCCGCTATGCCACGCAGGTGAAGCACGAACTCGCGCCGGGCGTGCGCGCGGTGATCGAGAGCGCGTCGATCTGGACGGGGCTCTGGTCCGTGCTCAAGTCGATGCCGGCCGTCTCGGTGCTGGCGTTCGAGAGCGCGCACGTGAGCCACCAGGACGCCGCGCGGTTCCTCGACGAGGCGAGTGAGGGATCGCGCTGGCGCTGGCGGCCCGCGCTGAACCTCGTCGAGATCCTGCGCGAGGCGAAGGACGCGGACGAGGTGGCGCGCATCCGCACGGCCGTGCGCATCGCCGAGGAGGCGCTGGCGCGCACGCTCCCCGAGGTGCGCGCCGGGATGACCGAGCTCGCCGTGGCCGGGATCCTCGAGCGCGAGCTCCGCACGGCGGGGAGCGAGGGGTTCCCGTTCGAGACGATCGTGGCCGCCGGCGCGCGCTCCGCGCTCCCGCACGCGCGCGCCTCGACCAACGTGATCGCCGCGGGCGACCTCCTGTTGATCGACTTCGGCGCGTTCCACGCCGGCTACTGCTCGGACCTCACGCGGACCTTCGTCGTCGGCCGCGCGCCCGACTCACGGCAGGTGGAGATCCACACCGTGGTTCGGGAGGCCAACGGGAGCGCTTCGGCCCTTGTTCGGGCCGGGATGCGCGGAAGGGATGCCGATGCGCTCGCGCGGGACTACATTCAGCGCCGCGGAATGGGCGAGGCGTTCGGGCACTCCCTCGGGCACGGGATCGGTCTCGAGATCCACGAGGCGCCTCGCCTGGCCAAGACCGCGGAGTCTCCGTTGCCGGCCGGGGCGGTCGTGACGATCGAGCCCGGCATCTACCTCGAAGGATGGGGCGGCGTACGGATCGAGGATGATGTCTGGCTCGCGTCGGACGGGGCTGAGGTCCTGAGCTGCTTCGACCGCGACTTGTTGCAATTGGGATAGGGTGGGGCGT
>CAZHAG010000022.1:0-239 GCA_964529705.1 uncultured Gemmatimonas sp. | reverse complement strand
TTTGGCTGGGGGGGGCGGGGGCTTTGGTAGTGGGATGCTTCCCCCTCTTTTTTTTGAATTGGGTTTTGGGTGGGGGTTCTTGTCGGCACGCCGCGCCCGATTTCCCGTCGCCATTCCCACAACCACCGATCGATGATCGACCTCCGGTACGTGAAGAAGCTGCTCGAGATGCTCGACGAGTCCTCGGTGGACTCGATGGAGATCTCGTCCGACAAGGGGATGCGGATCCGCCTGGCGAA
>CAZHAG010000021.1:22191-28441 GCA_964529705.1 uncultured Gemmatimonas sp. | reverse complement strand
GGTGATCGAGGCCGTAGGGGACATCCCCCGCACGCTGAGCGGCAAGGTCACCGAGATCGCGGTTCGGCACGCCTTGCACGGGCGGGAGGTGGCCAACACCGACGCCCTCGCGAA
Source organism: uncultured Gemmatimonas sp. (assembly GCA_964529705.1). Lineage (GTDB taxonomy): Bacteria > Gemmatimonadota > Gemmatimonadetes > Gemmatimonadales > Gemmatimonadaceae > Pseudogemmatithrix. The sequence goes on along the minus strand of CAZHAG010000021.1, from coordinate 28,327 downwards.
TCCCGAGGCGCTCGAGGAGTTCCGCGCAATCGCCCGCCGGGTGCGCGCGCGGCCGTAGGCCCCCGGCCGGGGGGCCACGGTATATTGGAAGGGAGTGCGGGGCGGTCACCCGCGCGCATCATCACCGAGGACATTGTCATGGCCACCAGCACCGTGCCGGCCGACGCCACCCACGTCGACACGTTCCCGATCAACGGCACCGACTACATCGAGTTCTGGGTCGGGAACGCCAAGCAATCCATGCTCTTCTACCGTGCGGCCTTCGGCTTCACGCTCAAGGCCTACCGCGGCCCGGAGACGGGCGTCCGCGACCGCGCGAGCTACCTGCTGGAGCAGGGGAAGATCCGGCTCGTGCTCACCTCGCCGCTCGGTCCCGAGGGGGAGATCGCCGCCCACGTCGCGAAGCATGGCGACGGCGTGCGCGACATGGCCTTCTGGGTGGACGACGCGCGCGACGCCCATCGCAAGGCGGTGGAGCGAGGGGCCGTCTCGGTGCAGGAACCCACGGTGGTCAAGGACGACCAGGGCGAGGTGGTGATCGCCGGCATCCGCACGTATGGCGACACGATCCACTCGATCGTCGAGCGGCGCGACTACCGGGGACTCTTCCTCCCCGGCTTCGTGGCCGCCTCCTCGCCCTTCGCGCCCAAGGGCGTCGGCCTCAAGTACGTCGACCACTGCGTCGGCAACGTCGAACTCGGCCGGATGAACCACTGGGTCGAGTTCTACTCGAACGTCCTCGGCTTCTTCAACCTCCTCTCCTTCGACGACAAGACCATCTCCACCGAGTACTCCGCGCTGATGTCGAAGGTGATGTCCAACGGGAACGGCCGGATCAAGTTCCCGATCAACGAGCCGGCCAAGGGGAAGAAGAAGTCGCAGATCGAGGAGTACCTCGACTTCTACCGCGGCCCCGGCGTGCAGCACATCGCGGTGGCCACGGACGACATCATCGCGACCGTGCGCGAGCTCCGGTCGCGCGGCGTGGAGTTCCTGAGCATCCCGCGCACCTACTACGAGACCGTGCTCGACCGCGTCGGGACGATCGACGAAGAGATCGCGCCGCTCGCCGAGCTCGGGATCCTCGTGGACCGGGACGACGAGGGGTACCTGCTCCAGATCTTCACCAAGCCCGTGCAGGACCGGCCCACGCTCTTCTTCGAGATCATCCAGCGGAAGGGGGCGAAGAGCTTCGGCGCGGGGAACTTCAAGGCGCTGTTCGAGAGCATCGAGCGCGAGCAGGCCCTGCGGGGGAACCTCTGATGCCGGTGTACCACACGCTCGGGAAGATCCCGCGCAAGCGCCACATCGTCTTCCGCCGGCCGGACGGCGGCCTCTACTCGGAGCACCTCGTCGGCATCGAGGGCTTCACGGGACCGGCCGCGCTGCTCTACCACATCCACCCGCCGACGATGGTCACCTCGGCGCGGCGCGTGCGCGAGACGAAGTACGAGGCCGATCCCGACGCCACGCTCAAGCACCGGCACTTCCGCACCGCGCCCATCGCGCGCGGGGGCAGCCCCACGCTCGACCGCATCCCGATGCTCTTCAACAGCGACATCGCGATGCTCTACGTGGCGCCGGACAAGGAGGACGAGCACTTCTACCGCAACGCCCAGGGCGACGAGGTGGTCTACGTCGCCGAGGGGGAGGGGACGCTCGAGACGCAGTACGGCGACCTCCCGTTCATCCCCGGGGACTACCTCGTCATCCATCGCGGCATCCTGCACCGCTACCGCTTCACCAAGCCGGCGAAGCTCCTGGTGATGGAGAGCCGCGGCTACGTGCGCCCCCCGTCGCGCTACCTGAACCACTACGGCCAGGTGCTCGAGGGCGCGCCCTACAGCGAGCGGGATTTCCGGATCCCGCGCGAACTCCGCACCTTCGACGAGAAGGGGGAGTTCCCGATCATCGTGAAGCAGTACGACGGCTTCAACGAGATCGTGATCGATCACCATCCGCTCGACGTCGTCGGCTGGGACGGGATGTTCTATCCCTGGGCATTCAACATCCATGACTTCGAGCCGATCGTGGGGCGCGTGCACCAGCCGCCCCCGGTGCACCAGACCTTCCAGGGGGACGGGTTCGTCATCTGCTCCTTCTGCCCGCGGCCGTACGACTTCCATCCCGAGGCGATCCCCGCGCCCTACAATCACAGCAACGTGGACTCCGACGAGGTGCTCTTCTACGCCTCGAGCGAGTTCATGAGCCGCAAGGGGATCGAGTACGGGTCGATCACGCACCATCCCGACGGCATCCCGCACGGCCCGCATCCGGGGCGCGCGGAGGCGAGCATCGGGCAGAAGTACACGAACGAGCTGGCCGTGATGATGGACTCGTTCCGCCCGCTGAAGGTCGCGAAGCAGATCCTGCCCTATGAGGACCCGAAGTACCAGTACAGCTGGGTCGAGGGCGGGGGCGGGTTCTCGCCGCCGACTTCCTAAGGTGGGAGGTGTGAGGTGGGAGGCGGGAGGTCAGAGGTGGGTGGCGTGAGGCTCCTCCGCCTCGCCGACCTCGCCCCCCGCGAGCGCCACGCCTGGCTCACGCCGCTCATCGCGCCCCGGCCGATCGCGTTCGTGAGCTCGCTGAGCGCCGACGGCGTGGGGAACCTGGCGCCGTTCAGCTTCTTCGCGATGGGCGGTGGGAATCCGCAGTCGGTGGCGTTCTGCCCCGTCGCGGACCGCGACGGGAATCCCAAGGACACCCTCCGGAACGTGCGCGCCACCGGGGAGTTCGTGATCAACATCGTCTCGCGCGCGATGGCGGAACGGGTGAACGCGGCCTCGGCGCCCTTCGCGCCCGACGTCGACGAGTTCGACGTCACGGGGTTCACGCGTGTCCCCTCGACGGTGGTGCGCCCGCCGCGCGTGCTGGAGAGCCCCGCGCAGCTCGAGTGCAAGGTGTTCGAGATCGTGACGCACGGCAGCGGGCCGCAGCACTCCAACTGGGTCATCGGCGAGGTGCTCGTGCTCCACGTGGACGAGGGGATCATCGGCACCGACGGGCTTCCCGACACCGAGAAGGTGAATCCCGCGGCGCGCCTGGGCCGTCAGGAGTGGGCGCACGTGACGGCCGGGAACATGTTCGCGCTCGAGCGGCCCGATGTCGCCGCCGCGCGCCCGCCCCGAGGGCGGTGACCGCGTCCCGCGTGCGCCATTCGACGTCTGGCGGGGTATCACAGGGGGAGGTGTGGCCCATGCGAACGCGCGATCGACACCGCCGCGCGCCCGGGGCGCGGGCGTGAAGTTCATCAGCACGACCTCCGGGACCGTGGGCGGCAGCGCCGGCCTGGTGCTGAGCGTCGCGCTCCACCTCGCCATCGTGGTCGCGTACAACCTCGGGACATCCGGCGTGGTGCGCTCGGAACCCATCGAGGAGACGCTCCCCGAGGGACTGCGCTTCCTCGTCCCGCCCAGCGCGAGCCCGGAGCAGCCGATGCAGACGCTCGGGTATCGCGACCCGTCCGTGGGGAGCGGCGAGACGATGGACGAGGCCGAGGAGGCGCGGCTCGCGCAGTTGGCCGAGCTCGCGCGGCGCCGCGGCATCGAGGATTCGCTCGAGCGGGAGCGCGCCTCGCTCGCCGCGGCCGTCGCGCCGTCCGCGATGGAGGAAGCGGCGCCCTCGGTCTTCGCCGACGCCTACATGGAGATCGAGGTGGACTCCGCCGCCTCGCGGCATCCCGAGAGCGCCGCGCCGGCCTACCCGCCGGAGCTCATGCGGAAGGGGATCTCGGGGTATGCGGCGGTGCGTTTCGTGGTGGACACGAACGGCATGATCGACCTGGCCTCGGCCCAGCGCCTCGACGCGAGCCACGAGGAGTTCTGGATGGCCGTGCGCGCGGCGCTCCCGCGGATGCGCTTCTACCCGGCCCGGCGCGGAGCCACGGCGGTGCGCCAGCTCGCGGAGCAGATGTTCCGCTTCGAGATAAAGGCGGTGGACAGTGCGACCAAAGTGCCGCCGCAGGGCCCCACGCCGGGCAAGCGCCCTCCGGCCTGAACGCGTCGAGTAGTTTTGGGGGCGCGGCACCATCGTCATCTGCCCTCCACACACCCCGACGTGCGCACCACTCGCCGATTCGACTCGCTGCCGGTCTACCTGCTGGCGACCATCCCCCAGAAGAAGCGCGACCTGATCGCCCGCGGCGTCGACGTGATCGACCTCGGTGCTGGGGACGCCGACCTCGCCGCGCCGCCAGCCGCCGTCGAGGCACTCGCTGCCGCCGCGCACGAGCCCGCGATGAGCCGCTACGGATTCGGCCTCGGGCTTCCTGCCTTCCGCGACGCGACCACCGCGTGGATGGAGAAGCGCTTCGGGCACCGGTTCGACCCGCTCAAGGAGACCGTGCCACTCATCGGGAGCAAGGAAGGGATCGCCCACCTCGCCTTCGCGTACCTCCAGCAAGGGGACGTCGCGATCATCCCGGACCCGGGCTACCTCTCCTACCTCGGCGGCACGCTGCTCAGCGAGGCGGAGCCCTACCTCTACCCGATCACGCCGCGCACCGACTTCCTCGTCGACCTCGACGAGATCCCCGAGGACGTGCTCGCGCGCACCCGGTTGATCTACCTGAACTACCCGAACAACCCGACGGCGGCGATCGCGCCCCTCGACTACCTCGAGCGCGTGGTGCGGACCTGCCGGGAACGCGGGATCGTGCTCGTGTACGACAACGCCTACTCCGAGATGACCTTCGACGGATACGTGGCGCCCAGCATCTTCGACGTGCCGGGCGCGCGCGACGTGGCGATCGAGTTCCACTCGCTCTCCAAGACGTACAACATGACCGGGTGGCGCTGCGGATGGGCCGCCGGGAACGCCGGGATCGTCGCCGCGCTCGCCAAGACCAAGAGCTTCGTTGACACGGGGCAGTTCATGGCGGTGCAGAAGGCGGGGATCGCGGCGCTCGAGTCCTGGGAGAGCTGGGTGCCGGGGAACGTGGCGGTCTTCCGTGAGCGGCGCGACGCGGCCGTCGCGGCCTTCCGCGCGAATGGCTTCAGCGTGCCCGAGGTGCCGAAGGCGTCGATGTACCTCTGGGTGCCGCTCCCCGAGGGCGTGCAGTCGATCGACTTCCACGAACGCCTGATGGAGGAGGAGGGCGTGATCGTGCTCGCGGGCGCCGCGCTCGGCGCGGGGGGGAAGGGGTTCTTCCGGATCTCCTTCATCACGAGCCCGGCGCGCATCGCCGAGGCGGCGGTGCGCGCGGGACGCGTGCTCCGACGGATGGTCAGCGGCGCGGCAGGCTGAACACCACGAGGCGCGACGTGGTTCCTCCGCCGGTCGCGACGGCGATGAACTGGCGTCCGTCGCGCGTGCGGTAGGTCATCGGGTTCGCGTAGATCGCCTGGCCCACGTCGTGCTCCCACAGCGTGACCCCGCTCCGCGTGTCGATCGCGTGGAGCACGCGCCCGCCGCCGGAGACGAACACGAGGCCTCCGCCGGTGACGAGCGCGCCGGGTGAACCCGCGACGCCGAGGCGATCGGGGAGCACGGCGCCGCGAAGCGCCGGGTGGTCGCGCACCTCCGGCGTGTCACCGAGCGGCACCGTCCACCTGGTCTCGCCCGTGTTCATGTCGACGGCCGTGAGCGTACCGTAGGGCGGCTTGTTGATCGGCAGCCGGGCGGAGGAGCGCACGGCGCCCTCCGCATTGTCCCGTTGGGAGACGCCGAGCGTGGAGCGCGGGAGGTCGACGAGGTAGGGGGTGTCGATCGTGTCGCTCTTCTGCTCGTGCTTGCGGAGCGTGAATAGGGCGGGGGAGTTCGATGCCTTCACGAAGAGCCAGCCGGTCGTCGGATCCACCGCAGCGCCGCCCCAGCCCGCCCCGCCGATCACCCCCGGCATCGTGACCGTGCCCTCGAGCGAGGGGGGCGTGTAGAGCGGTCCGGTGCGGTACGCGGCGATCTCGTCGAGCGCGGCCTGCCGGAGCGCGGGCGTGAACGAGGTCACGTCATCGCGTGTGAAGCCCTGCGCGGAGAAGGGGGCCGGGCGCGTGGGGAAGGGCTGCGTGGGCCACGCGCGCTCGCCGGGGACGTCGCTCGCCGGCACCGCGCGCTCCTCGATCGGCCAGAGCGGACGCCCCGTGGCGCGCTCGAAGGCGAAGAGGAACCCCTGCTTGGTGGGCGCGACCACGATGTCCGT
>CAZHAG010000021.1:16560-22091 GCA_964529705.1 uncultured Gemmatimonas sp. | reverse complement strand
TCCCCACGTCTCGTTCCCGAACTCGCCGGGCTCGGGCACCGTCTTGAATCGCCAGACGCGGCGTCCGGTGCGCACGTCGAACGCCTGCACGTCGCCGGGCGGGTCGCCGCGGTACATGAGCCGGTCGCCGACGCCATTGCCGACGATCACGAGGTCGCCCCAGACGACGGGCGGCGACGTGTTCGTGTAGTGCTCGCGGCGTACGGGGCGCGAGAGTCCAGCGGTCAGGTCGATCTCCCCGCCGCTGCCGAACCCCGCGATCGGTCGTCCCGTCGACGCGTCGAGGGCGATGAGACGCCAGCGCGAGTTGAGGAAGATCCGGCGCGAGGCGCCGTCGGACCACGTGGCCACGCCGCGATGCACGAATCCGGTGCCGTTGCTGGGCTGGCCGTAGGTCTTCCAGACCTGCGGGTCGTACGCCCAGAGCTCGCGCCCCGTCGCGGCGTCGAGGGCGACCACGCGGTTGTACGGCGTCGGGAAGAAGAGCGTGTCGCCGATCGCGAGCGGCGTGGCCTGGAAGAGTCCGGGGCGCGCGGGCTTCTGGTCCGGACCGGCCGGGATCGGGCGCTCGTTCGCCTCCCACGTGAAGGCGACCGCGAGCCTGTGGACGTTCGTGCGGTCGACTTCCGCGGCGCTAGAGTACTTGAGTCCCCCGGCGTCGCCGCCGTAGGTGGGCCAGTCGGTCCGCATCGACGTGGCGCCAGCCGCGGCGCCTGACGGGCGCTCACGGGGCGGCGCCTTCACGGCTTCGCCGCGCGCCATCACGAAGCCGATGCGCTGCAGTGCCGAGATGTCGGCGAGCGGGTCACCCTCCACCGCCACGAGGTCGGCCACGCGGCCCACCGCGACCGTGCCGACGCTGTCACCGATGCCGAGTGCCTCGGCCGCCAATGACGTGGCGGCAATGATCGCGTCACCCGCGGGCTGCCCCGCCTCTCGCACGCGGACGATGATCTCCCGCGCGTTCTGCCCATGGCCGCCGGCCACGGCGTCCGTCCCCATCACCACCTTGAGCCCCGGCGTCCGGATCGCCTCGCGGAAGAGCGTGCGGTTCACCGGCACGATCTCCTCCATGAACCGGAACCCCGCCTCCGTGTAGTTGCCGATGCCGAGGAAGCGCGCCTTGTTCTCGAGGTAGTTCTGGATCACGAGCCCGATGTTCGGCTCGAAGTAGGTGCCACGCTCCGCCATCAGCGCGAGCTCCGCGGCCGTGGCGCGCGTACCGTGCGTCACGCCCGTGCACCCCGCCAGTGCGGCGGCACGGATGGCGGAGGCGGCGTGCGCGTGCACCCAGGAGCGCACGCCCTGCGCGCGCGCCTCACCGCACGCCGCCGCGATCTGCAGGTCGGTGAGCGTCTGGCCGCCGCCGTCCCGGATGCTGCGCGACGCGAAGATCTTGATCACGTCCGCGCCGCGCGCCTTGGTCTCGCGCACCCACTGCCGGATCTCGTCCGGCGTGCGCGACGTGTCGGAGAACTGCCCGGCCGAGGTGATCAGCCGTGGCCCCGCGTAGGTGCCATCGGCGATGAGGCGGCGGAGCTCGACGTCCTGCGGCGACCCGAGGCTCTGCACCGTGGTGAAGCCCGCCAGGAGCGTGCGCTGCGCGTTGCTCGCGGCGGCGAGCATCCGCTCGGCCGCCGTCTCTCCGCGGTTCGAGGCGCGGCCGTCCGCGCCGAAATGGGCGTCGATGTGCACGTGCGTGTCGATGAGGCCCGGCATCAGCGTCATCGCGGAGAGGTCCCACGTGACCGGGGCGCCGGCGCGCCAGGGCGCGACAGCCACGATGCGCGATCCCTCGATCGTGACGACCACGTCGCGCTGCACGCCGCCGCGGCCGTCGAGCAGCGTGCCGGCGCGGATCGTCACGCGGGAGTTGGGCTGCGGTGCGGCGCGTCCGACCGCCATGGCGTCCGCGCGGGGGACGTCGCCCGTGGCGTGGGCGGCGGACAGCGTGGCGATGGTGCCGGCGAGCAGGAGGGCGCGTCCGGGGATCGTGCGCGGATGCGGGTGGCGCGTGCGGCGGTGCGGCATCGTGGCCTCGGTGGGACGGACGCGCGGGAATGTGGCCGCCGACGCGCGCCGCGGCCAGCGCTCGCCACTCCCCGAGTGCCGGCGTAGAATCCCCCCATGGCCCCTGACCGTCGGAGCTTCATCAAGCGCGCCGCACTCGGCGCCGCGGCCGCGGCCGCTGGCACGGCAGGCGCCGTCGGTGCGGCGGATGCGGCGGACCCACGTACCACCCCGGTCGCCGCACCGTCGGCGCTGTCCACGCTGGATCCGGCGCTCGCGATGGCGGTCGGCGAGGCCGTCCTCCCCGAGTCGATCGGCGCGCCTGCGCGATCGGCCGCCACGGCGGCCTTCCTCGGGTGGATCGCGGACTACCGGCCGGTGAGCGAGGAGATGCACGGATACGGGGATGCGGAGATCACCTACACGCCCGCGGATCCCGCCCCCGGATGGAACGCGCAACTCGCCGCGCTCGACCTCTTGGCGCGCGCGAAGCATCGCACCGGGTTCGCCGCGCTCGACCTCGCGCGCCGGCGCACGCTGCTCACAGCGCAGCTCTCGCGCCTCCCGGGCAACCGCCTGCCGGCGAACCCCATCGCCGCGCCGCACGTCGCGCTCGCGATCATGGCGCACTGGGCCGCGTCCAGCGCCGCCACCGACCTCGCCTACGAGGCGAGGATCGGGGCGGGGAACTGCCGCGTCCTCGCGGAGGTGGCGCGGCCGCCGCTCCCGCTGGCGCCCGGAGGTTCCCCGTGAGCGCCGCGCGCGAGATCGAGAGCGACATCTGCATCGTCGGCTCGGGGATCACCGCCGCGCTCATGGCGGAGAAGCTCGCCGCCGAGCGCGACGTGACGATCACTGTCGTGGAGGCCGGAGGGCACACCACCCCGCTGCGTGAGCGCGCGCTTCGCCGTGCGCGCTGGCAGCAGTACGGCGAGACGCCCTGGCCGAACGACCACGTCGATGACCAGAACGCCCTCGGCACCGCGTACGGGTTCTCGCCGAGCATGAACGTGGGCGGGCTCGCGATGCACTGGGGCGGTGTCACGCCGCGCTTCTCCCCGGAGGACTTCCGGCTGCGCACCCTCTACGGCGTGGGCGACGACTGGCCCATCAGCTACGAGGAGCTCGACCCCTTCTATCAGGAGGCGGAGGAGCGGATGGGGATCGCGGGGGAGCAGGGGCCGCCGGAGATGGACCCGCGCGGCAAGCCCTTCCCGATGCCCGCGCTCCCGCTCTCGCAGAACCTGCAGCTGCTCCGCGAGTGGGCGGGGAAGGCCGGGGTCACGATGTGGGGCCAGCCGAGCGCGAAGAACTCCGTCCCCTACGCGGGGCGCGCCTCGTGCCAGCGCTGCGACACCTGCTATCCGATCTGCCCGACGGGCGCCAAGTACTCCCCCGACTTCTCCTTCGACGCCCTCGTGCGTTCGGGACGCGTGCGGCTCGAGACGGAGACGCTCGTGCGGCGCATCCACGCGGACCCGCGCACGGGACGCATCACCCACCTGAGCGCGAACTCGACCCGCCGACCCGCCGAGACGGTGGAGTTCCGGGCGCGGAGCTTCGTGCTCGCCGCCGGGTTCACCTGGACCCCGCACCTCCTCCTGCTCTCCAGCGACGCGCGACATCCGGAGGGGATCGCCAACCGCTCGGGGCTGGTGGGGAAGTACCTCTGCGGCCATCGCAACGTGGCCGCACAGATCCAGCTCCCGCTCCCGCTCTTCCCGGGCGTGAACGCGCAGCACTCGCTGGTGACCAAGCAGTTCATGCGCCCCGGCGCGCTGGCGCGCTACATGCGGCACGACCTGCGCGTCTGGGAGTCGTCGTTCGGGCAGGAGCCGCGCTTCAAGGACGCGGCGGGAGGCGTGCTCCTCGGCGATGCGATGCTGGCCGAGTGGCGCTCGCGGGCGCGGCGCGGCGTGGCCCGCGTGCGCGCGTACTACGACGTGCTCCCGGCCCGGGAGAGCGAACTGCGGCTCGACGCCGCCGTGCGCAACGTGTGGGGCGACCCGATGCCGCGGCTCGCCTTCCGCGACGCGCCGGAGTCGGTGGAGCTGCGCGGGCCCACGGAGCAGTCCATCCGCGAGCTCTTCGCGCGCATGGCGCGCGCCGGGGACGGGACGATAGTCTCATCGGCGAGCGCCGCGGGAGACATCGGGCAGGAGCACCCCGGCGGCGGCTGCCGGATGGGCACCGATGGCGCGACGAGCGTGGTGGACCGCGACGGGCGCGCGCACGACCACGAGAACCTCTTCATCGCCGGTGCGCCGACGATGGTCACCGCGAGTTGCTGCAACGGGACGCTCACCTTCGGCGCCCTCGGCCTCATGACCGCCGCGCGCGTCGGACAGGAGTTCCCGGCGCGCGCCTGAGCGCGGGATCCGCCGCGCTACCTTTCGAGTGAATCCGCCCTCAACCGGAGTATCCCAGCTGATGTTTCCTCCCCTCACGCGCCTCGTGGCGTCGCTCGCCCTCCTGCTCGTCGCGCCGTCGGTGCACCACGCGCAGCGCGCGATGCAGCCGAACGACTGGCACCGCCTCACGACCCTCTCCCAGCCGGCGATGTCCCCGGACGGGCGCGTCGTCGCCTTCACCGTCACGACGGTGGTGGAGCGTGAGAACAAGCGTCATCAGGAGGTCTGGGTGGTGCCGACCGCCGGCGGCGATCCCGTGCGGTACACGAGCCCGAGCACCGAGAGCTCGTCCCCGCGCTTCTCGCCCGACGGCAAGTACCTGTTCTTCAACTCGCAGCGTGCGGGCGGGAGCGGGCCGGTGTGGGCCATCCGGATGGACGCGCCCTCGGGCGAGGCCATGCAGCTCACCGATCATCCGAGCGGTTCCTGGCCCCGCGACGGCAAGTTCGCGGTCTTCGCGTCCGCCGTCACGCCGGACTCGACTGTGGCGGCCGAGCGTCCCGCCGACCCGTACGCGCGGATGCAGCCGATGGCGCGTCCCCCCTTCGGGGCGATCACCAAGCCGGTGGACCCGGCGCGTTTCGACGGCCGCCAGATCACGGAGATGCGCTACAAGGCGAATGGGCAGGGCTTCATCCCCGGGCCCCGTGAAGCCCGCGTGATCCGCCCACAGCAGCTCTTCACGCAGGTCCCGGGCGCCAAGCGCGTGCAGCTCACGAGCACGGCGTACTCGCACCGCAGCCCGGTGGTGTCGCCGGACGGGAAGTGGATCGCCTTCGTCGCCGACGTCTCCTTGCGGCCCGATTCAGTGGTGAGCGCGATCGCGGACTCCATCGCGCTGCTGCCGTACGACCGCGCCCGGGACGAGGCGGAGCGGAACGACTCTGATATCTACGTCATCCCCGTGGCCGGGGGGACGCCGAGGAAGGTCGCGGAGCTGCCCGGCTCCGAGGGCGATCTGGCTTGGTCCCCCGACAGCCGGCGGATCGCCTTCATCGACCAGCCGGCGCGCACGAAGAACGCGCGCCTGATGGTCATCGACGTCGCTGGTGGGCGGCCGACGAACCTCACCCCCACCTGGCGCTATGAGCCGAACGGCATCGCCTGGCT
>CAZHAG010000021.1:13833-16460 GCA_964529705.1 uncultured Gemmatimonas sp. | reverse complement strand
ACGAGCGTCGGCGGGCTCGAGATCGAGGGATGGCTCATGACGCCCTTCGGCTACCGGGCCGGCACGCGCTACCCGCTCGTGCTCTACGTGCATGGCGGTCCGCACAGCCAGTACGGCGAGCAGTGGTTCGACGAGACGCAGAACCTCGCGGCCGCCGGGTTCATGGTGCTCTACACCAACCCGCGCGGCTCGAGCGGCTACGGGGCGGACTTCACCTTCTCCACGCGCGGCCGCTGGTTCGCCGAGGACTATGAGGACCTGATGAAGGCGGTGGACATCGCTGCCGCTCGAGCGGACGTGGATTCCACGCGGATGGGCGTCACCGGCGGCTCTTACGGCGGCGTGATGACCGCCTGGATCACTGCGAAGACCCACCGGTTCAAGGCGGCGCAGGCCGACCGCATGATCTCGAACTGGTGGTCCTGGTATGGCACCTCCGACGCGCAGGGGCTCACCGAGTTCGAGTTCTTCGGCAAGCCCTGGGACAATCCGGCGATGTACGACTCGCTCTCGCCGATCCGGTACGTCCGCAACGTCCGGACGCCGACCTTCATCCTGCAGTCGGAGGAGGACCACCGCACGCCGATGACGGACGCGGAGCAGTGGTTCATCGCCCTGAAGAAGCAGGGCACGCCGGTGGAGTTCGTGCGATATCCGCGCTCGACGCACGACCTCTCGCGGACCGGGGAGCCGTGGTTGCTGGTGGACCGGCTGGGGCGGCTGCGCGACTGGTTCGGGTACTGGCTCAAGACGGATCCGGCGATGGATTGAGCGCAGCACAACGGATGCGAGACGGGGAGGGCGCCTCGATCGGCGCCCTCCCCGTTCTCGTTCCCGGTCCTTCCAACCTCGCGCCGTGATGACGCGAGGTGCCGCACCGCTACTTCTTCTTGTCGGTGAGCAGCCGATAGTACGCCCAGCCGACGAGCCCGAGCACACCTGCCCAGCTGATCGCCATGAAGAGGATCGATGGTCCGGACATCAGGCGGCCTCCCCTGTCTGTGGGACTTCCGCGAATCCCTTGCGGTCGTCGTACTTGTTGCGCTTCCACGCGGCGCGGATCAGCACCAGGAAGGTGACCGCGATGAAGAGGATCGCCGCGCGCGAGAGCGTGATGTAGGGCACCGCCTCCGGCGTCACCGCCCCGCCTCCCGCGGTCTTCTCGTTGAGCAGGATCGGGATCGCGTCCGTCCATCCCCACCACCCGAGGATGATCAGCAGGTACACGGGCGTCACGTACGTCATGATGAACTTGAAGACGGGCCAGATCGTGATGTCCGCGCCCTCGTGGATCGCCGCCCACGCCTTCTCGGGCTTGAAGATCCAGACGAACACGATCACCTCGAGCACGGCGACGAGCACGAGCCCGAAGGTCCCGGCCCAGTAGTCCCACTCGTCGAGGAAGCCGTGCTGCAGCCAGTGCACGTGCATCATCCCGAACACGAAGCAGACGGCGCCGAGGGCCCACGCGACGTGCTCGCGCTTGAACCCGAACTCCTCGCGGAAGAACGCCACGATGGGAGTGAGCATGGCGACGGACGAGGTGATGCCCGCGAAGAAGAGGAGGCTGAACCAGGCGACGCCGAGGAACTGGCCGCCGGGGATCTGCTGGAAGACCACCGGCATCGTCGCGAAGCCGAGGTCGAAGGATCCGCCCTGCGCGATGGCCATCGCCCCGGCCACGCCGAAGAAGGTGACCGCCGCCGGGATCGCGATGGTCCCGCCGAGCACCACCTCGACCGCCTCGTTGGTCGAGGCCGTCGCGATGCCGCTCAGCGCGATGTCGTCCGTCTTCTTGAGGTACGAGGCGTACGCCGCCAGGGACCCCATGCCGACCGAGAGCGTGAAGAAGATCTGTCCCGCAGAGGCGAGCCAGACGCTCGGCTCGTCGAGTCGCGAGAAGTCGGGGTTGTAGATGAACTCGAGCCCCTGCCAGGGCGTCGTGCCGATCCCCGGCTGCGACGGGAGGGTGAGCACGACCACCGCGAGGATGATCGCGAGGAGGAAGAGGATCGGCATGCCGATCTTCGCCAGCTTCTCGATCCCGCCCGAGATGCCCTTGGAGAGCACCCAGATGTTCAGCGCGAGCGTTCCCGCGAAGAAGGCGTAGGGTGTGTACGGCGAGTGCACGGGCGTCATCCCCTCCACCGGCACGCCCTGGAACGAGCGAAGGTACCCGATCATCCCTTCCTGGGTCGTGTGCCCCCAGTAATCCTGCGTGAGCGAGAACCAGGCGAAGGCCGCGGTCCAGCTCTCGATGTACGTGTAGTAGATCATCACGCAGAGCGGGACGATCATCCCGACCACGCCGAAGTACTTGGCGGCGGGATGCTTCCAGATCGCCGCGAGCATGCCCGGGAGGTGCCCCTTGCGGTACTTGCCGCCGTTGCGGCCGATCCCCCACTCGATCCACATGAGCGGGATGCCCAGGAGGAGCAGGGCGATGAAGTACGTGATCATGTACGAGCCGCCGCCGTTCGCGGCGGCCTGGCGCGGGAAGCGCAGGAAGTTGCCGAGCCCCACCGCATTCCCCGCCATCGCGAGGATCAATCCGATCCGACTGCCCCACGCCTCATTCGAGCCGCTGGACGCCAAGGGTTCACTCCGAGTGGAGGTTGAAGTCGTGA
>CAZHAG010000021.1:1784-13733 GCA_964529705.1 uncultured Gemmatimonas sp. | reverse complement strand
CCCCGTTGGCGGCACAGACGAACGTCGCGGCCTCCTCCCCGGGCATCATGGGCCTCGCGGACCGCGCGATGGGCGTCTGGAACGGCTTCATCGGCGCCTTCCTCTTCTACGACGTGATGTTCTGGGACCAGACGGTCAACCTGCCGTTCATCGTCGTCTGGCTCGTGGTGGGGTCGATCTTCCTCACCATCCGGATGGGGTTCATCAACGTCCGCGCCTTCACCCACGCGGTGCACGTCACGCGCGGGAAGTACACCGATCCGTCGGACCCCGGTGAGGTCTCGCACTTCTCCGCGCTCGCCACCGCGCTCTCCGCGACCGTCGGGCTCGGGAACATCGCCGGCGTCGCGATCGCGGTCAGCCTCGGCGGCCCCGGCGCGACGTTCTGGATGATCTGCGCCGGCCTGATCGGCATGACGGCCAAGTTCACCGAATGCACGCTCGGCCAGATGTACCGCGAGGTCCGGTCGGACGGCCACGTGCTCGGCGGCGGCATGCAGTACCTCTCCAAGGGACTGGCGGAGAAGGGACTCGCCGGCCCGGGGAAGGTGCTCGCCGTGATGTTCGCGCTGCTCTGCGTCGGCGGTTCCGTGGGCGGCGGGAACGCGTTCCAGGTGAACCAGTCGATGAACGCCATGCAGGAGACGTTCCCCGTGCTGGCCCAGATGCCCTGGGCGTACGGACTCCTGATGACGTTCCTGGTCGGCATCGTGATCGTGGGCGGCATCAAGCGCATCGCGAACGTCGCGGACAAGGTCGCGCCGGCGATGACCCTGGTGTACGTGGTCGCGTGCATCTTCGTGATCCTCACGAACTACGCGCACATCCCGGCGGCCTTCGCCTCGATCTTCACCGAGGCGTTCGCCCCGGACGCCGTCTATGGCGGCTTCATCGGCACCCTGGTCGTCGGATTCCAGCGCGCCGCCTTCTCCAACGAGGCCGGCGCCGGCTCGGCGGCGATCGCGCACTCCGCGGCGAAATCCGCGTACCCGGTCCGCGAGGGCGTGGTGGCCCTCCTCGAGCCGTTCATCGACACCGTCGTGATCTGCACCATGACCGCGCTGGTCATCGTGGTGAGCGGCGCCTACAACAACCCGGCCTACTCCGATCTCATCGCCCGAAGCGCCGGCGCCGCGCTCACCTCGCGCGCCTTCGGCGAGCACATCAGCTTCTTCCCCTACGTGCTCTCGGCGGCAGTCTTCCTCTTCGCCTATTCGACCATGATCTCGTGGTCGTACTACGGCGAGCGCTGCTGGGTCTGGATGTTCGGCGACGCCGCGTCGAAGTACTACAAGGCGCTCTTCCTGCTCTTCGTCTTCCTCGGGTCCATCATCACCTCGGTGAACGTGCTCAACTTCGGGGACCTGATGATCCTCGGGATGGCCTTCCCGAACATGATCGGGTTGTATTTCCTGAGCGGGAAGGTCCGGAAGGCGCTCGACGAGTACTGGGCCAAGTACAAGGCGGGGGAGTTCAAGGTCTACACCTAGTCCCCACGGCCCCATGCAACGAGGCGAGCCCCGTCCGGAATGCCCGGGCGGGGCTCGTCGCTTGTATCTCACACCTTCCACCTCCCAGCTCACATCCTAGGGCGCCACCACCACCCGCCCCCCCTGCATCACGAACCGCACGTCACGCGTGCGTGCCACCTGCTGCGTCGGGTCCCCGCCGACCGCGACGAGGTCCGCCAGGAGCCCCTCACGCAGCGAGCCGAGGCGCGCGTCGAGACCGAGGAGCCGCGCGTTCACGCTCGTCGCCGCCCGCAGGGCGGCCGGCGCGGACATACCCGCCGCCACCATGAGCTCGATCTCCCAGGCGTTCGTCCCGTGCGAGTAGACGCCCGCGTCCCCCCCCACGCAGAGCGGGACGCCCGCCGCGAGCGCGGCCGCGAACCCGGCGCGCTTCTGCGCCATGCGGGGCGTCGGGGGCGAGCCTTCCCTCCAGCCCGCGTACCGCGCCGTCGCCTCCACCGCCGCGAGCGTGGGGCAGTAGCCGACCCCGCGCTCGGACATCATGCGCCAGGTCTCCGCGGTCCCGCCGTCGCCATGCTCGATCGTCGCGACGCCCGCGGCGATCGCGCGCCGCATCCCCTCGGCAGTCGCCGCGTGCGCGACCACCCTGCGCCCGCTCGCCGCCGCGACCTCCACGAGCGTGCGCAGCTCCACCTCGGTGAACGTCGGGCGCGCCTCGCCCTCCGGGCCCCAGCGGTAGTCGGCGTACACCTTGATCCAGTCGGCGCCGTGGCCGATCTGGTCGCGCGCCACGCGCGTCAGCCCTTCCACGCCGTCCGCCTCCTCGGCCCCCTGCGGCACCGCCCACTCGCTCGCGAACCCCTTCGGGCCGTAGCTCCCCGTGGCGACGATCGCCTTGGAAGTGATCAGGAGCCGCGGCCCCGGGATGATGCCCTGCTCGATCGCCTGCTTGAGCCCGGCGTCCGCGTACCCGGCCCCCTCCGTCCCGAGGTCGCGGGCCGTGGTGAAGCCGGCCCGCAGCGTGGCGGCCGCGTGGTTCACCGCTCGCGCGGTGCGCAGGCTGAGCGACTCCTTGAGGACCTGGTCGTTCCAGCTGGTCTCGTCGTAGGGATGCAGGAAGAGATGCGTGTGCCCCTCGATGAATCCGGGGAGGAGCGTGGCGCCCGGCAGGGCGATGGTGCGCGTGCCCGGCGGCGCGGTGATGCGCGAGCGCGGGCCCACGGCCGCGATCCGGTCGCCTCGCACGAGGACCACCCAGCCGGCGCGCGCCGTGTCGTCGAGACCGGTGAAGACCCGGTCCGGCACGAGCAGCACGCTCGACTCCGCGGGCGCCCCCGGCTGCGCGGCGAGTGCGCCCGCGGCGAGGAGGAACGCCGTGGCCATTGATGCGACGGCACGCACCGCGCGGCGCACGACGTGCGGCGCGCGGCCTTCCCCGCGCGGGAGAGTCGCGAGCAGGGGAGTGTCGGGGTACGGGTGCATGGTTCGCTCCTCAGGTCTTGGCCGCCGGCACGTCCGTCACGCCGCCCGACACCACGAACGCGAGCACGTCCGAGCTCACCGCCTCGAGCCGTGTCACGCGGTCGCGCGGCACCACGACGAGCTGGCCGGCGAAGTTGTACGACTGCGGGAAGTAGACGGCCACGTCGCCCGGGAGCCCGAGCAGCTCGAGCGAGGGCTGCGTGATGAAGCCGAAGGTCCGGACCGCGCCGTCCGCCGAGAGGGCGACGAGCACGGGCGCGTCGAACCGGCGCTTCTCGCCGACGAACGCGTTGAGCAGGTCCTTCGTCGACGAGTAGAGCAGCCGCACGAAGGGGAGCCGGTTCAACAGCTCGTCCATCTGCCGCTCCACCTGGCCCCAGATGAAGGTCGAGCCCACGAACCCGACGATCGTGATCGCCACGATCGTGACCACGAATCCCACGCCCGGGATCGGGAGCCCGAGCCAGCCGTCGATGCGGGTGAAGACGATCCAGCACACCGCCACCGTGAGGACGAGCGGCACGGTGAGGACGAGGCCGCGGAGGAAGTACGTGAAGGCGCGATTCATGGCAGGGGGTGCAACGGGAGCAGGGGGAGATGCGTACTTTGGACGCCGAGCCGAGAAGATAACCCTGAACCGTCGAGCCCGATGAAGATTCGCGCGCGCTTCTCCCGTCTCCTCGCCCCCCTCGCTGCGCTGAGCGCGGCGACGCTGCTCCTGCTCGCCGTGGCGCCCGCGCCCGCCGGCGCACAGTCGGCCAAGCTCCCGCTCACGCAGGACACCTACGACCTCTGGCGCTCGATCCTCCAGCCGAGGCTCTCGCCCGACGGCGCGTGGGCGGTGTACACGCTCTCGCCCACGCTCGGCGACGGGGAGCTGGTGGCGCGGGCGACCTCCGGCGCCACGGAGCACCGCGTCGCGCGGGGTTGGACCGGCCGGCCGCTGCCCACCGTGTCAGGCGCGCCCTTCTCGGCCCAGGCGCCGCATGTCACGGCGGACTCCCGCCACGTGCTCTTCCTCAAGTATCCGACGAAGGCGACGATGGACTCGGCGCGCGCGCGCCGCGCGCGCCCCGCGGACCAGCCACGGAACCAGCTCGCGATCCTCTCGCTCGCCACCGGCGCGGTGACCACGGTGGAGCGCGTGCGCGGCTTCCAGGTCGCGCGCGAGGGGACGCGCTTCGTCGCCTACCAGGTGGATGTGGACACCACGGCCGCCGCCGGGGGTGCCGCGAATGGCGCCGCACGCGGCGCAGCCGCCGCACGGCCCGACTCGACGCGCCCCGCGGCACGCCGGAAGGACTCCGGCGCACCCCTCGTGCTCCGCGAGATCGCGACCGGCACGGAGGTGCGCGTCGATGGCGTGACGAACTACACCTTCGACGAAAGGGAGCGCTGGCTCGTCTACTCGGTCACGGGCGCGGATTCGCTCGGCGTGGACGGGGTCTATGCGCGCGACCTCGCGACGGGCACGGTCACGCCTCTCAAGGTCGCGACCGGGAACTACCGCTCCCTCGCGATCGACGAGGCGGGCACGCAGGTGGCGTTCGTGACCGACGCCGACGAGTGGAAGGAGGAGAAGCCGCGTGCGACCCTCTACCACGCCGCGCTCTCCGGCGCTGCCACCCGGGCGCGGGGCGCGCCGTCAGCCGCGACGGTCGCCGTCACCGCCGGGGCGGTCGGGGCGGGGCAGCGCATCGCGGAGCGCGGCCGCGTGGAGTTCGTGAAGACCGGCGCGGTGCTGCAGTTCGGCGTGCAGCCGGTGCCCCCCGACTCCATCCCGGCCGACTCGCTCGCGGACAAGGCCGTGGTGGACCTCTGGCACTGGCGCGATGCGCGCCCGCAGCCGATGCAGCGGCTGCAGGCCGCTGCCGACCGCAACCGCGCCTACACCGCCGTCTTCCATGTCGCGACGCGGCAGGTGCGCCGAGTCGCGAACGACTCGATGCCGAACGCCCAGCTCTCCGAGGACGGCCGCACCGCGGTGCTCGTGACGAACGTGCCCTACCAGATGGAGGCCCTCGCGGGCGAGGGCGGGAACGACGTCCACGTGATGAACACGGTGACCGGCGCGTCGCGCCTCGTCGCCCGCCACATACGGGGTTCGGGTCAGCTCTCGCCGGCCGCCAAGTTCGTGATCTGGTGGGAGGGGGGTGCCTGGCACGCGCACGACGTCGCCGCGAACCGCACGCGGAACCTCACTGCGGCGATCCCCGAGGTCTCGTTCGCGCAGGAGACCCACGACACGCCGAGCGACCCGTCGCCTTGGGGCGTCGGGGGGTGGACCCGCGATGATGCACGCGTCCTGATCTACGACCGCTACGACATCTGGGAGGTCGATCCCTCGGGCGCGGCGCCGGCGCGCAACCTCACGGACGGCGTGGGGCGCCAACGCAACCTCACCTTCCGCCTGATCGACCTCGAGCCGGAGGAGCGTGCGTACGACGCCGCGAAGCCGCTCAACCTCCGAACCTTCGACAACACCACCAAGCACGCCGGGCTCTACCGCGACCGCGTGGGCGGCTCCGCCGCACCGGAGCGCATCATGATGGCGCCCAAGTCGTGGCCCCTCCTGCAGAAGGCGCGGAACGCCGAGCAGTACCTCGCCACGCGCGCCGACTATCGCGAGTATCCGGACCTCTGGACCGGCCCCTCGTTCGACCGCCTCACGCGCATCAGTGACGCGATGCCGGAGCAGGCCAAGTACTCCTGGGGCGACGTCGAGCTCGTGAAGTGGCTCAACAGTGACGGTGTCGAGCTCGAGGGCCTCCTGTACAAGCCCGAGGGGTTCGACCCGGCGAAGAAGTACCCGACCGTCGTCTACTTCTACGAGCAGCTCTCGGACGGGCTCCACAACTACGTGCGTCCCGCCGGGCGCAACGTGGTGAACGCCCCCGTCTACACCTCGCTGGGCTACCTCGTCTTCATGCCCAACATCCACTACACCCCCGGCTACCCCGGCCCGAGCGCGGTGAAGGCGATCGTGCCCGGCGTGCAGTCGCTCATCGCGCGCGGGATCGTGGACCCGAAGAAGGTCGGGATCACGGGACAGTCGTGGGGCGGATACCAGTCGGCGTACGTCATCACGCAGACGCAGATGTTCGCCGCCGCCGTCCCCAACGCGACGGTGGTGAACATGACCTCCGCGTACGGCGGGATCCGCTGGGCGTCCGGGGTGGAGCGCGCGATCGTGAACTACGAGCGCGGCCAGAGCCGGATCGGCGGTTCGCTCTGGGAGTACCCGGAGCGCTACATCGAGAACTCGCCGCTCTTCTACCTCGACCGCGTGACGACGCCGGTGCTCTTCATGGCGAACGACAACGACGGGGCGGTGCCCTGGTACCAAGGGATCGAGTTCTTCGTCGCGATGCGGCGCCTCGGGAAGGAGGCGTACATGGTCAACTACAACGGCGACGAGCACAATCCGCGGAAGTACGCGAACCAGAAGGACATCGACCGGCGGATGCAGGAGTTCTTCGCGGCCAAGCTCCTCGGTGCGCCCGAGCCGGAGTGGATGAAGCGCGGCATCCCTTTCCTCGAGAAGGGGCGCGACCAGGTGGCGCCGGCCATCGTGCCCTGACGTCCCGCTGCGCTGGTGAGGTCTGAACGACGACGGCGCGCCGGGTTCTCGGCGCGCCGTCGTCGTTCGTGTCCCTTCCGTCGCTCAGCGCGTGCCGAACGGCTTCGCGGGGAGCGACGCGAGGTACTTGTGCACCGCGGCCACCTCGACGTCCGTCATGAGCTTGGTCGCCTGGATCGGCATCAGCTCGTGCAACTTCGTGCCGTCGGGGCGCTCCCCGGTGCGCAGCACGTGCGCGAACTGTTCGCGTGTGTAGTGCCCGATCCCTTCCGGCGTCAGGTTCGCGGCCTTCGGGAACTCCGGCGGCAGGCCGGGGATCAGGCCGCCGCCGTACCCGGCACCGTGGCATCCCGCGCAGCCCACGTCGCCGATGTACTTGCCGTAGGCCACGGTCGAATCCACCGGCACGCTCGGCACGGGATCCTCGCGGTGCGTCACCCGGGGATACTCGAAGAGCGGCAACTGCCCCGCGACATAGAGGGCGCGTCCGAGCATCCGGATCCTGCTGGGTGCGACCTCGCGGTCCACCGGAGGGAGGCTGCGGAGGTACGCGATCGCGCTGCCCAGGTCCTCGTCCGACATGTGCTGATACTCGCTCGACGGCATGAAGACGAGCTGCCGGCCGTCGCGGGCGATGCCGTGCCGGACCGCCAGCTCGAAGTCCTGGTCGCTGTACCCGGCGCCCACGCCACCCTTCCCGGCGGTGAGGTTCGGCGCGACGACCGTGCCGAGCGCCGGGTCGTCCACGACGACCATGCCGCCCAGGTCCTGCCCGTGGCAGTCGGCGCACTTCACCAGCGCGCGCACCACGTGCTCGCCGCGCGCGACGCTCTCGGCCCCCGTGGGCGCCGTGAACGCGTGCGACGGGACCGGTACCCGCTGGTTCATCTTGGAGCCGGCGTAGGCGTACACCCCCGCGGCACCCGCCGCGCCGATCAGAAGCAGCGCCCCGACCGTGATCCCCAGCACCTTCAAGACCCGTAGCATCCTCGTCTCCCCCTGCGGTTGATCGACAGCACCGATTGTGTCGCCGGGCGATACGGACCGCAAGCGGTCGCGGCGCATTCCATCCGGCCACGCGACGCCCTACTATTCTCGCATGTCCGCGACCCCGACCAGCGAGACCGGGCCGGCGTCCGCGCCGCCCGCGACTCCCCCCGTGCCTCCCGCCGCCCCGCCGACGTCCGCCTGGACGACGGAGTCGGCGCGCGTGCTCTACAACATCGACGGGTGGGGCGACGGCTACTTCGACGTGAACGAGAAGGGGCGCATGGTGGTGCGGCCGAACAAGGACCGCCCCGACCAGACGCTCGACCTCTTCGAGCTCGCCCACGACCTCGAGGCCCAGGGCGTGGGCCTCCCCGTGCTCCTCCGGTTCTCCGACATCCTCAAGTCGCGCATCGAGATGCTCCACGCGCGCTTCGCGTCGGCCATCGCGGAGTTCCAGTACGAGGGGAAGTACACGACCGTCTTCCCGATCAAGGTCAACCAGCAGCGGCACGTGGTGGAGGAGATCGTCGAGTTCGGCGAGCCCACCGGCGTCGGCCTCGAGTGCGGGAGCAAGCCGGAGCTGCAGGCGGTGCTCGCCCTCTCCGAGCGCACCGACCACCTCATCGTCTGCAACGGCTACAAGGACGAGGAGTTCATGCGCCTCGCCCTCATGGGCCAGAAACTCGGCCACACGGTGATCATCGTCATCGAGCAGGTGAGCGAGCTCGACGTCCTCCTCCCCGTGGCCGAGGCGATGGGGGTGACCCCGCGCCTTGGCGTGCGGATCAAGCTCTCGAGCGAGGGGTCGGGACGCTGGGCGCAGTCGGGGGGCGAGAAGTCGAAGTTCGGGCTCAACTCCGCGCAGCTGATGCAGGTGATCGACCGCCTCACCGCGGCCGGGAAGCAGGACTTCATCCAGCTGATCCACTTCCACCTCGGTTCGCAGATCACCGACATCCGGTTCATCAAGCAGGGGCTGCAGGAGGTGAGCCGCTTCTACGTCGAGCTGCGGCGGCTCGGGCTCGACATCAAGTGGGTGGACGTCGGCGGCGGGCTCGGCGTGGACTACGACGGCACGCAGTCCACCGCGCAGGCCTCGATGAACTACTCGGCGCAGGAGTACGCGAACGACATCGTCTACACCCTGGCGGAGACCTGTCGCGAGGAGTCGCTGCCGATGCCCGACATCATCTCCGAGTCCGGGCGGGCGCTCACCGCGCACCACGCGCTCCTTCTCCTGAGCGTGATCGACGTGGAGTCGCACGCCGAGCCGGCCGTGCCGACGCTCTCCGAGGACGACCACGCCCTGCTGCACGAGATGGCCGACGACCTGAAGACCGTCTCGCGCAAGAACGTCTCGATGCGTCGCGTGCGGGAGATCTTCCACGACGCGCAGTTCGACAAGGAGCGTGCCCAGCAGCTCTTCTCCACCGGCGTCCTCTCGCTCCGCGAGCGCGCCATGGCCGAGCAGTTCTACCTCTGCACGCTCAACGTCGTCGCCCGCCTCGCGGCGGGGAAGCGCAACCACTTCGACGACATCATCCGCGACATGGATGCCGCGCTGGTCGACCGGTACTTCGCCAACTTCTCGGTCTTCCAGTCCCTCCCCGACAGCTGGGCGATCGACCAGCTCTTCCCGATCGTCCCGATCCACCGGCTCGACGAGGAGCCCACGCGGCGCGGGACGATCCAGGACGTCACCTGCGACTCGGACGGGAAGATCGACCGCTTCATCGGCGGCCGCGACGGGTCGCCGTCGATGCCGTTGCACGTCTTCCGGGACGGCGAGGCGTACATCCTCGGCATCTTCCTCACCGGTGCCTACCAGGAGATCCTCGGCGACCTGCACAACCTCTTCGGCGACACCAACGCCGTGCACATCCGGTTGATGGGCGATGCCCACGAGATCACCCACCTCGTGCACGGCGACACCGTGACGGAGGTGCTCAACTACGTCCAGTTCCGCGCGTCCGACCTCCTCACGGTGTTCCGGCGGAAGGTGCAGGCCGCCAGGGAGATCTCGCGCGAGGAAGCCAACATGTTCATCGCCGAGTACGTCGCCGGCCTGGAGGGATACACCTACCTCGAAGGCGAGGCCGCCCGATGAGCGTCGCGGCCCTTCCCGCCGCCTTCCTCGCCGCCGCGGGCGGCAGCGGCTTCGACCAGGTGCTCTTCGTCCTCGTCGTCGTGATCGCGGGAACGAAGCTCTTCGGCGAGATCGCACAGCGCATCGGCCAGCCGGCGGTGCTCGGTGAGCTCCTCGCCGGCGTCGTGCTCGGTGGCAGCGTGCTCGGCTACCTCGACCCCACGGACCCGGTCATCCATGCGTTCGCCGAGCTCGGCGTCCTGATCCTGCTCTTCGAGATCGGACTGCACACCGACCTGCGCTCGCTCGCGAAGGTCGGCCCGACGGCGATCACCGTGGGCATCGTCGGGGTGGTCCTCCCGTTCCTCGGCGGCTACGTCGCGGCGCAGGCGTTCGGCGTGACGGTGATGCAGGCCGTGGTGATCGGCGCGGCCCTCACCGCGACGTCCATCGGCATCTCGGCGCGCGTGCTCTCCGACCTCGGGCAACTGCGGACGCCGGAGGGGCAGGTCGTCATCGGCGCCGCGGTGCTCGACGACGTGGTGGGCCTGATCATCCTCTCGATCGTCGCCGCGAGCGTCGGCGGCGCCGCGGTGAGCGTCGGCGGGGTGGCGAGCACCACGATCACGGCGGTCGGGTTCGTGGTCCTCGCGATCACCCTCGGGAGCGTCGCGATCCCGCCCCTCTTCGACCTGCTCGAGGGCGCGCGCGTGCGCGGCGCCCTCGGGATCCTCGCCCTCGGCTTCGCCCTCCTCCTCGCCTATCTCGCGACCCAGGGCGGCTCGGCGATGATCATCGGGGCCTTCGCCGCCGGCCTGATCCTGCACCCCACGCCGCAGCGCAAGGAGATCGAGCGGAGCGTGACGCAGGTCGGGTTCCTCTTCGTCCCGATCTTCTTCGCCTCGGTCGGTGCGGCCGTGGACCTCCGGGCGCTCATCTCGCCGACCGCGCTCTCGGTGGGCGGTACGCTGATCGTCGTCGGCCTGCTCGGCAAGATCGCCGCCGGCTTCTCCCCCTGGTGGTTCAAGGGGCACAAGCTGCTCGTCGGCGTGGCGATGGTGCCCCGCGGCGAGGTGGGGCTCATCTTCGCGCAGATGGGACTCGTCTCCGGCGTGCTCACCGGCGAGCTCTTCGGGGCGCTGATGCTGATGGTCGTGGCGACGACCTTCGTGACGCCCCCCCTCCTGGTCGCGCTCGCGAGCCGCCGGCCGCCGGGACCGGATGCCGCGCCGGACGCCAGCGGGATCGACGACCTCGTCTCCGGCGGGCACCGCCGGAAATCGAAAGCGGCCTCGCCCCACTAGGGGGCGCGGCCGCTCCGTAACATCGGTCCGGTCCGGACCCGCGCCTCTCAGCGCGCGTCGTAGCGCTTGGCGACCTCGCCCCAATGCACCACGTTCCACCAGGCGCCCACGTAGTCGGCGCGGCGGTTCTGGTACTTGAGGTAGTACGCGTGCTCCCAGACGTCGAGGCCGAGGATCGCGTGACGCCCCTCCATCAGGGGATTGTCCTGATTCGGCGTGGACTCGATGCTCACCGTGCCGTCCTTCGCCGCCACCAGCCACGCCCAGCCCGAGCCGAAACGTCCCATCGCGGCGGCCTGGAACGCCTCGCGGAACTTCGCGAAGTCCCCGAAGGCCTTGGTGATCGCGCCGGCGACGTTCCCCGTGGGCTCGCCCCCCGACTTCGGCACCATCGCGGACCAGAAGAGCGAGTGGTTCCAGTGCCCCCCGCCATTGTTCCGGACCGCGCCGCGCACGCTCTCGGGCACCTTCGCGAGGTCGCGGCAGAGCTGGTCGAGCGACCACTTGGCGAGCTCGGGGGCCTTCTCGAGCGCGGCGTTCAGGTTGTTGACGTACCCCTGATGGTGCTTGCCGTGGTGGATCTGCATGGTCTGCGCATCGATGTGGGGCTCGAGCGCTTCGTGCTTGTAGGACAGCGCGGGCAAGGTATGTGGCATGGATGGCCTCCGTTGATTGCGAGTAGTGCCTTCAATATGGGGCGTTGGACCGCGCGGCGCTCCGGTCCGCGCCGAGGTGCTCGATCACCAGGACGAGCAGCACGCCCAGCAGCGCGAGGCCGATGGCGAGCGCCACGTCCCCCGTGAACGCCGCGGGCCAGACGTTCAGGTCGCCCGTGGCCCCGACCTCCGCTCCCGCGCCCGCCTTCCACGGCCAGACCTTGCGCAGCGCGCCGATCATGAACCCCACGAGCACCGCGACCGTGAGGTCGTGATAGTGGTCGAGCAACCACCGCAATACGTTCGAGAAGGCCACGATCCCCGTGGCGGCGCCCGCGCAGAACACCACGATCACCGGCAGGTCGAACGAGGTGAGCGC
>CAZHAG010000021.1:0-1684 GCA_964529705.1 uncultured Gemmatimonas sp. | reverse complement strand
CGGATCGCGTCGATCAGCTCGTCGTAGATCCCGAGGATGAAGGCCATGGTGCCGCCGGAGACGCCGGGGACCACGTCGGCCGCGCCCATGACGAAGCCGCGGAGGGTGATGCCGAGATGGTCCTTCAGGGAGCGGTTCACGGTCGGGTGCGGGACGCGCGCGGAGGTGGGCAACTCGTCGGCCTGGATGCGTGGTGAGGGTACGGCGGGGCGGTGGGCGCGGCAGGCGCCGCGGGACCAGCGCGCGAAATCTAGTGCGACTAGCTTCCGCGCTGTGTCCGTCCTCGATGCCATCGCCATCGTCCTCCACCGCCCCCAGGATCCCGTCAACCTCGCCGCGACCGTGCGAGTGATGAAGAACATGGGGCTCTCCGACCTGCGCCTGGTCGAGCCGATGCCCTACGACCCCTGGCGCATCGAGGGCGTGGCGCACGGTACCCGCGACCTGGTCGAGCGCATCCGCCACTTCGAGACGCTCCCCGCGGCGCTCGCCGACTGCGTCTACGTCGCGGCCTTCGGCGCGAAGCGCCGCGCGCACCGCTGGCCCACCACGTCGCCGCGCGCCCTCGCGCCGGTCGCTCTCGAGAAGGCGCGCGAGGGGAAGGTCGCGCTCCTCTTCGGACAGGAGGACCATGGCCTGCCGAACGACGCGATCGACCTCGCCCAGGTCCTCGTCGCGATCCCCACCACGGAGCACGCGTCGCTCAACCTCGCGCAGGCGGTGCTGATCGCGGCGTACGAGTTGCACCTCGGGGCGGGGGACGCCACGCGCACGGTCGCGCGGCACAAGCACCACGCGCCGCTCCCCAAGCACGACGAGTGGGAGCGCGCCCTCGGCGACATCGACCGCGCGCTCGCCGCGATCGCGTTCTACCGCACGCGGAACGCCGAGCACATCCTGCGGTCGGTGCGCTCGCTGCTCAATCGCGCCGGGCCCGACTCGCGCGAACTCACCCTCGTGCGCGCCATGGCGATCGAGGTGCTCCGCACGATCGACCGGGTGAAGCGGGGGCTGGAGTAGCTACCCCACTCGCGCGCCTGCACTTGCGATGCGTGGGGGCGCGGAACATTTTTCCGTGTGCCGTGCGCTTGTGAAATCGTTCACAAGCCGAGTGGAACATTCGGGTTTCCCCATCGCCGAGTCTTGCGCATGACAGGTCGCAGGAAATGGATCGTGATTCCAGGGTTGGTCGCCATCGCGCTCGCGGCGACCATGATGTCCGCCTACGCGGGCTCCCAGGCGGCCGACGCCGCGCAGGACCCGGCAGCAGAAGCGGTCCCCGAGACGGCGACCGACTCGGCCAATCGCGAGGCCTTCGGCAAGGCCAAGCCCGGGCCCTGGGCCTACAGCGGCGCCTCGGGCTACACCAACTACATCGGGGGCGGCATCGGCCGCTCCCCGGAACAGCCCATCAAGTTCCCGCATCCCGTGCACGTGAACTCGCTCAAGATGAACTGCGCGTTCTGTCACAATGCGGCCAACCAGTCGCCGGACCCCGGGCTCCCCGCGGTCGGCACCTGCATGGGGTGCCACCTGATCGCCGGCGCCGGGCGGCCTGAGATCGCCAAGCTTAGCGAGTACTGGAACAAGAAGGAGCCGATCCCGTGGGTGCGCGTGCACAAGGTGCCCGAGTACGTGCACTTCCCGCACATGCGCCACGTGAACGCCGGCGTCACCTGCCAGA
>CAZHAG010000020.1:27357-28560 GCA_964529705.1 uncultured Gemmatimonas sp. | reverse complement strand
ATAGCGCTGGGAGCACGGATGTCTCAAGAGACGACGATCTACCTCGTCAACCTGATCATCGGCCTGATCCTCGCGGCGCTGATGACGCAGCACTGGCGGCGCGACGGGACGGAGCACGGCCTGCACTACTGGGCGGCCGCGGCATGGGTCCTCGCCGTCGCCGACGTGCTCTTCGCGATGCGCCCCCTGCTGCCGCACTGGGCCGGACGCTTCTTCCCCACGCTGATGGTCACGCTCGGGCACGCCGTGCTGCTCCTCGCGGCACAGCGGACCGCCGAGCGCACGATCTCGTGGCGGGCGGTCGGTGCCGTCGCACTCGTGCACGCCGTCGCGCTCGGCTCGTTCCTCGCGTTCGCGCTGCCGTCGGAGTGGCGCACGGTGGTCAACGGACTGGCGTGGGGTGGGCTCTCCCTCGCGACGGCCGCGGCGCTGCGGAGCGGCCCCGGGTCGATCCGGCGGAGCTACCTCGTCCCGGCCATGGTCATGCTCTGGCAGGCCGTGTTCCACGCCGTGCGGACCCTGGCGGCAGTCCGCAGCGCGACGCAGCCCGACTCCGTGCTCCTGCCGTTGCTGCAGCTCTTCGGGGACCTCGAGGTCAGCCTCTTCATGGTGGCACTCTTCGTCAGCGTGCTCGTCGCGCACCTGAGCGAGGTGAACGCGCAGCTGCGGGACGCCATGGGGGACGTCCGTCAGCTGTCGTCGCTGCTCCGCATCTGCGCCTGGTGCAGCAAGGTGCGCACCGACGCGGGGGAGTGGGAGCGGATCGAGAAGTACCTCGATGAGCGCCGGATCCACGTGTCGCACGCCATCTGCGGCGACTGCGCGGTCAAGATGGAGGCCAGCGTGGATGCGCTGGGAGGACCAGATGGTGAGGGACGCGAAAAACCGTAGGCCACAGCGCCCCCACCTCCCACCTCTCTCCTATCGAACCAGCGGCTTGAACTTGATCCGGTGCGGCTGGTCCGCGTCCGCGCCCTTCCGCCGCTTCAGGTCCTCGATGTAGGCGCCGTAGTTCCCCTCGAACCAGACCACCTCGGAGTTCCCCTCGAAGGCGAGGATGTGCGTCGCCAGCCGGTCGAGGAACCACCGGTCGTGCGAGATCACGACCGCGCACCCCGAGTAGTCCGCCAGCGCCTCCTCGAGCGCGCGCAGCGTGTCCACGTCGAGGTCGTTGGTCGGCTCGTCGAGGAGGAGGAGGTTCCC
>CAZHAG010000020.1:25046-27257 GCA_964529705.1 uncultured Gemmatimonas sp. | reverse complement strand
CTTCTTCGCGATCACCACGTCGTTGCCGAGCCGCGGCGCGGGCGGGATCACGATCTCGTTGTTGGCGATCCGCTCGCTCTGCGCCTCGCTCGCCAGCTCCTCGTACTTCTGGAGGCGCGCCTTGCTCTTGGCCTGCCGCGCGCGCGGCGCCATCCGCACCCACTCCAGCTCGCGCTCCAGCGAGCGCTGCCGCGCCGAGGCGACCTTCTCCTCCTGCGCGAGGCGCGTCTTCTTCTGGTCGAGCCAGCTGGAGTAGTTCCCCTCGTACGGCACGCCGCGCCCGCGGTCGAGCTCGAGGATCCACTTGGCGACGTTGTCGAGGAAGTAGCGGTCGTGCGTGATCGCCACCACGGTGCCGGGGAAGCTCTCGAGGAAGTGCTCCAGCCAGGCCACCGACTCCGCGTCGAGGTGGTTGGTGGGCTCGTCGAGGAGGAGCATGTCCGGCTCCTCGAGGAGCACGCGGCAGAGCGCGACGCGGCGCTTCTCGCCGCCGGAGAGCGTCTTCACCCCCGCGTCCGGCGGCGGGAGCCGGAGCGCGTCCATCGCGACCTCGATCTTGTTGTCGAGGTTCCAGAGGTCGTGCGCGTCGATCTGCTCCTGCACCTTCCCCTGCTCCTCGATCAGCGCGTTCATCGCGTCGTCGTCCATCGGCTCCGCGAACTTGAGCGAGATCGCCTCGAACCGCTTGAGCAGATCGCGCTGCGCCTTCACGGCGAGCTCCACGTTCCCCTGCACCGTGAGCGACTCGTCGAGCTGCGGCTCCTGCGGGAGGTAGCCGATGCGCGTGCCCTTGTGGGCCCACGCCTCACCCTGGAAGTCGGTGTCGACGCCCGCCATGATCTTGAGGAGCGACGACTTGCCCGCGCCGTTCGGCCCCAGCACGCCGATCTTCGCGCCCGGATAGAAGGAGAGCCAGATGTCGTCGAGGATGATGCGCGAAGGCGGGATCACCTTCTTGAGCGCCTTCATCACATAGATGAACTGCGGAGCCACGGCGGGGACGGGTTCGGGAGGAAAGGCGGTCGGCGGCGCGCGCGATGGCGCGCCGGCCTCGACCGGCGGTCCCGAAAGTTAGCGGAGCGTCGCCCCGGTCAGGAGTCCGAGGAACTCCGCGTCCTGGAACTGCTTCCCGACACTGTTCCCGAAGCGCACCACCACCATCCGCCGGGACGGGATCACGTAGAGTCGCTGCTTGAATGCGCCCGCGGCGGTCACCATCCCCTCGAGCCCGGGCACCTTCTCCATCCCGCCCCAGTTCAC
This sequence comes from uncultured Gemmatimonas sp., assembly GCA_964529705.1. Classification (GTDB taxonomy): domain Bacteria; phylum Gemmatimonadota; class Gemmatimonadetes; order Gemmatimonadales; family Gemmatimonadaceae; genus Pseudogemmatithrix. Next base: position 25,997 of record CAZHAG010000020.1, on the reverse strand, counting down.
CTGCAGCAGCCGGATCTCCTCGCGCATCTCGGGCGTGACCTCGACGTTGAGCCACCAGGTCATCCCGTACGCCGGGTTCGCCGTAGTCCCCTTGAAGAGCTCCGCGAGGAGCTCCGGTGGCAGCACCTGCTTGGCGCCGACCTTCCCGCCGAGGCGCACGAACTCGCCGAACTTCGCCCACTCGCGCGCCGTGAGGTACGCGCCGTGCGGCAGCTGCGGCTGCCCCTGCAGCGCGCCGCGCCAGAACCCCGTCTTGATGCCGATCGGCCCGAGCACGCGGCGCTGCATGTACTGCGTGACGGTCTCCCGCTGCGGCGCAAGCTTGCGGCGCATCAGCTCGCCGAAGAGCTGGAAGGGGTTCGGCCCGTACTGGAACTTCTCCCCGGGCGCCGCCTTCATCGCCGACGTGACGGCCTCGCCATAGGCGGGCGGGTTCCCGTTCGGGCCACCGTCGAGCCCGCTCGTGAGCGAGAGAAGCTGCCGGATGGTGATCGCCGAGCGCTGCGGGTCGTTCCGCCACTCGTGGATGGTGTTCGCGACCGGCTCGTCGAAGGTGAGGAGGCCGTCCTCCACCGCGGCCACCGCCATCACCCCCGTGAAGCTCTTGGTGCCACTCGCCAGCAGGTGCGTCTTGTTGACCGCGCCGCCGTTGTGGTAGTCCTCGAAGACGATGCGCCCGTCGACCATCACGAGCACGGCGTCGCCGCGCTCCCCCTTGGAGTACTCGGCGGCCCGCTTGAACGCCTCCAGGTCCGGCCGTTGCGCCGCGCCTGGGTGCGGTGCGAGCGCGAGAAGGCCGAGGCCGGCGAGCACGGGGTAGATTGCGGGGACGCGTCTGGGCACGATTCGCTCCGATGTGGACTTCATAGATGGACGACGGACCGTCGCCCCGTGTTACCCGCCGATCCCCCCCATCGCACCGCCGCCCTGATGGACTTCACCGACATCGCC
>CAZHAG010000020.1:20848-24946 GCA_964529705.1 uncultured Gemmatimonas sp. | reverse complement strand
CTCTTCGGGTCGATCAGCACGAACCCCTGGCTCTACTTCGCGATGGCGAACATGCTCGTCCTCGCCGCGCTCGCGATGCTCGACGTGATCCCGGTGCGGCTCCCCGCGTCGCTGGTGCAGCGCGCCGCGACCGCCGGCACCGGCGGGCGCGCGGCCGGCGCATTCGTGATGGGCGCGATGTCCGGACTGGTGGCGGCCCCCTGCGGTGCTCCCGTGATGGCCGCGATCCTCACCTGGGTGGGCTCCACGGGGAGCCCCACGCTCGGTTTCGTGTATCTCTTCGTGTTCTCCGTCGGGATGTGCACCCTGCTGGTGGTGGTGGGCCTCTCGAGCGGCGCCGTCTCGCGCCTGCCGCGCGCGGGCGCCTGGATGGTCTGGATCAAGCGGCTCTTCGCGTTCCTGATGCTCGGCGTCGCCGAGTGGTACCTCATCGAGATGGGGAAGCTCCTCATATGACCAAGTCACACGTGCGCGGCCCCACGGCCGCCATCGCCCTGATGCTCGCCTCCCTCACCTTCGTGCCCGAGGGTGCGGCGCAGGAGAGCGGGATCCCTGTGGGGAGCAAGGGCCCCGATGCGGCGATGGAGACCCTCGACGGCGCAGCGGCGACGCTCGCGCCGGTGATCGCCGGGAAGCCTGCGGTGATCGAGTTCTGGGCCACCTGGTGCCCGAACTGCAAGGAGCTCGAGCCCGCGCTTATGGCCGCGCACAAGAAGTACGGCGACCGCGTGGCGTTCGTCGGCGTGGCGGTGAGCGTGAACCAGTCCACCGAGCGCGTGCGGCGCTACACCGCCGAGCGCATGGTGGGGTTCACGCACTTCTATGACCGGCGCGGCGATGCGGTGGAGGTGTACGACGTGCCCGCCACGAGCTATGTGGTCGTGCTGAACAAGGAGGGCGTCGTCGTCTACACCGGACTCGGCGGCAAGCAGGACATCGAGGGGGCGATCCAGAAGGCGCTGAAGTGAGCGGTGTGCGCCCGCGCGTGACGCTCCCGCCGGCGCCACGCCGCGGGAGATGGCTGCTGGTCGTCCCGCTCGCGATCGCCGTGCTCGGCTACCTCGGCGCGATCGCCTACCTCAAGGTGAACGAGACCGCGCTCGTCTATCACCCGCACGAGTACGGGGGCCGCGCGATGGTCGCACCGGCCGCGGACCTGCGCGTGGAAGAGGCGCGGGTGATCTCGCGCGGTGCGCCCGGCGACTCGCTCGCGCTGGTCACCTGGGTGATCCCACCCGTCGACAGCGCGACTGCACTCGGGTTCTGGGTGCTCGTCTGCCATGGCAACGCGGGGAACATCTCCCTTCCGATGCGTCAGGCGTGGACGCGTGCGCTCGTCGCGCAGGGCGTCGGCGTGGTCTCCTTCGACTATCGCGGCTACGGCGCCAGCGACGACGGTCCGCTCGACGAGGAGGGGCTCTACCGCGATGCGCGCGCGGTCTACGACTGGATGGTGCGCGAGCGCGGGATCCCGAGGTCGAAGATCGTCATCTACGGCCATTCGCTCGGGAGCGGCGTCGCGACTTCGCTCGCCGCACACGCCGAGGCGGCGGGGCTCGTACTCGAGGGCGCGTTCACCTCGGTGCCGGACGTGGGCGCGTCACGCTACCCCTGGCTCCCCGTGCGCCTTGTGGCGGGGGAGCGGTTCGCGAGCATCCAGCGGATGGACAGCATCGCGATGCCCAAGCTCCAACTCCACGCGACGGATGACGCGGTGATCCCGTTCGCGTTCGGCCAGCGGCTCTTCGCGGCGACGCCGGCGCCGAAGGAGTTCGTCGCGCTCACGGGCGGGCACGACCGTGCGTTCGAGGCGGACTCGGCGACCTACTACGGTGCGATCGGGCGGTGGCTCAGGGTGCTGGCGGAGCCGGATCGGGAGTCGGGGCCGCCAAGCGCTATCTCGGCGCGCGGAGTGCGCTGAGCACAGCGTCTGTGACGGCCGGCCAGGCCATGCTCCTCGGCGACATCAACTCATGGTGCCCCGCCCCCGGAACCACGACCAGCTCCACCGAACTCCCACTCGCCCGCACCGCCGCCTCGTGCGCCTCGCGCGCCCGCGCCGGCATCACGCGGTCGAACTCCCCGACCACCTGCACTTGCGGCGTGCGCATCGGGAGCAGCTGCACCGGCGACCCCGCCGCATACCGCTCCGGCACCGCTTCCGGCGTGCCGCCCATGAATGCATCCACCACGTCACCGCAGGTGTTGGCCGAGTACGTGCGGAAGTCGGCGAGGTCCGCGATCCCTGCGAGCGCGACCGTCGCGCGGATCGCGACCGGCGCGCCGTCGCGCGTCCACGTGCCGATGGGACTCGACGCCGGCACGCGCCCCTCGGCGGCCGCGGCGAGCCAAAGGGCGAGGTGTCCACCCGCCGAGTGGCCGACGGTGACGACACGGTCCAGGTCGAGCGGGTGCGTGCGCGCGAGGACGCGGAGATGCGCCGTGGCGGCGAGCACGTCGAGGAAGGTGTTCGGCCACCCGCCGCCTGGGCTGTCGGTGCGCCGGTACTCGATGTTCCAAGTGGCGACGCCCGCGTCGCGAAGCGCGTCGGCGAGCGGGGTGCTGTTCACGATCGACGCGTAGCGCTCCACCCAGCACCCGCCATGGATCACGATCGCGACCGGGAAGGGACCGTTGCCCGGCGGGAGGCGCAGGTCGCCGAACTGGAGCGGGTCGGTGCCGTACGCGGCGCGCGCGGTCGCGGGCTTCGACGGGAGCGCGTCGACGTCGCTCGCGCGGAGGAGTTGGGCGTCGAGGTCCATCGTCGGGACTCCAGCGAGGAGAAGAAGAAGGACTACGAGGCCGCGCGCGATCGCAGTCGCGCTGCGAGCGTCGAGGGTGGAGCGGTGCGCGCGCCGTCGGGTCACGCGCCGCCCTCGAGCTTCGCGCGGAAGAGGAGCGTCGGCGGCTGCGGCTCCTTCGTGAGGTAGACGCAGATCGTATGCACCGTGAACGGCTCCTCCTCGCGGAGCATCAGCATCGCCTTGAGGTTCGCGGCCGTGAGCGTCGGGTACAGGTTGATCGTGCAGTGCGGCGTGAACGGGTAGCGGCTCGGCAGGAAGGGAAGCCCGCAGGTCTTCAGGTCCTCGTGCAGCTTGCGAAGCGGGCCGTGCGGGTCGAGGCGCAGCGAGACGATCTCGCGCTGCACGAAGCGCTCGGGACGGCCGAACTGCAGCGTGATCGGCGGCGTGGCCTTCGCGATCGGGAGGATCTTCTCCTTCATGAGGTCGACCGGGGTATCCGGCGGCGCGGGGCCCGAGCCCGACGACCCGATGAGGGTGATGTGCGGCGGGAGATAGCGCCCCATCTTCGGGTCGAAGCGCATCTGGTACGCGTGGATGCGCTTCGCGAGCGCTCCCTCGAGCTCGGTGGTGATGAAGATCCCGCTCACCGCCATGAGATGGTCACCCCGAGGTCGGTGCGGCCGTCACCTGCGGGCCGGACCAGCGGCCGCATCGCCGGAGCGAGCAGCAGCTCATCCACGCGGTTGCCGGGGCGCGTGCGGTGCCAGCGCGTGACCGCGAGCCCCCCGACGATGCCGATCCCGGCGCCCATCGTCACGTCGCTCAGCCAGTGTGCGTCGCGATAGGTGCGCGCGTAGGCGGTGCCGAGCGCCATCGTGTAGCTCGCGACGCCGACGAGCCGTGCGTGGCGTGGCGCGCGATGCGCCACCTCGCTCGTGACCGCCGCGGCGAACGCGAAGGCGGCGGTGCTGTGCCCCGAGGGGAAGGACTCGTAGTCGCCATTCCCCGAGCCGAACCCGCGCCCGAACTCCACGTCCCACGCATCCCCCGGCGCGACACGCGGCCGCGCCCGGCCGAACGCCCCCTTGAGCACCTTGGTCACCACGCTGCTCACGGTGATCGCCTCGAGCGCGCGAAGTCCGACGGCTGCGACACCTTCGTTGCGCGCGTAGAGCCCGCCCCCCCAGAGCGCGGCGCCGAGCACCACGACGCCGGGTTGGCCCCAGCCGTTCCCGATGTCCGCGAGCGCGCCGAGCGTGGCGTTCGACTGGGACGCGGGCCCGCGGACGTCGCGCCGTACGGACGCGTCGGCCCGCTGGGCGAGCGCGGCGAGTCCACCGGTGCCCGCGAGCCA
>CAZHAG010000020.1:12044-20748 GCA_964529705.1 uncultured Gemmatimonas sp. | reverse complement strand
TCCCACGCCGACCGCGCCAAGTGCGTCGAGCTCCAGGAACTCACCTGGGGCAAGGGCTTCACGGAGAAGGTCCCCGCCGCGATGCTCCTCGTCGCGCAGAAGCTTGGCGGCGTCACCGCGGGCGCGTTCGACGAGAGCGGCACGATGCTCGGCTTCGTCTTCGGCGTGACCGGCGTGAAGGACGGGATGCTCGTGCACTGGTCCGACATGCTCGCCGTGCGCCCCGAGGCACAGGGCACGCACCTCGGCACGCGGCTCAAGGAGTACCAGCGCGACCGCTGCCGTGAGCTGGGGATCGCGACGATCTACTGGACCTATGACCCACTCGTGGCTCGCAACGCCCACTTGAACCTCAACCGGATGGGCGCGCGCGCGGTCGAGTACGTGGTGGCGATGTACGGCGAGGGCACCAACTCCCCCCTGCAGGGCGACATGCCCACCGACCGCTTCGTGATCGACTGGGCCGTGGATCCGGCGAAGGCCGCGAAGCCGCTCGGCGCGCTCCCCTCCCCGCTCCCGCTCGCCGTGGGCGACGCGGCGCACGAGGGCGAGCTGGTGGACGCGCCGCAGGTGGGGGTTCGTGTCCCACGCGACATCACCGCGCTCGCGGCCTCCGACCTCGCCACGGCACGGCGCTGGCGCTTCGCCACGCGGCGCGCCTTCACGCACTACCTCGCGCGCGGGTACACCGTGCGCGGCTTCGTCGCGGACGACCGCGGCGGCACCTACCTCCTCAGCCGATGATCCACCTCGACCGCATCGTCCTCCGCGAGATCCGCCTTCCGCTCCGCGAGCCCTTCCGCATCTCGTCAGGCGAGATGACCGAGCGACGGATCCTGCTCTGCGAACTCTTCGACGCCGACGGCGCCTCGACGTGGAGTGAGTGCGTGGTGGACGACGCACCCAACTACTCCCCAGAGACGCTCGACACCGCCTGGCCCACCATCACGCGCTTCCTCGCGCCGCGCCTCCTCGGCCGGCGCGTCGAGACGCCCGGCGAGGTGCACGCGCTCCTCGAGCAGGACGTGCGCGGGCACAACATGGCCAAGGCCGCGCTCGAGATGGGGTGCTGGGCCATCGCGGCCGAGCAGGCGGGGATGCCGCTCGCCCGGCTGATCGGCGGCACGCGCGAGCGGATCGCCACCGGGATCTCGCTCGGCATCCAGCGCGACGTGCACGCGCTGATCGCCAAGGCGGAGGAGGCGCTGGCGGCCGGGTACCAGAAGGTGAAGATCAAGATCGCCCCGGGGCGCGACGTGGACTGGGTGCGCGCCGTGCGCACCGCCGTGGGGCACGACGCGCACCTGATGGCGGATGCGAACAACGCCTACACCCTCGCCGACACCGACCGACTCCTAGCACTCGATGACCTGGGGCTGATGATGATCGAGCAGCCCCTCGCCTGGGACGACCTCGTGCGGCACGCGGAGCTTCAGCGGAAGCTCCGCACGCCCCTCTGCCTCGACGAGTCGATCGTCTCGCTGGAGCGGGCGCAGGACATGGTCACACTCGCAGCCGGGCGCATAGTGAACATCAAGCCTGGGCGGGTGGGCGGATTCACCGCATCGCTCCGCATCCATGATTACTGTGAGAGTGTGGGCGTCCCGGTCTGGTGCGGCGGGATGCTCGAGAGCGGGATCGGGCGCGCGTACAATGTCGCACTCGCCTCGCTGCCGAACTTCACGCTTCCCGGCGACCTCTCGCCGAGCGCGCGCTACTGGGCGCAGGATGTCGTGACGCCCGAATGGACGATGGATGCGGAAGGGATGGTGCAGGTGCCGCTCGGCATGTCTGGCATCGGCGTCACGGTGGACCGCAAGCGGATCGAATCACTCACGGTACGTGCCGAGGAGCTGCGCGCGCGATGACGAAGGGGACGAGCGGGACGGAGCAGCTCGTGGGACAGTTCACGGCCGGGGAGCGTGCATTGCTCCTCGAGTTGCGGCGCGCGCTGCATCGCAACCCCGAGCCCTCGTGGCAGGAACTCAAGACGCAGTCGCTCCTCAAGGCGGCGCTCGAGCAGGCCGGGATCAAGGTGGTGCGCGAGGTGGCGAAGACCGGCCTCATCGCGCGCATTCCCGGGAGCGGGAAGGGTGGCCCGACCGTCGCGATCCGCGGTGACATCGACGGCCTCCCGATCCTCGAGGAGACGGAGCTGCCGTACGCCTCCGAGACGCCGGGGATGATGCACGCCTGCGGACACGACATGCACGCCACCTGGACCGTGGCGGCGGGGATACTCCTCGCGAAGTCTCCCGCGGTCGGCGAGGTGCTCCTGGTGCTGCAGCCCGCGGAGGAGGTGGGCGAGGGGGCGGCCAAGGTGCTCGCGAGCGGCGCGCTCGAGGGCGTGGCGGCGATGTTCGGCGCCCATGTCGACTGGCGCTACGATGTCGGGGAGTTCGTCGCCGACGCGGGGCCGCTCGCGGCGAGCACCGACACCTTCGAGGTGGACTTCCGCGGCAGCGGTGGTCATGGCGCGCGCCCGCAGGACACGAAGGATCCCGTGGTGGGGATGGCCGCGTTCGTCTGCGATGTGCAGACCGTCGTCTCCCGCCGGCTCGATCCCGCCGTGCCCGGCGTGATCAGCGTGGGGATCCTCAAGGCCGGGGGCGCGCCCAACGTGATCCCCGAGACGTCGCACTGTGCCGGCACCATCCGCGCGACGACGCCCGAGGTGCGGAAGATGCTCGCCGACGAGCTCACCCGCCTGGCGCGCTCCGTGGCCGCGACGCACCAGCTCACGGCGAAGGTCACGCTCAAGGAGGGCACGCCTCCCCTGATCAACCCCGAGCGCGGCGCCGGCTGGGCGCAGGATGCGGTGCGCGAGCTGCTCGGCAAGCCCGCGCTCCGCTCGCTACTGCGCGCGAACATGGGGGGCGAGGACTTCGCGTTCTACCTGGAGAAGATGGACGGCTGCTTCCTCCGGGTCGGCACCCACCGGGGGACCGGGGAGCGCGTGGGCGTGCACAACTCGAAGTTCAACCCGGACGAGGAGACGATCTTCCTCGCGGGCGCGGTGCTCGCGGAGTGCGCGCGCAAGGCGAGTGCGGAACTCGCCTCGTAGCGGCCGCGCGCCGTTCGGGATGTAGATTGCAGGGATGAGCCGACGCGAGGTCGTCACACGTCGCCTGCGACTGGGTGACGAAGGGGCACACGAGCACGACGCTGCGCTCCCGGCATCGGAGCGCCTGGCCATGGTCTGGGTCCTCACGCGGCAGGTCTGGGCGTTCGCCTACGGGGTCAAGGATGAACCGAGACTTCATCGAGATGTTGGCCGCGTTGTCCGAGGCGCGCGCTGAGTACCTCGTCGTCGGCGCCTACGCGGTCGCCGTGCATGGCCGTCCACGGGCGACGGGCGACCTCGACATCTGGGTGAATCCCACCGCGGACAACTCGTCGCGCGTCTGGTCCGCCCTGCTCGCGTTCGGGGCTCCGCTCCAGGATCTCTCGCAGCAGGATCTCGCGATGCCTGAGGTCGTCTTCCAGATCGGGCTCCCGCCGGCGCGGATCGACATCCTGACGAGCATCTCCGGCGTCACCTTCGCGGATGCCTGGAAGGATCGCATCTCGGTGCGCTATGAGCACCTCGACGTCCCCGTCCTCGGTCGTGCCTCGCTCATCCGGAACAAGGAGGCGGTGGGCCGGCCCCGTGACCTCGCCGACCTCGCAGAGCTGCGGCAGGAGGACCGGCCTCACCCGCGTCGCTGATCCACCGCGAGTCCTCGCATTCCCGCATCGACTTCCGCCAGATTCACTGGATACACGGCTGCAGCGCCGTCTCGACGGCGTCCCCTCTCGACCTCGAACGCCCATGCTCCCCATCGACCTGAAGGGCAAGCGCGCCCTCATCGCCGGCGTCGCCGACGACGGCGGCTTCGGCTTCGCCATCGCCAAGGCCATGATCCAGGCCGGCGCCACCGTCTGCGTGGCCACCTGGCCGCCGGCGCTCAACATCTTCCTGAACCTCCTCGAGCGCGGGAAGATGGACGAGTCGCGCAAGCTCCCCGACGGCTCGCTGCTGGAGTTCGAGCGGATCTACCCGCTCGACGCGGCCTTCGACCGGCTCGAGGACGCCCCCGCGGAGATCCGCGAGAACAAGCGCTACAAGGACACGGGGGACTTCTCGCTCGAGGGGCTCGCGGCCCGCATGCGCGCCGACTTCGGCGACCAGCCGCTCGACATCTTGGTGCACTCGCTCGCCAACGGACCCGAGGTGAAGAAGCCGCTGCTCGAGGTGAGCCGCAGCGGCTACCTCGCCGCGGTGAGCGTGAGTGCCTACTCGCTGATCGGGATGCTGCGCGCGTTCGGCCCGATGCTCCGCCCCGGCGCGAGCGTCGCCTCGCTCACCTACATGGCGAGCGAGCGCGCGATCCCCGGCTACGGCGGCGGGATGAGTTCGGCCAAGGCCGCGCTCGAGAGCGACACGCGGGTGCTGGCCTTCGAGGCCGGCCGGAAGTGGGGCGCGCGCGTGAACACCGTGAGCGCCGGCCCCTACGCCTCGCGCGCTGCGAGCGCGATCGGGATCATCGGCGCGATGGTGAAGTACTGCGAGGCCAACTCCGCGCTCCCGCAGGCGCTCGACGCCAGCGAGGTGGGCCACGCCACGGCATTCCTCTGCTCACCCCTCGCCAGCGGGATCACCGGGGCGACGGTGTACGTGGACAAGGGGTACCACGCGATGGGGATGGCGGTGGATGGGGCGACGGTGCCTGAACTACAGGTGTGAGGTGGGAGGTGGGAGGTGGGAGGGAACGGCGTGAGTTCCTCACACCTCACACCTCACACCTCCCACCTCACATCTGCCGTTCAAGCATGGTCACCGCGTTCGCCCCCTCGTTGTACTCCCGCACGCCCACCGCCACGTAGCCCATCCGCGCGTGGAACGCGTCCGAAACCGGGTTCGGCGGGCGCAGGTTCACCTCGAGCGTGACGCGCGGCCAGCGGCCCTTCGCGAAGGCGTGCATGTCCTCGTAGAGCGCGCGCCCCGCGCCCCTGCCCTGCGCGCGCGGCGCCACCGCCACCCGGTCCAGGTAGAGGAAGCGGTCATGTCGCGCGGTGAACCATGCGTAGTTCCCGCTCCAGTAATCGATGCCCGAGGGGAGGCAGATCACGAACCCGGCCACCCCCGCCGCGTCCACGGCCACGCGGAAGTACACCGCGTGCTCCGCGAGCCAGGCCAGGTCGGTCGACGTGAGCTCGTTGAGGGCCGGCACCTCGGCGTTGTTCATCGCAAGCACCACTGGGTGATCCGCGACGGTCGCGTCGCGGATCACCCAGTGGGTCCTGCCCTCTCCCTCGCCGCTGCGCGTCACGCCGCGGGGAGCACCTCATCATCATCCGCCGTGATCACCGGCTTCGGCGGCGGCTCCTCGGCCTTCGGCACCACCGCCTCGAGGCCGGCGCGCTTCGCCTCCTGGTTGAACTTCTCCAGGTCCTCCTTGAGCAGCTTCTCCATCTGCTTGAGCTGCACGCCCAGGAGTTCGGAGAGCTCGGCGTAGACCGCCTCGGCCTGGTCGGTGGGGCGGTACGGCCCGGAGGAGGCCACGCCGGCCAGCCCGGCGATCTTGTTGTTGAGCTTCACCGGGTAGTTGAGCGGGTCCTGGCCGCTCTGGTTCTTCACCTGGTAGACCTCCTGCTCCACCTTCGAGAGCGCGGCCGCGAGCGCATCCGCACTCCGCTTGAGGCGCGGCGCCTTCTCCGCGCGGTCGGCGAGCTGGGCTTTCACGTTGCGGATGGTCTTCACCGCGTCGTTCGCCTCGCTCGTCTTGTCGCGCACCTTCATCAGGAACTCGAACTGCGCCACCAGGTCGGCCGCGGTGGCCGTGGTGCGCGGGTCGTTGAGCAGCTTGAACGTCGCCGTCTGCGGCGCGGCGTTGCCCACGGTCATCCGCACCGTGTACGTCCCCGCCGGCGCGATCGGGCCGCGCGTGCTCCCGGCCCAGAGGATCATCCCGGTGAAGGTGCTCGCATCGGGATAGCGCATGTCCCACGCGAAGGTGTTGAGCCCCGCCGCGTTCGGGATGCGCGTCTCGCCGCCGCCACCGCCACGCCCGCCTCCGCCTCCACCCCCGGCGGCACGCGCCGCTGCTGCGGCCGCGGCGGCCGCCGCGCGGGAGGCCGAGTCCGCGGACTCGTAGGCCTTGATCACCGACCCGTCCGGCGCTAGGAACTCGAGCTTCACCTTCTGGTCCGCGGTCGCGAGATGATAGTAGACCACGGCGCCACTCGTCGGGTTCTGGCCCGGGCGCGTGGTCACCGTGCTGTCCGGCCGGCCGCCGCCGAAGCCGCCTCCCCAGTCGATCCGGTACGCGTCGCGCGGCGCGAAGAGGTGCGCCGGCTTCGCGAGCACCGCCGGCGTCAGCTGACGGAGCGCCGAGAGGTCGTCGAGCACCCAGAACGAGCGCCCGTGCGTACCGGCCACGAGGTCGCCCTCCTTCACCACCAGGTCGTGCACCGGCACCGGCGGGAGGTTCATCTGCAGCTTCTGCCAGAGCGCGCCGTCATTGAACGAGACCCAGACTCCGCGCTCGGTGCCGGCGTACAGCAGCCCGCGCCGCTCGGGGTCCTCGCGGATCACGCGCGTGAACTCATCCCCCGTGATGCCGTTCACGATCTTCGTCCAGGTCGCACCGAAGTCGGTGGTCTTCCAGAGCGAGGGGGAGAAGTCGTCGAGCTGGAAGCGGTTCGCCGCGAGATATGCCGTCCCCTCGTCGAAGCGCGAGGCGTCGATGATCGAGATGCGCGCGAAGTCGCCGATTCCCGGGGGCGTGACGTTCTTCCACGTCTTCCCACCGTCCCGCGAGAGCTGCACCCAGCCGTCGTCGGTGCCCACCCAGAGCGTCTGCGCCGAGCGCGGCGACTCCGCGAAGGTGAAGATCGTGCCGTAGGTCTCGACGCCCGTCTGGTCCTTCGTGATGGGACCACCGGAGGGGCCGAGGGTCTTCGGGTCGTTCCGCGCGAGCGGTCCGGAGATGATGTCGAAGCTCTGCCCCTCGTTCGTCGAGCGGAACAGGTGGCTCCCGCCCACGTAGAGCACCCGCGGGTCGTGCATCGAGACCACGATCGGGAAGGTCCACTGGAACTTGTACTTGATATCCTCCGACGAATGCCCCATCGGGTTCATCGGCCAGGCGTTGATGTTCCGCTCGAGGCCCGTGCGCATGTCCTTGCGCGTGAGGTAGCCGGAGTAGCTGCCCGCATAGACGAGGTCGGGATCGGTCGGGTGCGCCGTGACGTACCCGGACTCGCCCCCGCCGGCGTCCCGCCAGTCCGCACGGTCGACGCCGCCCTCCTTGCGACTCGGCCCACAGAGCGTCGAGTTGTCCTGCTGCGCGCCGCAGACGTGGTAGGGAAAGTGGTTGGTCGTGGAGACGTGGTACATCTGCGCGGTCGCGAAGTCCTGCTCCGACCAGGTGACGCCGCCGTTGAAGCTGACGTTCGCACCGCCGTCGTTCGCCTGCACCATCCGCTTCGGGTCGCCCCGCGAGATCCACATGTCGTGGTTGTCGCCGTGCGGCACGGAGATCTGCTGGCGGAAGTTCCGGCCGCCGTCCACGCTCCGGAAGAACTGGACGTTCAATCCATAGATGACGTTCGTGTCGGCCGGGTCGGCGTAGATCTTGGAGTAGTACCAGGCGCGCTGGCGGAGGTTGCGGTCCTTGTTGATCCACTCCCAGGTGGCACCCGCGTCATTGGAGCGGTAGACGCCTCCCGAGTCCGCCTCGATGATCGCCCAGACGCGCCGCGAGTTGGCGGGCGAGACGGCGAGGCCGATCTTGCCGAGCACGCCGCGCGGGAGGCCCGGCGCCGCCGTGATCTCCTGCCACGTCGCGCCGCCGTCGGTCGTCTTGAAGATCCCGCCGCCGGGGCCGCCGGAGTTCAGCATCCAGGGACGCCGGTACGCATGCCAGAACGCGGCGTAGAGCGTGTTGGGGTCGTTCGGGTCCATGATCAGGTCGGAGATCCCGGTCGAGTCGTTCCGGAAGAGGATCTTCGCCCAGCTCTTCCCGCCGTCGGTCGTCTTGAAGACTCCGCGCTCGGGGTTGTTCCCGAAGGCGTGACCGAGCGCGCCGACGTACACGAGGTCGGGGTTCGTGGGGTGCACGCGCACGCGCGCGATGTGTCGCGTCTCCTTGAGCCCCATCAGGGTCCAGGTCTTCCCGCCGTCGGTCGTCTTCCAGAGCCCGTCGCCGTGGGAGGTGTTGCCGCGGATGTCGGTCTCCCCGCCACCCACGTACACGATGTCAGGGTTCGACTCGGCGACGGCGATCGCGCCGATGGTCCCGCCGAAGTACTTGTCGGTGACGGGGTTCCAGTTCACGCCGGCGTCGGTGGTCTTCCAGACGCCGCCACCGGTGGTGCCCATCCAGTACTCGAGCGGACGGGACTCCGAGCCCGCGACGGCGACGGAGCGCCCGCCGCGCGCGGGTCCGAGCTCGCGCCATCGGACACCGTTGAGGGCGGAGGCATCGAGGGTCTGCGCCTGGGGCGCGACCGGCACGGCCAGGGAGATCAGGGTGAGCGCGGCGGGCAGCAGCGCGCGGCGGACAACGGACAGGACGGACACGCACGACCTCCATCGGGGGATGATTGACCCAGCGTGCCGATGTTGCTCCCCTTCGGGGCGCGACGCAAGGGCACACATCCTAGATTCTCAGGCGCTCGACCGAACGACCGTCGCATCCGTACTGGACTTCCGGAGGAG
>CAZHAG010000020.1:0-11944 GCA_964529705.1 uncultured Gemmatimonas sp. | reverse complement strand
ATTCTCAGGCGCTCGACCGAACGACCGTCGCATCCGTACTGGACTTCCGGAGGAGGACCCCTCACATGCTGCCCATCATGTCGATCGTCACGTCCCGCTCGCACCGGACGGCGCGCGCCGCACGCCCGGCCCTGAGCCTCGCCGCACTCCTCGCGCTGCTCGCCGCCGGCTGCGGCGGCAAGGAGCCGGAACACGAGCAGGCCGCCCCGCCGCCGCGGGACCCCAACGCACCCCTCGCCGTCGCCAACACCGGCCTCGCCACGCCCGAGTCCGTGCTCTGGGACGACACGCGCCGTGTCTGGTACGTCTCGAACATCAACGGCTCGCCGACCGCGAAGGACGACAACGGCTACATCCTCCGGCTCGGCCCCGGCCTCGCGCGGCTCGACTCGCTCCCGTTCATCAATGGCGCGGACGACGACGTCACGCTCAACGCACCCAAGGGACTCGCCCTCCAGGGGGACACCCTCTGGGTCGCGGACATCGACATACTCCGCGGATTCGACGTGACCACCGGCACGCAGGTGGCCGATGTCGACCTCCGGCGCCTGCGCGCCACCTTCCTGAACGACGTCGCGGTCGGCAACGACGGCGCGATCTACATCACGGACAGCGGGATCGCGTTCGGCTCGGACGGGGCCGTCACGCACCCCGGCCTCAGCCGCGTCTTCGAGGTCCGCAATCACACGGCGCGGCAGGCCGTCGTCCTCCCGCGCGAGTCCGCGGCCAACGGCATCGTCTGGCATCCCGCCATGAACGCCTGGCTGATCGTCGGCTTCAACACGCCGAACATCTACTCTTGGGTGACGGGCGCCAAGGAAGCCACGGTCGCAGGCACGGGCCCCGGCGGGGGCGACGGCATCGTCGTGCTCGCCGACGGCAGCACGCTCTTCACCAGCTGGGCCGACTCCTCGGTGACGCTCTTCTTCGGTGGACTCACCACCACCATGCGCCGCGGACTCAACGCCCCCGCCGACCTCGGGTACGACGCGCGCCGCGGCGTGATCGCGGTGCCCCTCTTCTCGGACAACCGCGTCGAACTCTGGCCGGTGACCTCGACCCCCAGCGCCACGTCGGTCCCGCTGCGCCCCTGATGTCTGAGGCGGCGGCGGGGCGGCCGGAGGCGATCGGGCGATGAGCCGGCGACGCTGGCTCATCGTCGTCCTCTCCTTCGCCGCCGCGCTCGGCGTCTCCGCCTATCTCGTCTGGAGCGGGTGGAACAAGCACGGCGCGCCCCCGCTCCTCCCCTGGTGGGCGCACCTCGCCGCGCTCGGGGTCGTGGGCGTCGAGGTCCTCGCGCGCGGGCTCAAGCTGCACTGGAGCGCGGCCGCGATCGGCGTCCGGCTTCGCGTTGGCGCCGCGGTGCGCGTGATCCTCGGTGGCGACTTCGCGGCCGCCATCACTCCGGGCCGTTCCGGCGCGGAGCCGGCGCGCTTCCTCGTGCTGGCCGAGGAGGGACTGCCGGCCGCGTCGATCATCCTCGTGCTCTTCGTGGAGCTCTTCCTCGAGCTCGTATCGCTGGTGATCATCGTCGCGGCGATGGCGGTCGTCTTCCGCGGCTCGGGGGGCGTGATCGGCCTGATGGTCGGGGTGATCGGCGCATGGACCGTGCTCGTGGGCATCGCGGCGGTGGCCGGCTGGTACCTCTCCCAGCGCAACACGCACGGCAAGCCTCCCGACTGGGCGCGCCGGCTCGGCTTCAACGCGGGCGCGTGGCGGCGCGTGCAACGCGCGTTGCGCGCACTGAAGGCGAGCCTCGGCAAGCTCCGCGAGGCACGGCCGGGCGCGCTGATCGCCGCGACGCTCGCCTCCTCCGTGCATGTCGCGGCGCGGCTCGGGATGCTCGTGGTGATCGTGCGCGCCGTCGCGCCCGAGACCGCGGTGGCGCCGCTCGTGCTCTGGTCGCTCGTCCTGCTGTATGGGAGCTCGATCGCGCCCGCGCCTGGTGGGGGCGGCGCGGTGGAGTTCTCGTTCAAGCTGGCCTTCGGCTCGCTGCTCGCGGCGGATGTGCTCGCGGGCTCACTGATCTGGTGGCGCGCCTACTCGTTCTACCTCTACATGCTGCTCGGTGCGCTGGCTGCCGGCAGCACGGTGCTCCGCGCCCTGCGTGAGCGCCCCGAGGAGTTGCTCGACGAGGCGCGGACCGCGTGAGTCACCGCCCATTCACCGTTCCATGGGCCGACGCGCTCCGCGCGGCGATCGAGGACGATGCCGACTACCGGAGTGCGGCCGCCAAGTGGACCTGGCCCGTGGCAATGGTGCTCGAGCCGGCGGCGGAGTTCGGATACCCCGAGGCGGTGGCGATCGAACTCGCACTCGACCGCGGGCGCTGCGCGCACGCCGAGGTCCGCGACCCCTCCACCGTCACCGCGCCTTTCGTGCTGCGAGCGACGTATGCGACCTGGAAGTCGATCGTGCGCGGGGAGCTCGACGTGATGAGCGCTGTGGTGCACCGGAAGGTCACCGTACGCGGCTCGCTCACCACGCTCATGATGCACACCCGCGCGGCGATCGCGCTCGTCGCCTGCGCGCAGCGCGTCCCCACGGAGTTCCCCGACGAGCGTTGACCGCGCCGGCATGCGGCGCCGAAGTCAGCGCTCCTCGGGTGTTCGGGGGCACTCCACCCGCGTCGCGACATACGCCGAGGCGCGGTCACCCACGCGCGAGTCGCCGCGCCATTGGTCCGCACCCGCGCGGAGCACCACGGCGGTGCGGCCGTCCGCGGCGACCACCAGCGTGAGTGTGTCCCCCGCCTGCCGGACGATGGCCGGGGCGTTCAGCAGGGTGTCGGCGCTCCCCGCGCGCTGCACGCGCCAGCACCCGACGAGCGACTGTCGCGACTCGGCGGCCATGTCCGCGCTCTGCTCGAGGCGCGACTGGAGTGCCGCGGTCGGCATCGCCTCGCGTGCGGCTGCGTCGCGCCGCGGTGCGGCCGCGACGGACGCGCGCTCGCGTGACTCCGAGACTGCGCCCGCGGCGACGCCGCCCGCCGCGCCGGCCGCGACGCCGCCCGCGACACTACCCAGGGCACGCGCGCCAGCAGCGGCCTCGTTCGTCGCTTTCGCCGCCTTCGTGACCTCGGCCTCGCGCGCGAGTGACGGCGCCAGCGCTTCCGCGCGCCGGGCCTCCGGCGGCGCCTCCGGCACCTCCTTCGGCGCTGCCTGCGGCTGCGCTGGCGTCGCAGCAGCCGTCTGCGCCACGCGGTCGGACGCCGTCGCCTTCACTTCATCGGCGAGCACCGCCGACGTTGCAGTCGCGGCCGACGATTCAGCCGCCGGCAGGGCGGCTGGCGCTTCGCTGTTCGCGCGCGCATCCCCCGCCACGAACGCGACGTCATCCACCCGCGGCGCGTTCGCCGAGCGCGTCAGGACCACGCTCGCCGTGCCCACCACGAGCACGACGCCCGCCGCCATCCGCATCCAGGGCCGCACCACCGACCGCGGTCGCGAGCCCCCAGCCTTCACACCCGCGGGGACCACCCCCGCCGGCACCACGTCCAACGCACTCACGATCCGCGACGACGCCGCGATCAGCCCGCGCGCCTCGGCGGCCGCCGCAGCCCACTCGGCGTCCTCCGCCACCAGTCGCTCCACGCGCGCCGCCTCGGCGGCATCGAGCTCGCCGTCGAGCCAGGCGTGGATCATCCCCTCATCAGGACGCGGCATGCTTCCCTCCCCGGCGCCCGCCCTCGAGCGCCTCATATGACTCGGCGAGCCGGCGACGCGCTCGCGACAGTGTCGTCCCCACGGAACTCTTCTCGATCTTGAGCACGTCCGCGATCTCGGTGTAGTCCAGCCCTTCCTCCTTCAGGAGCAGCGCCTGGCGGTCCCGCTCGCCGAGCGCCTCCAGCGCACGCCGCGCCATCGCGGCGCGCTGTGCCCGCTCCAGCGTCTGCTCCGCCTCGTCGACCGGCTCCTCCTCCTCCGCGCCCCGGACCTCCGAGGCGAGCAGCTCAAGGTGCCGGCGGTTGCGCGCATCCCGCCGCGCCCCATCGCGCACCAGGTTGTGCGCCACCGCGAAGACCCACGCCCGCTCGTTCATGATGGCGTCCTGCCGCAGGGCCCGGACGAACGTCTCCTGCGCCACCTCCTCCGCCCAGTCGCGGTCACCCAGCCGTCGGGTGAGGTACCGCACGAGCGTGGCGTGATAGGTGCGGAAGAGACGTTCGGCCTGGTCCACGGCGCTACCAGTCGCGGGTCAGTGCGGCGAGGGTGGCGGCATCCAGCAGGTCGGCACCGTTCGCGTCCAGCCGGATGGTGACCGCCTTGCCATGCACCTCCACCTGCTCACCGAGCGCGAACACCTCGCGCAGTTCGGGGATCTGTTCCATCAGGGCAAAGTACGCCTTCGAGAAGGGCCGCACCTGCACCACCCGCGCGTTCGCGGCCGCCGGACGGTCGTCCATCCACACGCCCTTCACCTGCGAGAAGGAGCGCGTCCCGGTGCGACGGAAGCGTGCCTCGTCCTCGGACACCATCATGTCGGCCACGGACTTGGCGTCGCGCATCTCGGCCGCCGCCTTCGCCGACTCGAACGACTGCTGGGTCGATGGGGCAGCCGCTGGCGCCGACGACGCGCCCAGTCCGCTCGCACGCCCACCCGCCACGCTGGCCTCGTTGCGACGGAGCTGGCCGGCATCGCGTCGCGGCATGTTCCCCGCGACCTGGTCCATGCCGGGCTCCAGCACCAGGTAGGAGGTGAGCTCGGTGGGGATGCCCCACCGCTCGCCCAGCGAACGGATCTCACCGTCCACCTCACGCGACGCACCATTCTTCCGGCGCTCCGCGCTCAACCAGCCCACGCGCTGCGTGGCCCAGAGCCGCCCCACGAACGCGTCCGCGGTGCGCCGCTCGGGGAAGCGCGCCTCGGCGTCCCAACTCACGCGCCCCTCGGGCGTCTCGCCCGTGATGGTCACGCGCGACGAGCCGCTCGCGCCGAAGCCGGTGGAGGTCCGCCGATACTTCGCGAGGATCGTCAGTTCCTGCCCCGCGAAGAGGTCGAGCCGCCCCGCCGGCTGGAGCGCGGTGAGCTGCACGCCCGCCGCGCGGATCTTCAGGTTCGTGGCCACGGGACGCTGCAGCCGCTCGGCCACGACACCCACCACGCGCTCCACGTCCTCCTCCGGACGGACGAAGTGCGCGGTGCCGGCGCCATCGAGCGCCACCTGCTCCAGGAGCCCGGCGTTCACGTCCGCCCCCAGCCCGAAGGTGAAGACGCGACGCTCACCGCGCAGTTCGCCCGCGCGCGCGGCCAGGCGCTCCGCCCGCCGCTCGCCCACCGTCGGCGCGCCGTCCGTGAGGAAGAGCACCAGCGCGAGGCGGCCCGACGCCTCGTCCGCCTCGAGTGCGCGCTCCAGGGCGCCGCCGATGTTCGTGCCGCCGGAGGCGCGCAGCCCGTTCAGCCAGCGGAGGCCGGCCGAGCGTGAAGCGCTGGTCGCGCTGGTCCACCCGTCGCGGAACTCCTCCACGTCGTTCGAGAAGGCGATCAGCCGGAAGCGGTCGCCGCTCGACAGGGTGCCGAGCAGCTGCCGGCCGGCGGCCTTGGCCTGCTCGAGCTTGCCGCCACTCATCGACCCTGAGACGTCCACCACGAAGGTCACGTCGCGCGAGGTCGCGCGGCGCGTCACCGCGGGGGGCGTGAGGGTGATCAGGGCATAGCCGTCGTTCGCACTCGGGGCGTGCGTGAGCACGGTGATCGCCGCGTTCCCGTTCGACCGCACCGGCACGAGGAGCGTCACGGTCCCGTTCGCGTCGTCCACGCGCGCGGTGCGGCGCACACCGTCGCGCGCGACATCCACGCGGTGCGTGGGCGACCAGACTTCGCCGAAGCCGTCGCCGGCGGGCCAGCGGAAGGAGAGCGCGGTGCCGCTCCCGGTGGTCCCCGAACCGCGGGGCGCCGGCACATCCACGCGCAGCGCATCGCCCTCGCGCTCCGCCACCGCACGGAAGCGCACCACCACGGTGCGCGTCTCGCCCGGCTGGATCGGGAAGATCCGCGTGCGGAGCACGCCGAGGCCCATCCACTCCACCAGTGCGGGATCCTTCTTCTTGCGGACGATCTCCTCATAGATGGCGCGCGCCCGGTTCGCGTCGAGCGCCTCGCCGGTCACCATCTCACCGTCGATCTCGAGCGCGAGGTCCTCGAACGCCGCGTTGCGTGGCAGCGGGAGCACGTAGTCGGCTTCGCCGATGGTGCCGCCGTGGTTGGTCCAGCGCTCGGTCACCTCGTAGCGGAGCACGCGCCCCTCGAGCGTGACGCGCACCTCGCGGCCCGTGCGCTCCACGCCGCCGCGGCGATCCGGGCAGGGTGGCTGCGGGCAGGGTGCGGAGACGCACATGCGCGTCTCGCAGGCGGAGTCGATCAGGACGGGGCGCTGGGCCTCCGCGATCCCGGATGCGGCGAAGAGGAGGGCCAGCGGAGTCAGGGTACTACGGATGATGCTGCGGGCGGTGCGGAACACGGGTTCTCCCGGTCAGGGTCGACTAGGAGACGCAGGCGCGGCGAGAACTTGCACACGCACATGCCAAGGTGTTCTGGCACAAGGGGTTACAACTCTCCGTCGTCCTCGCGCTGCACCGCTCCCGTGATCCGTGTCGGCGTCCGTTCGATCACGCGCACGGCGAGCAGGTTTTGGTCCGCCCGGTGCATGGTGTTCATCAGGTTCTCTCCAGGCTGCCGCGTCGCCCAGCCGAGCGAGAAGGGGACGGGCGCGGTGCGCAGCGCGGCCGACTGCATGCGCTGGGCGACCATCTGCGCCTGCGACTCGCTCGCGCCGCGGAGCAGGATCACGAACTCGTCACCCCCCACGCGGATCACCGGCTCCTCGGCGCGCACCTGCCGCATCAGGAATCGGCTCATCCGCACGAGCGTGTTGTCCCCCATCTGGTGCCCGTGCTGGTCGTTGTACGACTTGAAGTGGTCGATGTCGATGAAGATGCAGCCCCAGGGCGCGTCGGTGGGGCTCATCTGTTCATCCATCTCGGAGAGGTAGCGACGGTTGTAGCAGCCGGTGAGCGGATCCCGCATGCTCTGGTGCCGGAGCTCGTCCTCCATCCGCTTGCGGTCCGTGATGTCCACCAACATCCCGTGGTAGAGCGTCTCCCCGGTCGCGGGATCCTGCACGCAGTACACGGTGTCGAGCACGGTGAGCAGCGTGCCGTCGGGGCGCACGAGCTGGAGCTCGTAGTCGCGCACGAAGCCGTCGCGGTCGATCTGCTCGAGCTGTGCGAGCCGTAGCGAGGGATCCACCACGAGCTCGTTCGCGCCGATCGAGGAGAGGTCCTCCTTGGTGCGCACGCCGAGCAGGGCGAAGAACGCGGGGTTGGCGTCAAGGATCTCCCCCCGATCGTTCGTGATGTAGATCGCCTCGCGGAGGTTCTGCACGAACGACTGCAGGCTCTCGAGGTCCGAGAGGGAGCGGAAGCGGTCCGGCGCGCTCATGCCGCGTCCCCCGGCGCCACCACGGGCTGCGTCTCGTCCACGACCGCCACGCGGCGCTCCCACTGCCGCATCATCGCGCAGAACGCCGCGGCCGACTCGGCGTCGAAGTCGGGACCCGCGCCCTCCTCGATGTGCTTCAGCACGCGCTCGGACTCCCAGGCGTCCCGGTACGGGCGCTTGGTGCGCAGCGCGTCGTACACGTCGCAGACGTGGACGAGCTTGCTGGCCGAATGCACGCCACGCTCGAATCTCCGTGCGGGATACCCTTGTCCATTGATCATGATGTGGTGTTCGTAGGCCACGGCCGCCGCGAGGTCGAGGTCACGGTCGCTCTCGTAGATGATCTTCGCCCCGTCCACGGGGTGCTGCCGCATGATCTTCCATTCGTCATCCGACAACTTGCCCGGCTTCGTGAGCACCTCCTTCGGGATGCGCACCTTCCCCAGGTCGTGCAGCAGGCCGGCCACGCCGAAGGCCCGCACGTCCTTCGCCCCCATCCCCACCCACTCGGCCAGCGCCATCGTGAGCACGCTCACGTTCAGCGAGTGCGTGGTGGTGTACTGGTCGAACTCCTTCAGCTGCAGCAGCGGGATCACGATGTTCTTGTCGCCGTGCATCGCGAGCGAGAGGGAGCGCACCACCGACTCCGCCTCCATCAGCGGGAGCTCTCCCCGCTCCTGCACCTCGTCGTGCAGCCAGCGCACCGCGTCCGCCTCGTCATTCAGCGAGTAGGAGATGCCCGCCGTCGGCACCACCACGGACTCGACCGGGCGCACCTGGTCGTCGGAGCCCTTCACGCCGATCGCGCCGAACTTGATCGTGGAGCGTCGCTCCGGGCTCCGCGACGCACTGTCCACCGCTTGAAGGGTCAGACGAGCGAGCACCTCCTCGAGGAACACCTCGAACTCGTCGCGCGTGGTGCCGCGCTCGAACTCCAGGCGCTGCACGCCGGCGTTCGCGAGGCGGGCACCCCACCCCCAGTCCCCGAGCTCGCGCATCGCCATCTCGCCGTAGATCACGTCTTGCCCGAGGAAGCTGAATCGCGGGCGCGGGTCGTTCTCCTGCAGGAGCAGCAGGGAGTCGTAGGCGGCGTCGATCGTCCGTTCGCGCTGCGGATGCCCGTTCCCGTAGAGCGACATCGTCGCGAGCGACTGCGCGAACGAGTTGAGGAACTTCGCGGGCTCGCTCACGGCGTCCCCGTCCGGTGTTCGGTGGTGGCACCGCTCAGCCGGTGCTCGGCGGTGGCGCGCGGCGTCGCCGCCGACTGGATCTCCGGGTCCGAGCTCGCGGCCGCAAGCGTGAGCGCCTCCGCGGCGGCCTTGTCCTCGCGCCAGTGCGCCGCGAGCCCCTCCAGGGCCGCGAGCATCTCCGGCGACTTGCCCGCGAGCCCCGGACGCTTGAGCAACCGCCCCGTCTTCACGACGCGGGAGGCGAGCCAGGCCGGGGTCTCCGGCGACTTGTAGCTGGAGAGCGCGCGGATCCCGAGCGCACGCAGGTCGGGGGAGATCGTCGCGTCGTCGGCACGCACCCGGAGGATCGCCGCCGCGTCGCGCGGGCAGCTGGTCATCGCAGCGCCGAGCCCGAGCCGGAGCGTGGCGTCGCTGGCGTCCGCGAGTGCGCGCACGATCGCCGCGTCGCGCGTCTCCGGCGCGCGCAGCTGCTGCCGCAGCGCCTCGCGGCGCACCTGCGCATCCGGATGGCTCAGGTACTGCGTCGCGGAATAGCCGCCGGGCCAGCCGGGGTTCCGGCCGAGGAGCGCGATCAGCACGCGCACGTGCGTCCAGCGCATCCCGGGGAGCCGGGCCATGATCAACGGCCCCGCGACCGGTCCCACGCTCGCGAGCAGCTCCACCAGGCGTTCCTGCGTCGCCGTCTCCTCGGATTCGTCGAGCGCGTCGAGCAGCGCG
This sequence comes from uncultured Gemmatimonas sp., assembly GCA_964529705.1. GTDB lineage: Bacteria > Gemmatimonadota > Gemmatimonadetes > Gemmatimonadales > Gemmatimonadaceae > Pseudogemmatithrix. Next base: position 2,597 of record CAZHAG010000020.1, on the reverse strand, counting down.
TCCACCGCCGCCGCGCCCATCCGGGCCACCATCTTCTTCAGCACGGCGACGGGGAGCGGGTCGAGCGCGAGCTGGAGCCGCAGGCGCTGGGGCGTGGCCACGTGGCGCCAGACCACGTCGCGCATCCACCCCGCTGGCGCGTTGTCCACCAGGTCCATGAGCGGCGTGAGATCGTCGCGCGCCGCCATCGCGTCCACCGAACGGAACACCTGGTCCCCCAGCGTCTCGATCTCGAGCCCCATCGCCAGCAGCCGCTCCGGTTCGATCGGGAAGGAGTGGTCCACGTTCCGGAACATCGGGGCCGAGGTCGCCATCTTCTCGAGCGCGAGCCGGTAGCCGTCGGGGTTCGGGTCGTCGAGCTGCCACCCCTCGATCAGCTTGGTCACCTGCTCGCGCAGCGCGCCGTCCGCGGCGGTGCGCGCGTCCGCGGACCCGGCGTCCGCATGCACGGCCATCTTGGAGAGCATCCGCACCATCGAGTGCGAGATCGTCTGGCCGGAGGTGTCCGCGGCGGCGCGCACGAGGTCCACCACCGCGTCCACGGCCATCCCCTGCGCGGCGTCGGCCACGAACTTCCGGCGCTGCCGCACGTCGCCTCCCATCTGCAGCAGGCGCTGGAGCGCTTCCGGGGAGAGCGTCCCCACGAGCTGGCTCACTCGCTTGGTGAGCGCCGCGGCGTCGCGCCCGCCCTTGGCCTTCACCTCCTCCGCGATCTGCAGGAGGTAGCCCACTACGACCTGGTCGTACGCCTCGTCGCGCTTGTGCTCCTCGATCGCCTTCGCCACGGCCACGGGGTCCGTGGACTCCGCGTCCTCGGTGTCCATCGAGACCCCGAGTTCCGTGATGAGCGCCGCGCGCGCGAGGCCGATCCAGAGCTGTGCCGAGCGGCTCCCGGAGCCGGTCGACTTCATCGAGTCGTCGTCGAGCGGATCCGCGCTCGGGTGCTCCTCGATGAGCTGCAGTTGCGCGAAGGTCATCGGGTAGAGCCGCGTGTGCGGCCACTGCGTCAGCACCTCGGGGCCCTCGAGCCCGAGCGGGCGCGGCAGCCGCCCCGCGTCCACGGAGACGGTCGCGAGCATGTCGTTGAGCTCGGTCTCCGTCACTCCCTGCGAGAACTTCACGGCGCCGAGGTGGTGGCGGTGCAACCGCGCCGCGAGTTCGCGCAGCACGGGGTTCGACTCGTCGGTGGCGACGCCCTCGATGATCAGCTGGTGACGCGCCACGCCGAGCGAGAGCGCCGGCCGCTCCTTGAGCAGCGCCTCGAGTCGCCGGTTCAGGTCGGCGGAGGTCGTGCCGAGCATGGGATGCCCGGACGGGTAGATGGCGTACTTCTGCAGACCGATGGAGAACTCGATCAGGAAGTCCGACAGCTCCCGCGAAAGTGCCGCGGACTCACCAGCCGATGCGACTCGGGCCATTGCGCGAAATTATGGGGCGGAGCAGGGCGCTGCCACGGCGTATGTCACCAATAGGATGGACGCACGGCCCGCCGACAGGTATCTCTTTCCGCGTGAACCCACCGGTTCCGCTGCCCGCGTCCCAGCGTGCCACGCTCGATGCCGTCGTCCGGCGCCTCGTGCCGCACGCCTTCCAGGACGCCGCGCGCGGCGCGCGGCTGCTCATCGACATCGCGGACCGTGTGGCACGCCTCGCGCCCCGCCGGCGGCGCGACTTCGGCCGCGCCCTCACGCTCGCCGGCTCCCGGACCGCGGCCCTGCTCGGCGGCGCGCGCCCGATCCCGTTCGTGCGCCAGGGCGCAGCGAGCCAGGACCGCCTGCTCGACGCGTGGACCCACTCGCGCCTCCCCATCCTCCGCACCGTGGTGCAGGGGCTCCGCCGCTTCGTGATGCACGCCGAGTACGCCACGCCCGAGGCGCTCGCGGAGATCGGCTATCGGGGACCCTACCACGAGCGCGGCCCCGCAGTGCCCTGGGAGGGCGCGCTCCCCGGCACCCGCTCCGACGCCGAGCCCGTGATGCGCGCCCCCGACCCGGCCACCGCCCACCGCCAGCCGGCCCTCCCTTCCACGCTCTCCGCGCTCCTGATCGACGGACAAGTGGTGCGTGCCGAGGTCGTGGTCGTCGGCACGGGCGTCGGGGGCTCGGTCGCGGCGGCGCGGCTCGCCGAAGCGGGGTTCGACGTGCTGATGGTCGAGGCGGGCGAGCTCGTCACCGGCGAAGAGCTCGACGAACAGGAGGCGCCCATGTTCGAGCGCCTCTACGCCGACGCCGGGCTGCGCGCGACGAACGACGTGAGCGTCTCACTCTTCCAGGGCGCGGTGGTCGGCGGGGGCACGACCGTGAACTGGATGGTGATGCTCCGCACCCCCGAGTGGGTGCTCCACGAATGGGCCGCGTACCACGGCATCGAAGGGATGCGCGCCGCCGACCTCGCCCCCCACTTCGACCGCATCGAACGCGAGACCCACACGCGCGTCGTCCCCGAGGACGCGCACTCGCCCAACAACCGCATCATCCTCGGCGGCGCCCGCGCACTCGGCTGGTCCGCCTTCAGCGCCCGGATCAACGCCACCGGGTGCATTCGCACCGGCTTCTGCGGCTACGGCTGCCGCTCCGGCGCCAAGCAGGGCGCCCTCC
>CAZHAG010000019.1:26198-30081 GCA_964529705.1 uncultured Gemmatimonas sp. | reverse complement strand
AGCTGGCCGATGCAGAGCCAGGCGACGCCGGCCCAGATGAGCGGGCCGGTGATGGCCGAGAATCGCCCCACCATGCCGTAGAGTCCATAGAACTCGCCGACCCGGTCCGGCGGGGTCAGGCGCAGCATGTAGGGCCGGTCCGCACTCCAGATCCCGCCGAGTCCGACCCCCGCCATCGACGCCACCACGAAGAGCACGCTGACCGGGAGTCCGAGGAGTCCGATCATCCCCGCCCCGAGGAAGGTCGCGACCCAGAGCCAGAGCACGATGTCGAGCGTGCGCTTCGGCCCGATCCGGTCCACGAGCCATCCCCAGACGAACCCACCCACCACCGCGAAGCTGATCGCCGAGAGCATGATCAACTGGGCCTTCTGCTCGCCGGCCGCCTGGTCGTGCCCGGAGGCCATCGCGACGTTCACCGTGTAGAGCGCCATCACGCTGATCACGGTGTTGATCGCGTCCGTGTAGAACACGCGGCCGACGAGGAAGCGGAGGAGCCCCGGATAGGCCTTGCCCCCGCGCAGGGTGCGCAGCGTCTCCGCGGTGGATTCCTTGATCACGCTCCATCCGAAGACGGGGCGCGGGTTCGGATTCCCCCGCTCCGGCACGAACATGAAGCAGGGGATGGCGAAGAGGAGGAAGGCGACCGCGATCGCGCCGAACAGGAAGGGCTTGTCCTCGGTGCCGAAGTAGAGTCCCAGGCCGACCGCGATGTAGGACCCCAGGTAGCCGATCCCGACGCCGATCCCCGAGATCCGCCCCCGATTCTCCTCGGTGGTCACCTCGGGGAGCATCGCGTCGTAGAACTGCAGCCCCGCCTGGTAGGCCGCGTTCGCGAACACGAAGGCGAGGACGGTCGGCCAGAAGCTCGTGCGCGCGATGGTGAGGGTGAGCCCGACGCAGACCAGAGTGGAGACGACGAGGAAGGGCATGCGGCGCCGCGCACGGTCGGTCATCGCGCCGAGCAGCGGGGAGACGACGAAGATGATCCCCATGGAGATGGCGGTGATGACGCCGTAGACGGTGTCAGCCCGCTCGGCGCCGACCTCCCCGCGCACCCAGAGCGAGAAGTAGAGCGAGACCACGCCCATCGAGAAGATGGTGTTGGCGAGGTCGTAGAGGATCCAGCTGGCGACGGCGCGCTTGGGGATCGGCATCGGGTGAATGTGGGGGGCGGTCACGGGGAGAGCCAGCGCGCGATCATCGGCAAGCCGGCCAGTGCACCGAAGCGGAGGAATCGACCCGCGAGACAGACCGCCACGAACCGCCCGAACGGTAGCCGCGTGAGCCCCGCCGCGATCGCCGCGAGGTGGAACGGCGGGATGCTGAGGACCGCGGAGGCGCCGAGGAGGCCGAGCCCGAACGCCGGATGCCGTACGAGGAGTGCGCGCGCACGCGTGATGAACCGCTGGGTGCGCTCGTACCGGATGCGGTCCGCATAGGCGCCCACCCAGTACCAGAGCACCTTAGCCGCCACGTGGGTGAGCGTGAAGACGGCAAGCATGCCGACCGCGAGTCCGCGGGGCTTTGCCGACCCGATCGCGACGGCGAGCACCTCGGCGAGTCCGACCGGCACGATACCCACCAGGAACCCCAGGAGGGCGGCCGAACCGAGCGCGAGTGCCGGGGAGGAGAGGTCGAGCGCGGGGAGCACCCCCGAACGTTAGCGCGCCGCGCTAGGGCGAGACGGTCACCGTGCGGATGGCATCGCCCTGCTGCACGAAGCCCGGGATGGTGGCGGTGATGGTGGTGTTCCCGCTCGCGAGCGGCCGGAAGTTCGCCCGGTCCGCCACCAGCGAACTCGTGGAGCTCGTGCCGACGGGGATGCTGAGCACCTGCGGCGAGCCGGCGGTCCCGCCGACCACGATCGTGCCGACGGAGGGTGTGCTCGACGAGAGGGTCACGGCGAGGGCGGCCGGCGCGCCGAAGCGCACGCGCTGCGGCGTCACGTTGGAACCGCTGGCGACGCCGACCTGCGCCTGGAAGGCGAGGTCGCCCTGTGAGACCGTGCGGGCGGGCGGCGGGCCGTCGAGGGCGACGGCCGGTTGCACGACGGTGAAGGCGACGGTCGTGTCACGATAGCCGGCCGCGGTGGAGAGGACTCCCGCGGCCCCGCTCGTGCCCTCCAGGCCCATGATGGTGTACGTGAAGGAGGACGCGCCCGCCGTGAGGTTGAGCGTGATCTGCGCACTGCCCGCCGTGGTCGCGTCTGGCGCGAGGAGCAGCCGGCCGGGATCGGCGGAGGTGAGCGTGAAGGTCCGCCCGCCCGCCGGCACCGAGGCCTGGAGGAAGTGCGTGACGGTCTGCGCGAGGCCGGCGCCCTGGTTGAAGCTCGACACCGAGACCGACTGCGTGGGGACGGTCACCGTGATCGCCGGCGGCTGGCCTGGAGCATCCGCGGGGATCAGCCCGTTCCCGCTCGGGGCGAAGGTGGTCGTGCCCGCGGCGAGGGGGCGCACGCCCACGGTGGCCCGCGATTCGCCCGGCTGGAGGGTGACGCTGATCCCCTGCGACGCCGTACCCGACACCACAGGGAGTGCCACCGAGGGGTCACTGGCCGTGATCGAGAGGGCGCGGGCGACGCCGCCGAAGCGGATCGGCTGCTCGGTGGAGACGGTGCGGTTCCCTGCGAGGCCCGAGATCACGCCGATGTACACGGTGCCGCCGCCGTCGGGAGAGAGCGTCGTGGTGTTCGTGGTGCCGGACCACTGCACGCCGATCGGGACCACCGCGATGGTCGTCGATCCATCGGTGTACCCCGGGGTTTGCGCGAGGACCGTCGGGTTCCCCGTCACGTCCTCGAGCCCCATCGCCCAGAAGGAGACGGCGGACGTGCCCTGCGGGATCACGAGGGCGATCTGCGCAGCACCTGCGGTCGTCGCGTTCGGCGCGAGGAGGAGGCGGCTCGCATCCGACGAGGTGAGCGTGATGGTCGTGCCGCCGCTCGGCGCCGCCACCTGCAGGAAGACCGTGCCCTGCACGACGAGGCCCGCGCCGACTCGATCGGTCAGCGACACGGTGGAACTCGGCGACGACACCGTGAGGACTGCCGGGTAGTTCGTCCGGACGGGCGTCGCCGCGCTCGGCGAGGTCGCGGTGATCGTGGTGGTCCCCGCCACCAGCGGGCGGAGGCCGTAGCTGGCACGCGACTCGCCGGGGTTGATCGTCACCGTGCGCGGCGAGGCCGCCGTGCCTGCCACGACCGGCACCGCCACCGTCGGCGTGGTGCTGGTGAGCGTGACCGTCACCGCCTGCCCGCCGAAGCGGATCGCCGACTCGGTGGTGACCGACTGGTTCGGCGCCGTGCCCGTGAGCTCGCCGAGCCAGATCGTGCCGCCCCCGTCCCCGCCCAGCGTGGTGAGGCTCGTCGTGCCGGAGGCCTCCACGCCCAGCGGGTTGATCGTCACCGTCACCGGCGTGGGGTCGGAGTAGAGGCCGCCCTGGATGGTCGCGCTGAGCACTGCGGTCGTGCCGCCCTGGCCCTCGATGCCCGCGTACCAGAAGTTGGCGGCCGTGCTCCCGGCGGGGATCGTGATCGGCGCGCTCGCGGCACCGGCCGTCACGGAGGTCGCCGCCACGACGAGCCGCGTGTCGTCCGACGACTGGAGCGTGACCACCGTGCCCCCCGCCGGTGCGGGAGCCTGCAGGAAGAAGGTCCCCTGCCGCATCAGCCCGGCGCCGACGTTCGGCCCGATGGAGATGGAGCTCGTGGGCTGCGTGACCGTGATCGTGGCCGGGTAGTTCGTCCGGACCGGCGCCGCCGCGCTCGGCGAGGTCGCCGTGAACGTCGTCGTCCCCGAGGTGAGCGGGCGGATGCCGTAGGTGGCGCGCGACTCGCCGGGGTTGATCGTCACCGTGCGCGGCGAGGCCGCCGTGCCTGCCA
>CAZHAG010000019.1:2242-26098 GCA_964529705.1 uncultured Gemmatimonas sp. | reverse complement strand
TCGTGCCGGAGGCCTCCACGCCCAGCGGGTTGATCGTCACCGTCACCGGCGTGGGTGCCTGGTACTGGGGAACGGTCGCACTGAGCACCGCCGTGGTGCCGCCCTGCCCCTCCACGCCCGCGAACCAGAAGTTGGCGGCCGAGCCACCCGGCGGGATCGTGAACTGCACGCTCGCCGCGCCCACCGTCGCCGCGTTCGGTGCCAGGACGAGGCGGCTCGCGTCCGACGACTGCACCGTGACCACCGCGCCGCCCGCCGGAGCGGCGGCGCCGAGAAAGAGGGTCGCCTGCCGCATCAGCCCGGCGCCGACGTTCGGGCCGATGCTGAACGTCGTGGTGGGCGGCGGGTTGACCGTGACGCGTGCACTGTCGATGTCGAAGCTCGTGGACGACACGATCAGGTAGGTCGTGCAGGGCGTCGCAGCCGAGCCGCCATAGGCCGCCTGCGTCGCGACGCTGTTGAGCCCCGCGGGTACGCTGCTCGGCGCGGGCGCCGCGAGGCAGGCCGCGTTCCGCGACGTGAACGTCAGGGGGATACCGCCCGCCGGCGCCGGGAACACGGTGCCGCCGCTCAGGAGCCGGGTGGTGATCGTCGCGGTGCTGAAGCCCGCGTTGATGGTGATGTTGTCCTCGAGGATGTCGAGGGCGGCCGTCACGCGCACGGACGAGGTCCCCGTCGCGAGGTTGGGACCCGTCGCCGTCACGGCCACCTGGCCGAGCCGCAGCCCCTCGAGCTGCGCGTTGCCGCTGAAGCCGCCCGCGGCGATGAAGACACTCGGCGTCTGCACCCCGACGATCGACGGGTCCTGCGACGTGACCGCGATGGTGACGCCTCCTGCCGGCGCCGCCTGCGTGAGCGTGATCGGGAGCGACGCCGTGCGCGTGTATGGCACGTTGAGCTGCAGCGGCACCGAGATCGTGTTCGTGCTCACCGTGACGTCGAGCGTCCCGCTCGCGTACCCCGTGGCGGTCGCGGTGAGCGTCACGCTGCCGGTCGAGATCCCCGTCACGGTGAAGTCCGCCGTCGAGGCCCCAGCCGCGACAAAGACGGTCGCGGGGGCGTTCACGGTGGCGCGGTTCACGTCGCCGCTCGCGAGCGTGACATTCACGCCGCCCGCGAGCGCCGGCTGGGCGAGTGTCGCGCGCACGGTCGCCGTGCCGTTCACGCCGACGATGGGCGTGTTCACCAACGCGAGCGCGATCGACGGCGCGGTCACAGAGAAGGCCGCGCTCGCCGCACTCCCCAGCCCCGGCGCGGAAGCGACCAGCACCCAGCTCGCGTTCTCGGTGTCGACCGTGAGGTCCCCGAAGGTGGCGGAGCCCGAGGCCGCGTTGCGCGTGGTGGTGCCGCCAAGCACGGCGGACGGCGGGCCGTTGGTGAGGGCGACCGTGATGGGTCCGGTGAAGCTCGGCGTCGGGTTGCCGATCGTGTCACGCGCGGCGACGGTCCACCCCGGCGTGATCGGCCGGCCGAGCGCACCGCCCCCGGTGTTCAGCGTGAAGGCGAGCTGGGCCGGCGGCGACGGGAAGACCGTCGTGAGGAAGCTCTGGGGCGAACCGGTGAGCCCCGCCGCGATCGCCTCGACGGTCACGTCGAACGCGAGGCGCGGGAGCGTAAGGGTGTAGCTCGCGAAGCCGGAGGCGTCGGTGACCGCACTCACCACCTCGCGCTCGCCGCCGCCCCAGAGCACGCGCCAGGTCAGGGGGGCCCCGGCGACGCCGTTCCCGTTCCCGTCGACGATGCGGACGACATGTGGTACGGGGAGCGTCGAGCGCACCTCCCCCGACTGCCCGTCGCCGGAGACCTTGAGGATCTCCGTCGCCGCGGCCGCCGTGAGCGTGAACGTCGCGGTGGGCTGGAAGGCGTCGTAGCCGGCGGGTCCGGTCGCCGTGAGCGTGACCGTGCCCGTCGTCCCGGTGCGCGCGAGACGCAAGGTGGAGAAGTCGCCGTTCGCGGGGTCGCGATGGAAGGTGGAGTCGCGGCCGTAGCGGAGCGTGAAGGTGATCGCATCGGCCGGCCCCTGGTCGGGCTCCACGGTGTACGCGGAGTTGAAGAAGCGCACCCCCGCAACGGCGGGACTCCCCGACGTGATGGTGAACGCGGCGCCGCCGGCGGACCGGCTCACTTCCATCGGGACGAAGGTGCCGGGCGTCGGTTCCGCACCCACGGAGAGCACGAGCGCCGGATCGGCGCCGCCCGCGGCCGGCACGCTCGCCGGCCCGACGCGCGTGAGTGCGAAACGCGGCCGCGTGAGCGTGACAACGATCGTGTCGGGCTCGTAGCCGGGCGCGCTCGCGATGACCATGGTGCTGCCGACCGCGCCTTCCACCCCCTGCAGCCACCAGCGGAAGGTGGTCGCCCCGGCGAGCGCACCGGAGACGACCGACGCCGCGCCGATCGTCTCGTTGTCGAGTGCCAGGCGCACCACGGCGTCGTCGAGCGTCCGCAGCGTGACGGAAGTGTCCGCCGTGATCGCCGCGGGGAACGCGCCGTCGAGGCGCCGCTGCAGGCCGGCGGGATGCGTGAGGTCCGGGCCGACGGAGAGCTTCGGCAGCACCGCGGCGGTGACCGTCAGCGTCACCGGCACGTCCACCGGCGCGACACCGGCGATCGACGAGCCGACGGTGATGGTCGCGGTGTAGGTGCCCGCGGGGAGGGCCGACGTGGCCGGCGTGAGCGTGAGTGTGGCGGGCGCGGTGGTGCCCCCGAGCGCGAGCGCGATCCAATCGCTCGCACCGGCGCCATATGCGACGTCAACGGTGAGTCCGGAGAGGGTCCCCCCGCCGATGTTCGAGATGCCGAGTTGCTGCGCCGCGGGCGACGCGCCCGCCACGACCGTGAACCCGACCGCGCTGGGCGAGACGCCGATCGCGGGCGCCGACGGCGCGGTGAGCGTGTAGAGCACGCTCGGCGGCGCGGGATCGTACTCGCTCGGACCCAGCACGCTCACCACGAGCGTCCCCGCCGTGCCGCTCCGCACCAGGAAGAGGTTCGCCGGCTCGGGTGTCGAGAACCCGTCCGACGTCTGGCTCCGGCCCGGGGCGAGCGAGAAGGTCACCTGCGCGGCCGGGCCCTGGCTGGCGCCGATCGTCGCAGCACCGGCGTCGAAGCGCACGAGCGCCAGCGACGGCGTGTCGCTCGTGAGCGAGAAGGTCGGGGCGGTGCCGCCGACGCGCACGGCCATCTGCTCCACGCCCTCGTTACCGTCGTCCATCCCGACGAAGAGCACCATCGCGGGGTCGGGGCCGCCCGACGCCGGCACGCTCGCGGGACCCGTGCGCTCGAGCCCGAACCTCGGACGCACGACGCGCACGAGCATCGTGTCGGGCTCGTACCCGGCCGCTTCGGCGACCACCAGCGCCTGCTCGAGGCTCGCGCCCTCGACGCCGTGCAGCCAGAACGACATCGCGGCCGCGCCCGCATCCACCTGCCCCGTCGCCTCCGAGGTACCGACCACGTCGCCGCGCGTGCTGACGAGCACCGCCGAGGGATCGAGCGTTCGGAAGGTCACGCTCAGCGCGGACGACACCGCGACCGGCAGGCCGAGCGTCCGCTCCGCCTGCAGGCCCGCGGGATGCGTGCGGTCCGCGCCGAGGGAGAGCTTCGGCAGCGCGACAGGCGTCAGGGTGAGCGTCAGGCTGCCGCCCGCGAGCTGGTACACGTCGCCCACGCTCGCGAGTGAGAACGACGCGGTCCCGGCCACACCGGTGCGGATGACGCTCAGGCTGGCGGGCACGCCGAGCGCGGCGTCCGGGAGAGTCGTGGCGCGGAATCCGGCGCGGAGCCGGAAGAACACGCAGATCTGCGCCAGCTGGTCAGCGCCGATCGTCGCGGCGGTCGCGCGGAAGGTCAGCGTCGCCCGCAGCTGGTCGTTCGCGAAGACATCGAACTCCGGTGCGATGCCGCCCGCGCGCACGGCCATCGGCCGGAACCCGCCCGCCTCGTTCGCGCCCACCGTCACCTCCAGCACCGGATCCGCGCCGCCGCTGGCGGCCACCGTGCTCGATCCCACCAGGGTGAGCCGCGCCGCCGGCTGCGCGATCGTCACGAGGATCGTGTCCGGGTCGTACCCGGGCGCTTCCGCGATGAGGGTGACCTCGCTGCCGACCGTGCCCTCGAGACCCTGCAGCCAGAAGCGGGCGTTGGTCGCCCCCGACGCGATACCCACCGCGAGCGATCCCTGCCCGATCGTCGCGGAGTCGGGCGCGAGCAGGAGGACCGAGGGGTCGAGCGTGCGGAGCGTGACGGCCATCGCGGCCGGCGCGGCATCGAGGAGCACGAGCGTGCGTTCGTCCTGCAGCCCAGCGGGATGTCCGATGTCGGCGCCGAGCGAGAGCCGTCCGGGCGACGGCGGGGGCGCCACGACGAAGGTGACGCCGATGGAAAGCGGCGCGACGCCGCTCACCGAGGAGGAGATCGTGATGGTGGCGCTGTAAGTGCCCGCGGTGAGCGAACCCAGCATCGGGGTCACCTGCAGCGTGGCAGGCGCCGTGGTCGCGGAGAGCGGCGCGGTGAGCCAGCCGGAGGCGCCCGCGCCGTACGAGACGCCGGTCGAGAGTCCGGAGAGGGTGCCGGTGCCGCTGTTGGTGACACTCACGGTCTGGGCGGCAGGCGAAGCGCCCCCCCTGACCGCGCTGAACGAGAGCGTCGACGGAGACGCCGCGATCACGGGCGTCGGCCCAGTGACGACCTGGAACTGCACCGCGCCGGCGATCACGTCGTACTCGGCCGGGCCGGCGGCGGTGACCTGGACCGTCCCCGCCGTGCCCGAGCGCGCGAGCTGCACGCTCGCCGGGACGCCGACCATCTGGCCATCCGCGCTGGCAGACTGGCCGGTCGCCACGCCGAACGTCACCTGCGTCGCAGGGCCCTGATTGGCGCCGACGGTCTGCGCGGACGCGGCGTGGCGCAGCTGCGCGACGCCCGGCGCGTCGCTCGTGAGCGTGAACGTGGGCACCGTGCCACCGAAGCGCACGGGCATCGGCACCAGGGCGCCGCCGACCACCTCGCCGACCGTCAGCACCATCACGGGGTCCACCCCGCCCGTCGCCGGCACGTCACCCGCGCTGGTGCGCGAGAGGCTGAACCCCGGCCGCGCGAGCGTCACGACCATCGTGTCCGGCTCGTACCCGGTGGCCTCCGCCACGATCGTGGCCGTGGTGCCGGCCCCCCCCTCGACGCCGTGGACCCAGTAGTCGACCGTCGTGCTCCCGGCGGCCACGTAGGTGAACATCGAGCTCCCGCCGATGCCGACACCGTTCGCCACGACGAGCAGTCGCGCGGGATCCAGGGAGCGGATCGTGACCCCCACCGCCGACGCGACGGCGGCAGGGAGCGCCACGGTGCGTGCCGCTTGCAGCCCCGCCGGATGCGCGCGGTCGGCGCCGAGCTGGAGCTTCGGCGTCGCGGGAGGCGGCGACACCGTGATCGTCGCGCCGTCGGAGACCGCGCCGACCGACGCGGTGATCCGCGCCGCACCGGGGGCGACCGCGGTGACGAGGCCGGTGCCATTCACGGTCGCGAACGACGGATCGAGACTCGCCCACGTGAACGTCACGCCGGGGATCGAACCGTTGAACGGGTTGAACGCCTCGGCTGAGAGCTGCACCGTCTGGCCAGGCGCAGTGAGCGTCGCGACCTGCGGCGTCACGGCGACGCGCGCGACCTGCGTCGACGGGACCGCCGTCGCGTTCACGAGTGCGGTCGCGTACCCGGTGGCGGAGACGGCGATCATCTGCGTGCCCAGCGGGGCGCCGAGGGTCCAGGTGACGCTCGCCTGCCCGGCCGCATCCGTGGTCGCGGTCGCCGCGGAGAGCAGGCCGCCGCCGGACTGCACCGCGAAGCCCACCGCCACACCCGGCACCGGCGCGCCCGTCCCACCGATCACGCGCACCACGATCGGGGATGCAAGTGCGGCCCCCTGCTGGCCGGTCTGTGCATCACCGGAGACGACCTCGACCCGCGGCGCGACCGCGTTCACCGTGACCGGCACCCCGAGCGAGAGCGCGCCGTACGCGGCGCGCACCATGGTGTTGCCGCCGCCGACCGCGGTCACGAGTCCGGTGGCGTCCACCGTCGCGATCGCGGGGTCGAGCGAGGTGTAGGTGAGCGGCACACCGAGCTCGGGATCGGCGGCACTTCCCGCTGCGGTGAAGAGCGAGGCGGTGACCTGCCCCGTCGTCCCGAGCGCGAGCACGAGCTGCGTGGGGGCGACCCGCATGCTCCGCGGCCGCGCCTCGCTCCCCGCGTCCGGCCCGGTGATGATCCCATTGCACGCCAGCAGCCCCGCCACGAAGACGAGGGAGCCGACGCGCGTGCGCCAAGCCGGGCTGCGGCGCCGGGGGGACATCAGAAGCTCCGCCCCAGCGTGGTGGTGAGGAAGCGCTCGCTGAACGCCGGGCGGACGCCCTGCGCACCGAACTTCATCCAGCGCGCCTGCAGGCTGAGCGCGAGGTCGCCGGGCAGGGTCCATCCGAACTGCGCCATCGCCGTCGTCACCGCACGCGCGCTGACGAAGGTCTGCGTGAACTGGCCGCTCGCGGTGATCGCCTTGAGCCCCTGCGCGCTCAGCCGGAGGCTCCCCAGCACGTTCTCCCCCTGCGTCCCCTCGCTCGGCAGCACGGCCGAGACCGCGGGCGCGGCGGTGAGCCACTTCGAGACCGGGAGCGAGAGCGCGAGGTTCGCGGTCTGCACCGAGACCTTCGGCGTGAGGCGGACGGGGTTCAGGTCCTCCGTCGACTGCACGGCGTAGGCGACCGTCGCCGAGGCGTTGCGGCCGCCGAGCTTCCAGGGCCGCGAGAGCGAGGCGTTCACCGTGGAGGTCTGGTTGTCCACGCGGAGCGTATCGTTCGCCTCGTCGTTCCCCGCGGTCGAGAGGAGCCCGACGACCGTGGCGGTCAGGTCCCCGGGGAGACGCATCACGGCGGTGCCCGTCATCACGTCGCGCGTGGTGGTCGCGACCCGCTGCGCCTGCAGGTTGTTCTGCTGCTGCTGGTAGCGCCCCTGGAGCGCGAGCGCGCCGCGCAGGAGACGCACGTCTCCGCCCGCGTTCCAGCTGCGCCGGTCATTGACGAGATACGCGAGCCCGAGCGAGGTGAAGCCGGCCCCGACGCTCTCGTAGCCCCCGCGCACCCCGAAGCTCCGGCCCTGCCAGGCGGCGTCGAGGTTCCAGGCGGCGTCACCCGAGCTCGAGGTGCGCAGCGACGTCAGTCCGCCCACCGGCGCGCCGGCGCTGTCGGGCACGATCTCGGGACTGGTCAGGTCGCGCGTGAGCAGCGCGCCCGCGAGCTCGCCCTTGAGCGAGAGCCGGCGGTCGAAGAGCCGGAGCGAACCGCCGAGCGCCGCGACCACGTTCTCCTGCGGCCGGTTGCGCTGCTGCGGACGAAGGTCCGCGGGCAGCGTGTCCACGCCGAGCGTGTCGAACACCGGCGTCTCGTCGGGGACCAGCTCATCCTGTGCGCGGAGGAGCCGCAGGTCGAACGCGCGCTCCCCCGCGCGCCCCATGCCGAAGGAGGCCGCGATGACGTTGCGCCGGTAGCTCGGCCCGTCGATGGTGCTCGGGATGAGCGCGGCGCTCCGCCCGCCCTGCAGCGAGGCGCGCACCCCCCACCGGTCGATGTCGAGGCCGCCGCCGCGGATGCGGAGGCCCTGCATCGTGTACGGCGAGTAGTCCTTGGAGAAGTCTCCGAGGTGCAGCTGCCCCCAACCCCACGAGGGCTCGATCGCCACCTGGTTGATGCTCTGCCGCGCGTCGTTCCCCTCGGACGAGAGGAGGAGGTCCATCCCGACCTCCGTGCCGCCGATGAGGCCCAGGCGGGGCGACGCGATCACGCGCCAGGTGCTCCCGGGGCGGCGGCGTTCCATCCCGGTGATGCCGTACACCTCCGAGAAGAGCTGCGCCTGGCCGCTGAAGCGGCGGGTGAGCCAGGACATGCTGCTGCCGGCGGTGTCGGGGGACACACCGCCGACCGCGACCTGTGCGCGCGCGGGCACCGCGCCCGCCGAGGTCGCGGCGACGATCAGCACAGCCAGCAGCGCCGCTGGCCGGACGGGTCGTGCATCGGGCAACACCCGTCGTGCGCTCATGGCCGCCTCCAGGTGGAGTCCGCGGTGAGGCGTGCCGCCTCGTCGAGTCGGCCGAGCCGGTGCAGGATCTCGATCTCGTGCTCGCGGACGGCCCGGCTGTCCGGGTGGAGCAGTCGCAGCCGCCCGAGACTCGCACGCAACTGCGGCAGCGAACCGGCGGCCTCGTGCGCGGCGAGGACGGCGCGCCAGCTCGCCTCGTCGTCGGGGGCGAGCTCGAACCGAGCCTGCAAGGCGCGCAACGCCTCCGCGGAGCGTCCCACGCTCCCGAGCGCCTGGGCGCGCCAGCGCAGGAGCTGCGTGTCGCGCGGCGCGGCGACGGCGAGTCCCTCGATGGTGCGGAGCGCGTCCGCCGCGTCACCCGCGCGGAACGCCGCGCGCACCTCGGCGCGGCGCACGAGTTCGGCGCCCGGCCACTCCCCGGCGAGAATGCGGATCGCGCGCCGGCCGGGATCCCCGGCCGCGAGCAGGGTGTCGAGCGCGGCGATCACGCGCGCCCGCGCGTCGTCGCGTCGCTCGAGCACGAGGTCGTCCGCCGGCCGCAGCGTGCTCTCGCCGGAGGTCGGCATCAGCTCCCGCTCGGCGCGGAGCAGGCGCGAGAGCTCGCCGCGCAGCGCGCGCACGGTGGGTGCGACCACGCTGTCCACGCCCGCGGTGCGACCGGCCCCCTGTGCGGCGGCAGGCGCCGCACCGAGCAGCGTCACGATGAGCAGGAACGACCGGGCGCGCCGCGTCATGGGCGCTCCACGGTGACGGCCACCGGGCTCTCGAGCGACTCGTTCCCCGACGCGTCCACCGCGCGAACGAACCACCGCGTCCCGGCGGGCGCGGACCGGTCCACGTACTCGGTGACGTTCGCCGGCACGGACGTGACGCGCGTCCGCGGGCCGTCGGTGCGCTCGGCGCGATAGATGACATAGCCGCGGAGGTCCGTGGTCACCACGCGCTCCCACTGGAGGGTGGTGACGCCGGCGGAGCGGATCGCGGTGGCCCGGCGCGGCGCGGGAGGCCGCGTGAGGTCGCGGAAGGTGAGCGTGTCCCCCAGCGGGGCGGAGCGATTCCCCGCCGAGTCGATCGCGACCACACGCCAGCGCGCGAGCTGCCCCTTGGCGACGGTCGTGTCGCGCACCGCGTACTCGTCGCGCGCGCCGACGGTTCCGACGACGGTCGGTGCGGCGGCCGCGCCTGCGGCACCCGCGGCGAGCGGGACGCGCTCCACCACATACCGCACCACGTCGAGCGACGGGCTTCCGGTCCAGGTGATGTCGACGCGCCGGCCGAGCTCGTTGTGCACGCGCAGGCTGCGCGCCGGGTCCGGCGCCTCGTCGTCGACGATCCGGAAGCGCTTCTCCACCGGCGCGGAGACGTTCCCGGAGCTGTCCACGGCGACCACCCGCCAGGCGTACTCGCGCCCGGGCTCGAGGGTGTTGCCGTCGTAACCCGAGTCCACGTAGAACAGCGCGCGCATCGGCACGGCGGTGAGCGCGGCGAACACCGTGTCGCTGGGTTCGGCGCGAGAGACCTCGTAACCCCGGACATCGCGGTCCAGTACCGCGCGCCAGGTCAGGCGCACCCGGTGCCCGCTCAGCGGCGCGATCACGAGGTCCCCCGGGGCGGCGGGCGGGCGCTGGTCGAGGGCGCGCGTGGTCGTCGGGTTGGACGGTGCCCCGGCGCGACCCGCCGCATCCACCGCGCGCACGCGGTAGCTGTAGACCTGCCGGCCGCGGACGAGGGTGTCGACGAACTCCGGCTCGTCGCCGCCGATCGGCGTGCGGGTGACGCGCGTGAAGCTCGAGTCGCCCCCGACCGACCGCTCGACGTGGTACCCCGTGGTGCGCGGCTCCGGGGAGATCGTCCAGACGATCCGGATGCGGCCGTCGGTGACCTCCGCCGCGACCTGAGGCGGCGGCACGGGCCCGCGGGTGGAGGGCGCACGCACGCTTGCGCTGGCACTCGGCTCGGAGAGCCGGCCGAGGAGGTCGGCCGCGCGCGTGCGGTAGCGATAGAGGCGACCGGGTTCGACCGTCTCGTCCCGGTAGCCGCTCGTCGGATCCACGAGGCGCATCACCGGGTATTCGCTCACGCGCCGGAACTCGCCCGTGCTGTCGGCGCGCTCCACGGTGTAGGCGACCACGATGTCGTCGCTCGCGCCGGTGAAGCGCGGCGTGGCCCAGGCGACGGTCACCGCGTCGTCCGTCACCCGCACGGTCGGGGTGGCCGGGGGCCCGATCGGCATCGTCGCCACGCGCACTGACGCCGCGGCGCGACGCATGACGGAGTCGGGGCGTGCGAGGCGTACGAGCTCGGCCGTGTAGTTGTGGAGCGAACCCGGGATGGCGGTCGAATCCACGAAGAGCGCGCCGAGCGCCTGGGCTGCGCGCGGTGAGAGGAGCTGGGCGATCCCCGCGGCGGTGCCACCGGCGCGGAGCCGGCGATAGGCGGCGAAGGAGTTGTCCGTGGACGTGATGCGCTGGACGAGCGGGAGGTCGGAGCCGACGAGGGCCGCGAACTCGGCGGGTCCCTGCGCACCGGCGACCGGGTCGCGCGCGAGCCGCACGCCGTCGCGCAGGTAGATCCACCCCTCCCCCTCGCTCGGCACGCGGCTCGGGTAGAGGTGCACGCGGCCGAACGCCACCACGACGACGAGGCGGTCGACGGTAGGCGCGGAGGCGGGAGCGGCGGCGCGGGTGGGCGCCTGCGCCCCGGCCGCGCCCGCGATCGCTGTGAGGGCCAGGAGCATCGCGCGCCCGATCACCGGACCCTCACCACGGTGGGCGTGCTCGAGAGGCCCTTTCCGTTCCGGACGCGGACGTAGACGTAGAGCGGCGACGTGACCCCGATCGACATGGTGATGGTCCTGGTGCCGACGCCCACCTGGACCGGAGTGTACGGCAGGACGATGCCCGCGCTCGAGCCGCTGAGCGTGGGATCGGTGGGCGAGGTGCCCATCGCGACGTCCACGCCGGCGATGCCGCTCTCGGGGTCGTCCGCGA
Organism: uncultured Gemmatimonas sp.; assembly: GCA_964529705.1. Taxonomy (GTDB): domain Bacteria; phylum Gemmatimonadota; class Gemmatimonadetes; order Gemmatimonadales; family Gemmatimonadaceae; genus Pseudogemmatithrix. The sequence continues at coordinate 15,023 of CAZHAG010000019.1, read as the reverse complement.
TGGTGAGGGTGAGCGTGACGGAGAGACTCCGCGCGGATGCGACGACGCCCGCCATCGGCGGCGGGGAGAAGTCCACCAGCACCTCGCCGCTGCGGGCGATGTCGCCGAACCCGCCGACCCCGTTCACGGCGCGCAGCTCCACGATGTGGCGGCCGCCGGTCGAGGCGGTGGCGATGCTGCCGATGGAGGTGAACGAACTCGCCGAGGCGTTGGCGAGCCGGAACGCCTGGCCGGCGTTCGCCTGGTTCGCCGGCCAGTCCACCGCGCCGCCAGCCGGGAAGTCCCGCACCACCGCGCCGGTCGGCCCGAGCACGCGCATCTGGTAGCCGCGCACGCCCGTCTCGGCGTCCGCGGAGGGCGTCGCCATGTAGGCGATGAAGCCATTGGACGACATGTCGGCGCAGAACGTCGGGGCGCTCGGTCCAGAGGGGTCGGCGACCGTGACGGGACCATAGACTATCGGCGCGGACCGTCCGCCGGCGCCATTCTCCGCGACGAGCGAGACCCAGCGCGGCTGGCCATAGAGCATCTGCGGGCCGGTCGCGGTGAAGCTCGTGCCCCCCACCGGCAGCGGGGTCCAGCCGTCGGTGGGCACGGCCCCCGTGGGGGCCGCGGCGTCGACGCGGTAGTGATACGCGGCGATCCCCGTCTCGCCGTCGGTCGCGGTGGGGAGGCCGAGCAGGAGACTCGCCTGTGCCCCGCCTCCGACGACGACATTGTTCGGCGTGGCCGCCACGAGGCGACCGTTCCAGATCGGCTGCGGCGTCGGGGAGCCGAGCGTCGCGATCACCTGGCAGACGGGCTGGAGCGGGGAGACCATGCCGCCGATCACGAAGAACGGAGGCGCGTAGAAGGAACGACCGCCGTAGGCGAGCGTGGCGCCGGCCGGGAAGGCGGGCGGCGTCTGGTCGTACCGGAGCATGGGCGAGCCGCTCGACGCGCCGGTGAGCCCCGCGCCGTTCTTCGCCCGGACCTCGACGGAGATCAGACGGTTGGGCGGGAGCGTCAGACCCTGGATCGTCATCGACGTGCGCCCACCCGCACTCGCCCACTGCGTGAGGGGCGTGGGGATGATCGGCGTGAGGATGGTCCCCGCGCCGAAGCTGGAGTACGTGGTCCGCGGAGGAGTCGGCAGATCGTAAGTGATGACGCGGTACTCGTACTCGGCGATCCCGCTCTCGGCGTCGGTGGCGGACCAGCGCACGGGGATGCGCGTTGCATCGCCGGTCCAGTACTCCGTCTCGCCCGATGTGTTGGCGATGCCGCGGAGACCGTTGAAGGCGACGACCGGCATCGACGGCGCCGTGACGTCCACTGGCGGCGTCGCGACCTGCGTGACGGGGTTGGAGGAGGAACCCTGGCGGAAGGTGACGGCATAGGGTGTGGTCGTGCTGCCGGTGAGCCCGGCACCGCCGCGCACGGAGACCACCTGCGCGCGCGCCCAGCGCCCGCCGGCGGGAAGGACCGTGTACATCCAGCGTCGCGTATCACCCTGCGCGCCGACGGTGAAGAGGGAGTCGTCGCCGTCCTGGATGAGGTATTCGTAGACTCCGCGCGGGTGCGTGCCGGACCAGGTGGTCCGGATGGAGGAGAGATAGCCGAAGTCGGTGACGGTGACCGTGGGGTTCGTCACGCGCGGGGCCTGCAGCATCTCGGACAGCACCGTCTTCCGCGCGAGGTACTGCTGGCCGGTGGCGTCGGCGCTGCCGTAGGTGCGGAGGTAGTTGTCGTACAGGTCGTAGAGCACACCGTAGAGCTGGGCCTGGCGCGTGTTCAGCTCGGCGAGTTGGGAGGTGATGTTCGCATGCATGTCGCGCATCATGCGGATCACCGGCTGGGCCTCGGCGTTCGCCTGGTCGACGAGCTGCTGCGCGCCGTTCCGCGCGGCGGTGAGACCGCCGACGGCGACGTCCGCCCACACGACGAGGCCGAGTTCGATCGCCCTGTCCTGGAAGTAGTTCTTCGCCGTGGTGAGGGTGCCCGCCGCCGCGGCGTCGGAGGGATCCCGTAGCAGAGCACTCGCGCTCGTCGACCGCATCGTGCGGAACTCGGCCGCGGCACTCTCGTAGTTGGCCGCGATGCTCGGGTCCCCCGACCAGCTGCTGATCGTCTGGGCGCGGTGCTTCGCCAGGTCGTCCAGTTCCACCGCCGTGCCGCTCGTCCGCACCCACGCCGTCTGGGAGTTCGCATTCTGGAACGCGGTGATCGCACTCAGCCGGTCGTTCAACCGCTGCGTCAACCCCGGGCGATTCAGCGCCAGGGTGTCGAGCTTGCCCTGCACCCAGCTCCGGCGGCGCATGCGGAAGTCGACGTTGGCGGCGTGCTGGTGCTCGATCGCCTCGACGGCGTCGCTGTGGAGGCGGGCGTAGCTCGCGAACGAGCTCGGGTCGCTCGCGGTCGTGGCCGCGAGCACCGTCGTGAGTCCGGCCTCCACCGCGGCGAGCTGGGCGCGCAGGGCGGGCGCGCGCGCGACGGTCGCGGCCTGTGCCGTGGTCATCGCGGCCTGCGCCGCACCCGCGAGCTGGTCGTCGAGCGCGAAGCGCGGCGCGCCGGCGAGCACGTACGTCGGCTTGCCATCGGGACCCGCAGGACCTGGCACGAGCACCGGGTTCCCCTCGTCCCACTGCTGGACGGGGTCTGCCGGCGGCACGAACGCCGCGGCCGCTTCGGACTCGTCCAGCTCCAGGCGCAGCGCCCGGATCCGGTCCTCGACCCCCGCGCGCCTGGCGTTGATCACCGCGAGCTTCTGCTCCGCCTCCTCCCGCAGCTGCCGGACGATCGCGGTGTCAGCGGCCGCGTCCGAGTTCACCAGCACCGCCTCGTAGTAGTTCACGTAGGGATCGGTCGACGGCACCTGGCTGACCAGGCCGCCACGCCGCTGGGCCTCACCGGAGAGGAACGCCCCCCAGCGCTGGAACACCTGGAGCCAGTTCCACTGCTGGAAGTTCCGGTACGCCGCCTCGAGGCTCGCCTGCGACACCGCGATCGGCGTGCGCGCCCGCTCCTGCGCGGCGGCGTCGATCCCCGCCAGGATCTGGTTCGCCTCCGCCTCGAGCGCCGCCGCGATCGCCTCGGCGTTCGCGATCACCGCCGCGAGCTCCTCGTTCTGGCCGAGGCCCGCCGCCGGCCCCCGCGACGTGTACTGCACCCAGGCGTCGATCCGCAGGTTGGTCCCGATCACCTGCGCCGTGCCCTGCGCATAGATCGCGAACTCCGGATTCACCACAAGGGCACCGATGAGCGTGATCGACGCCCCGATCCCGAAGGCCTTCACGGTGCCGTCGAGCTTCACGTACGCGCCGAGGTCGTTCGTCGACGGGCGCGAGTAGACGCGCATCATCGCCGAGACCCCCACCTCGACGACGGACGCCTTCACCCCCACGTAGAACCCGACCTTCGCGGTGAACCCGCTCGGCACGATGATCACCTGGGCCGTGGACTTGATCACCTCCACGATGGTCATGTTCACGTCGCCCTTCACCGCGAACTGGTTGCTCCCGGCGAAGAACTGCACCTGCGCGGAGCCCGAGACCTGCTTCTTGATGTCGATCTTGAGCGAGACGTCGCCGCGCACGTAGACGGCCGGCACCCACCCCACCTGCAGCGCGAGGTCGCCGGTGATCTCGTCCTGCCGGTTGAGGAAGGTCGCCGCGACGTTGAGCTGGAACGCCTGGTCGGTGATCGTCACCATCGCGCGACCCGACGCGACCGCGGCGCCCGCCGTGCCGCCGATGTCGACGGAGGCGTAGAGCATGACGGCGAAGGTGGCCGCCGGCGGCATCCCGATCCGATTCGCCGACGCGCCACTGAACCCCGCGATGTCCTGCACCAACGCGAGGTCGTTCGCGGTGGGATTGATGAAGAGCCCGCCGCCGACCCCCGTGAGCGTGACGATGCCGGGGATGATCGGGACGATCACGCTGGAGCGCAGGAAGAGCCCGGCCCGGAACTGGTCGCCGCGCTTCCCCATCACCCCCACCATGGCGATCTCGAACTTGCTCAGCAGGTTCCCGCGCGCGGCGAGCGCCATGTCGAACCCGTCGGTGAGCTGGTCGTACTTGAACGACCCGACGAAGTCGATGACGTCCGGGATCTGGACCTGCAGGCGGTCGATCAGCAGGTGCGTCGTCTGGTCGGTCTGCACGTACACGAGGAAGCGCCGGACCCCACCCTTGAACACGTCGGCGACCTCGACCTGCGCCCCGAGGCTCAGGAAGCTCGAGACGTCCACCAGCATGCTGTCCACCGTCACGTTCCCGTCCGACAGGGGCGGGAGCGCCTTCGGCACGTAGATGCTGGTGTCGGCCTGCCCCCACGCGATCTGCCCGACGATGACCTTCAGCGTGTTCTGGATGGTGAAGGTGCCGCCGTCGATGCGCGCCGTGTTGACCTTGATCTCGCCGGCGGAGGTGAAGCCCAGGTTCGTGAACGAAAGGCTCCCGCTCGCCCCGTCGAGCTTGAGCCCGAGGCTCCCGTTGATGGCGACCTCGAACCCGGTCGGGGTGGTCTGCGACGTGATGCGCGTGAAGACGAGCTGCACCGGGTCGAGGTCGATCGCGATGGGTCCGGGCATCTCGAGCCCGCCGAACGTCACGTCGCCGTTGAGCGCCACCCGGAGCCCGGGCGTCACGGTGCCGCCGACCACCTTCCCGAAGCGCAGCAGGTTCGCCGGGTTCTCCTGGATGTACACGTCCGCGACCACCGAGACGGCGTTGTTCGCCAAGGTCTGGAAGTCGATCGCGAAGTCGAGGTGGCGCAGGTGGAAGGCCGCGACGCCGGCCCTCAGGACGGTCCGCGCCGCCGCCAGCCCCTCCGGCTCGCTGATCACCACCACCCGCCCGCCACCCGTCACCTGCCCCTGCGGCGAGATGCGGAGCGTGAGCTGCTGCGGGGCCTGCGTGGTGAAGGGCGCCGGGAGCTTCACGTCCCCGCCGAGCTCGAACTGGTTGTTCGAGATCGTCGCACGCGTGAGCCGCACGTAGTTCTCGACGATGTCGATCGGCCGGCTCAGGAAGCTCGCGCCCTGGATCGCGAAGGTGCCGTCGGTGCCGAAGCGGAGGCCGATGAAGCGCGTGGTGTTCTGCAGGAGCGTGATGTACCCGGAGAGCTCGAACCGCACGGCGCCCTGCACCACCTGGATCCCGATCGCGGGGGCGACCTGCTGGCCCGCCACGACGGAGTCCCGCAGCGCGAAGCGCGCGCCGAAGAGCTCGAACTCCGCGGTATTGGCCGGGGCGGTGATCGACACATCGGGGATCCGCACCCCCGCGGAGCCCACGGTGAAGTCGCGGACACTCAGCGAGAACCCGGGCGCGATGGTCGGCAGGCGGAGCGACCCTCCGATCGTCAGCGAGAACTCCTGGGCGTTCGCGACGATCGCGAGCCCCGGCCGGCCCTGCGCGCTCTCGATGGTCAGTTCGGCGACACCGATCGGGATCGGCTGCTCGGGGTCGCTCAGGTCGGCGGATCCGGCGAACCCGTTCGGCCCGATCGACGCGCCGAGGTGGATCACGCGCGGCGCACCCGCGGCGGTCTTGAGCAGCGCGGACCGGATGCCGCCGGAGACCTGCACCTGCGTGTTCGGGCCATCGAGCGTGAGCCGCGCGCCCGTGAAGGCGATGGCCAGCGTGTCGCCCAGGAGCTGCGCCTCGGCGATCGGCGTGAGCACCGGATTGTACACGGTCGAGTACTGCCCGAGCTCCACGACGCCCGTGAGGCCCTGCGCCGAGATCACGATGTCCTGGAACGAGAGGTTCGTCCCCGCGAGCGGTCCGGGCAGCGAGGCCCGGAGCCCGGCCTTGAGCTTGAACCCACCGATGTCCGCCGCGAAGCCGAGGCGCGTGAGCGCGACCGGCGCGCCCTCGATCGGGATCAGCGACTGCCCGGGGGCTGCATCCACCACCATGCCGCCGGAGATCGGCAGCATCGTGCGCGAGTTGAGCACGAGGTCGAACTCCGCGAGCAACGTCGGCACCGGCCCGCCCGCGGCGAGCGCCGGGAGCCCGACCGTCACCTGCTGCCCGGGCAGGGTCCGCAGGCGGACCGTCTCCGCCCCGAACTCCGTCTCGATCAGCAGCTGCGAAGTGTCGGCCGGGTTCCGCAGCTGCAGGTACGCGACATCCACGCTCGGAAGGCCGAGGCGCTCGGGGATCGGCAGCACCGCGAAGACGTTCCCGGGCCAGAAGCCCGACGCGTCCACATACGCGATCAGCTGGTTCCCCGTGTCGCGCAGGTTCAGCCGGCCGCGGGAGATCCCGACGGTCGTCCCGAACGCGATCGTGAAGTCGCTCGCGAACTCGGCGACCAGCGAAGCGTAGGTCTCGCCCCCGAACCCGAGCGACGCGGTGGCGCTCCCATTGATGTGCACACCCTCCCGGTCGATGACCGCCCCGCTGGGAAGGACGAGCCGCGCCGAGGCCGTCGAGCCGCGCGGTGACGTCACGGGGTACACGCCGAACGTGAGGCTGCCGTCGTCCGGGATCTCGATGCCGACCGCGGCGTCCGCGGTGACCCGGATCCGGCCGCTCGTGAGCTTCATGGGGACGAGGTCGAACGCCACGTTCTCGAACGCGACGTCCACGCCCGCCCCTTCGGGCGTGCGGATCTGGCCGGTGGCGCCGAAGCGGAGTTCCCGCTGCGTGAGCGAGGCCTGGCTCACGATCAGCCTGAGGAAGGGGTTCGCCGGATCGGGCGCGAAGAAGAACGGCTGGTCGATCGCGATGGACGCGTCGTTCACCCGGCCGCGCACGAGGTCCACGGCGATCGATCCCGTCGCGGAGACCGTCGCGCCCGGCGTCGCACTCGGCACCCGCAGCGTGACCGCCGCCGCGAGCTCCGCCGTCACCTGCCGGCTCGGTGCGTCGTAACCGAAGCGCACCGTGCTCGTGCCGAATTGCAGTTCGAAGGGGCCGAGCCCCATGTTGCACTGCGGGATCACGTTCCGGATCGATCCGAAGACGGTCCCGTTGCTCGCGAGAAAGAGGGTGTCGTTCGGCGTCGCGAGGTTCACGCGGCGTGCCGCCTCATCAGGGCAGGCGAGCATGTCGGGGAGGCGCAGGTCCGCGAGGAGGCCGATGCGGATGTCCGGTGCCTGCCCGTCCGCCACGGCGAACGCGCCGAACGCCCCCCGGATGTCCGCCACCGGTGTCCGGATCGGGACCGGGATCTGGATCGGCTCGAATCTCCCGGTGAACCGTCCGTTGGTGATGCCAACGTTGAGGGCGCGGAGCGAGATCCGCGCCGCCTGACCCTCGAGCGAGGACGGGAGGTCCTCGATCCCGAACTCGAGGTCCACGCCGAAGTTGAACTGTGGGGGTGGAGCGTTCGCGAACCAGTTCCAGCGGAAGTCGCTCACGCGGTAGGCGAGCGCGGCCACGCTGAACCCGCCCAGGCGGAGCTGGCGGACCTCGGGGACGAAGGGATTCCCGGGCTGGGCGCCGACGGGCACCGAGCTCATCTCGAACGCAGGGATGTGGATGCCCTGCGGCGTGATGCTCACGTCCCGGATCTCGGGGAGCATCAGGCTGTCGAGCGCCGGGATCTGCATCCCGATGTCGAACAGGAGCTCGAAGTCGAACCGCTGCTGCGCGAAGTCCCAGCGGAAGACCGGCGCCCGGGCGCGCCCGAGCCGCAGGTCGACGCCGGGGAGCGGGATCACCGTGAGCGAGTCGGACGCCTCGAAGTTCAGCAGCGCCGCTTCCGCCGGCGAGAGCCGGAAGGTGGCACGCGCCAGCGTCGACTCCTTGTGCTTCTCCACGTCGTAGTAGGCGAGCCTCCCCGGCGTCTCGACACGCCACTGGAAGCTCTGGCCGAGCTTCCCCTGCGCCGTGAAGCGCAGCGTGTCGATGTGGAACTTGAAGAGCGCCGAGCCGTTCACGAGCGGGAGGGAGTCGACGAACGACTGCTCCGCGTTCGCCCGCAGCTCCCCGCCGCCGAGCATCGCCAGCGAGACCTTCATCGGGCGGAACTCGCCGGGGAAGAGGTCGATCCGGCCGTGGACGAAGAAGGCCGGCTCCGCGCCGCGCGCCTGGCTGTAGACCACCGAGTCCAGCTCGAAGGGGAAGTCGGGATCGTTGAAGTCGTCGTCGGGACCGGCCGCCGCCATCGCCTTGATGTTGCCGGCGACGGGAAGCCAGCTCCCCTGCGCGAGCGTCAGGTCCATCGAGATCGCCGCGGCGGGAGGGGTCTGGCGGCTTCCCTTGAGCGCGGGGATCACGATCCGGACCGGCGTGCCCTCCCGCGTGCGGATGCGCGGGCCCTCGTTCGTCTCCGAGACGTCCACGAGCAGCTGCCGCTGCGCGTCGCGCAGCACCACGTACGCGCTCCACCGGTCGAACAGGAAGAGCGTGTCCGGGATCACCGTCTGCACGAGCTCCGCGATCGCGAGGCGCCACCCGCTCGGCTCGAGGTAGGCGATCGGGTACTGGTTCATCTTCACCAGCGCCCGTCCGGCCGTGACGCGCCCCGCGCCCGGCCGCATCGCGAATCCGTTCTCGAACGAGACCGTCGCCCCGTCGTAGCGTGACTTCGCGAACGCCACGTTCGCCGGCGCCGCGCCGGAGATCCGCATCCCCTGCGAGTCCCAGGTCGGGGTGGTCGGGAGGTTGAGCCGGATGTTGCCGAAGGTGCCGGTGGGATCGAAGGCGCCGTTCGCATCCACGAGCTTGAAGCCGAGCACGTTGGTGCCGGAGACGGTCTCGGAGAGCCGCCCGCCGAGGGAGTCCAGGCCGCCACCGCTCGCGAGGCCGCCGACGGCCGCCGCTCCAACGGCCCAGATCGCGTCGAACGGCGACGACTCCAGCGCGAGCTGTCCGTCGAAGGTGACCGTCCCCGCGGTGATGTCCCCGCTCACCGGGTCGAGGCGCACGCGGGCGAAGGTCACGCCGATCGTGTCATCCTTGGTCTCGTAAGACGTCTCCGCCGCCTTCCCCCCGGTCGCCTCCTTCGTCGTGCCGGTCGTCTTCTTCACGATCGTCCGGTGCCGGCCATCCACCAGCAGCCCGGTGGTGTCGAGCGTGGCCGCACTCAGGATGAAGGTGACGAACCCGACCTGGATCTTGAACGGCCCCTTGAGCGGCACGTTGCCGTCGAGGAGGCGCTTGCCGAGGTAGTCGATCCGCGCCTCCGCCGTCGCGACATCGCCGGTGAGCCCGAGGAGGCCGCCGACGAACTCGGCCGCGCCCTTCGCGACATCCGCAGCCGTGGTCTCCTTCTTCGCCTCGTCCTTCTTCGGTTCCTCCTTCTTCGTCTCGTCCACCTGCTCGACCGTCACGACCACCGGCCCGTCGTACACCGCCGTCTGCGCGCCCGCCGGGTCCACGCCGAGCGCGAGGTCCCCGCCGGCCAGCTTGAGCTTCGCGAACCGGAGGTTGAACTCCCCCCACGAGGGCGCGAACCCTTCCACGAGTCCGCGGACCCGCCCGCGGGGCGTGAGGCGCAGGTCGCCCGAGAGCGGCGAGGCGTCGCTGCCGTTGGCGTATTCCTCGATGGAGTAGCTGTTGCTGTTCCAGGTGAGCGCGTCTCCGGTGATGGATGGGAGTTCCGTCACGCGCGGCGTCTCGTCGAGCGCGATCGCCACGCGCCCACCCACGGAGAGCAGGCGAAGCTGCAAGTCCACCGCCGCGCGCAACCGGCACCCGCCCTCCCACCGCTTCTCCTTGAGCGCGGCGTCGAGGCGCCCGGCCTTGATCACCAGGGTGTCCACCTCGAAGGGGATGCCGTTCAGGCAGTCGGACGACGCGGAGCCGATGTAGGGGAAGCGGATCCAGCTCGTCCCCGAGCCCCACTCGAGCCCGGGATCGGTGCCGCTGAGCCAGCGCGCGTACGGGACCAGCCCGCCGCGGAACCCCATCGTGCGCGGCACCACGCCCACCTCGGCCAGCTCCACGATCCCCGAAGTACTTGTGCCGGGCGCGTCAGAGCTCGTCGAGGGCAGGTTCACGCCGTCGAGCGTGAGCGCCACGTCGCGGATCGGCGCGAGCTGCAGGTTGTCGGCGTTCCGTACCGTCGGGACCAGGTCCACCAGCGCGCGCCAGATGAGCGTGTTGCCCGGGTCGTATTCGAGCCGCGTGATGCGCAGGTTCGAGAGTGCGAGCTTCACCCAGCCATAGTCGGCCACGGCCTCGCCCACCGCGCAGCGGCTCCGTTCGTCCTCCCGCGTGATCGCGTCCCGCTTGAACACCATCGTGAAGTCGAGGGCGCACGTGGGGTTCGCATCCCCCATCACCGTGAACGTCGCCGGCGCGAACAGCTCGGTGCCCAGCGTATCCGTCAGGAAGTCGGCGCCAAGCGTGCCCGTCAGGGTCCCGAACGTCAGGAGTGATCGGGGCGACGTGCGGTCGGGGCGGAACCCGTTCCCGGGGTCACAATTGACAGGAAGGATCACCGCGCCCTTCTCGAGCGAGCCCGCCGCCGGACAGCCGATGTCCTGCTCGAAGAGCCGCACCTGGCCAAGGAACTCGAGGCGACCCTCCGGGAGACTGAGCCGCGCACCGGTCGCCGCGTACTGCACCGGAGCTCGCCCCACGCTCGCGATCGTGACGCCGCCCGCGCCCGATCCCTCGAGCCGCCCGTAGAGACCGCCACCGATCAGCTGCACCGCCCCACTGAGCGGCACCGGTGCGCGCCCCGGCAGCCGGAGCGTGGCCGTCGCGCGGAACCCCGTCTGCGGGGTGAAGACGAGGGGCGTGAAGGTGACCAGGTCGCGCACCTCGGCGGGGATCGCCGCCTCCGGCACCGCGACCTCCACACGCCCTGCGAGCAGGGTGAGTTCGTCGCCGCGGAACCCGGCGCGGAGCCCGCTGGTCTTGGCGAGCTGCGCGCGCGCCGCGATCCCGCCCAGGAACTCGAGCTGCAGGTCGCCGTCGATCTGCACCTCGGTCTCGCTCGTCCTGAGGCGCGCCTTCCGCACCCCCGTGAGCTGGGCGACCCCCGGCATCAGCACGAGCGTGTCCGGCAGGTCCTTCGTGGAGCCGACGCGCTCCAGGAGGTCGTCCGACATCTCGAACGACCAGATCTCGCTCTGCGCGCCGTCGCGGAAGAGCTGCTGGCCGGCGTCGTCCACCGCGCGCACGCGCCACGCGTACCGCTTCGTCCGTTCGAGCGGCAGCGCGTCGATCGGATAGATGAGGAAGGGCGTGCCCTGCACCTCGCGGTAGACCGGGATGTTCGCCTCGAGCGCCGTACGCGGCAGCTGCGACCCGATCACCTCCACCACGGTCACCTCGTACCGCAGCGGCACCGTGGGCGGGGCGAGCACGGGGGTCCACTGGAAGAACGGCTGCGTGGCGACCACCACGTCGCCGTCGCGCGGCATCACGAGCTGGGGCGGGTCGGGCTGGAAGATCGAGAAGTCCGCGCACGCCTCCGCGGCCTGCGTCCCGGCGCTGCCCACGAGGACGCGGGCGCAGGCGCGGTAGTTCCCCTCGGGGATCTGACCCGTGCGGATCGCGCCGTCGGTGACCGCCTGGTTGCGCGAGACGGTGGTCCAGTCGAAGACGGCGTCGCGCGCATTGTAGAGGAACGAGGCCGGCCCGCCGGCCACCGTGGAGGACGGACTCTCGGACGACCCGATCAACCCCCGTTCGGTGCTGGTCAGCGTCACCCGCACCCGGTGGTCGACCGTCGCACTCCCGGTGTAGGTGAGGCTGAGGAGGGCGGTGGACGGCACCCTCTCCCAGTCCGAGAGGTACGGACTCGGGTTCGGCGCGATCGTGAGGATCGCGCTCCAGTCGGGCGACTGCGCGGTCAGGGCACCGGACGTGCCGATGGTGGCGGCAAGGATTGTCGTCACCACCCTCATCAGTCGAGCCGCAGGCCGTTTGTCCAGGTCGTCCTCGCCGGAGTGCCGCCGGGGCACGCGCCCCGTGGAGTGATTCACACGTGGCGAACCTAGGAGGCACTTCTCAGACGCCTATCAGGTCAGTATCATCCGGGTCAGGCCGAAGCGCGCCAACGACTTACAACGGCCCATCGGACGGAACGACCACCCGAATCGCCGCCCCCTTGTTCAAGCTGAGACTCTTCGGGACGCCTCAACTCGAGGGACCCGCCGGCGCGCTCCCCTCGCCCGGCCCGCGGCGGCTTGCCGCGCTGGCCTCGCTCGCGGCCGCCGGCGCGGCCGGCCTCACCCGCGACAAGCTCATCGCGCGGCTTTGGCCGGAGACCGACGAGGACCGCGCACGGCGCAACCTCTCCCAGCTGTTGTACGCGATGCGCACAGAGCTGGGGGCCGAGCTCGTCGAGGGCACCGGCACGCTTCGCCTCGATCCGGCGCAATGCTTCTCCGACGTAGCGGCCTTCGATGCCGCGATCACGGACGGCCGGGACGCCGATGCGGTCGCCGTCTACCTCGGAGAACTCCTTGACGGCTTTCACCTCTCGGACAGCGCCGAGTTCGAGGCCTGGGCCGAGGCGGAGCGATCCCGGCGCTCAGCGCAGGCCGTGGCCGCATCGGTGCGCGTCGCGACCGCCGTGCCCGCCACGGACCTGCGCGTCGCGGCGGACGCCTGGCGTCGCGCGGTGGCGCTCGACCCGGTGAACGCCCGCACGGTGCGGCGCGCGATGGATGCGCTCGCGGCCGACGAGGACCGGGCGGGGGCGATCCGCGTCGGCGAGCAGTACGCGGCGCGCGTGCGGTCCGATTTCGACGCGGAGCCGGACTCGGCCGTGCTCACCCGGCTGGATGAACTGCGGCGCACGCCGGGCGGCGCGGCGGACGCCGGGGCCGGGCGCGCTCGGACGGCGGCGGCAAACGGGCCTGAAGATGTCTCGCGGGCGGAGG
>CAZHAG010000019.1:0-2232 GCA_964529705.1 uncultured Gemmatimonas sp. | reverse complement strand
GGCGGAGGCGCCCGTCTCGACGTCCACGCACGCCGGCTCGCGCGCTCGAACGCGAACGCACTGGAACGGGATCCCGCTGCGTCGGTCCAGGCTCCTCGTGGCCGGGGCCGCCGTGCTCGGCCTCGGCGCGCTGCTCTGGGGGCGTGATCCCGCGTCGGTGCTCCGCGACGGCGAGTTCGTGATCATCGCCGAGTTCGTGAACCGCACCGGTGACTCGCTGCTCACGCGCACCGTCGGGAGCGCGATGACGGCCGCCCTGCAGCAGTCGGCCCGCGTCACGCCGCTCCCACGCGCGCGCGTCGCGGCGGCGCTCGTGCGGATGCAGCGGCCGGACACGACGGAACGGCTCGACCTCTCCGACGCGCGGGAGGTGGCCGAACGCGAGGGCGTCCGGCTCGTCATCGCCGGCGAGGTCATCGCGGCGGGCCCCGAGCGCCAGGTGATCGGACGCGTGATCGAGGCGCGCAGCGGCCGGATCGTCGCCACGCGCGCCGCGCGGGCCTCTTCCGACGCGGAGCTGCTCGCCGCGATCGACCGGCTCGCGGCGGCGATGCGACTCGACTTGGGCGACGCGGCGGCCGCGGTGGCCGACGCCGTGCCCCTCCCCGACGTGACGACGTCGTCGCTGGCGGCCCTGCACTATTTCGCCGAGGCGCGGGAGGCGTCGCGCCGGAACAACGAGGACCTGGCGATCTCACTCTACGCGCGCGCCGTGGCCACGGACTCGACGTTCGCCTCCGCGCACGCCCAGCTCGGCGCCGCCTACGCGCGCAACAACAACCTCCCGCGCTCCGCCTTCCACTTCCAGCGAGCGCTCGCACAGGCCGACCGGCTCCCACTCGACGAGCTCCTCACCATCCAGATCGCCGACGCGTACGCGCGCGGCGACGTGGGCCAGGCCGTGCACTACAGCAGGAGCTATCTCGCGCGGCGTCCGCGCGACGCGGGGGCGTGGCTCCGCCTGGCGTTCTACCTGTACAACTCCGGCCAGGACGTGGCGGCGCGAGAGGCCTATGCTGAGGCCGAGAAGCTGGCCCCCCTTCCGCCTGTGGGGATCCTGAATCTGGGGAGCACTTGGCTCTCGAACGCGCGCCGCACCGGCCAGCGGGAGAGCTACGACTCCGCGCGCTTCCACTACGAGCGTGCGTTCGGGCTCGACCCGGCCCTGCAGTACAACGTCTTCTACAACCAGATGTACGGCGCGATCCTCATCGGCGCCGGCCTCCCGGACTCGGCTCGTGCGACCTTCGACCGCATGACGGCGCGCGGCTCGCTCGATCGCGCGCGCGGGCTCAGGTCGAACGGGTTCCTCGACGCCCTCACGGGCGACTGGTCCCGCGCCACCCGCGGGTTCGCCGACGCCGCCCTCCAGAGCACGGCCGACCGGCAGTGGACCTCGGCTCTCCGCAACGAGGCGCTCCACGCCGACCTCCTCCTGACGCTTGGCGACCGCGAGGCCGCGGACGCTCCGCTCCGCCGCGCCACCGCGATCGCCTTGCGCGAGACGCTCGAGGCACGGGCGCTCGCCTTCGTCGCGCTCGCGCAGGTGAAGGCGGGCGGGCGCCGCGAGGTAGAGGCCGTGCTGGCACGGATGCGGCGCGTGTCTCGCCCGGAGAACGCCGGCGAGCGTGCGGCGATCCTGGCGGTCGAGGGAGCGCAGCACCTCGCGGCCGGGCGTGCGTCCGCGGCGCGGACGGCACTCCACACCGCGTTCGTGGAGGATTCGCTCTCGCTCCATATCCAGGTTCTCTATGCGAAGGCACTGGTGGCCGCCGGTGAGGACTCCGCCGCCCTCGCCGCGTGGGACCAGGCCGCCCGCACCGCCGGCTTCGGATACGAGGGGCAGTTCGACTGGCAGTTCGCGGACTACGAGCGGGGACGCCTCCTCGAGCGCCTCGGCCGTCCCGAGGAGGCGGCGGCCGCCTATCGCCGCCTGGTCGCGCGCTACCCCGTGATGGCGGGTCGGACCGACCCTCGCGAGATCCGGGACGCCCGTGAACGCCTCAGCCGACTGGAGTCCGCCCGGCCATAGCTCGGGGGTCAGGGATGAACGAAGGGGGGCGCACCCACTTGCGGATGCGCCCCCCTTTGTTCTCCGCCGTCACCCATCTCCCCTCTCCCATCCTCCGCCCGATCAGCCCTCGTCGGCCGGCGACGCCAGCAGCGAGGCATCGGCTTCGGCCGGCGGCGTCAGGAAGCTGGCCGGCAGCTCGCCGAACCCGAAGTCCTGCA
>CAZHAG010000018.1:0-31089 GCA_964529705.1 uncultured Gemmatimonas sp. | reverse complement strand
GCCGCCGGCCGCGCCGCAGGCCGCGCCGACCCCGCGCGTGACGCCGGCGGCTGCCGCGGCCGCCCCCGCGGGCCGAGCGGGGGCGGCGCCCCAGACGGCGCCGGCCCCCAAGGCACCTCCCGCGGCTGCTGGCCAGACTCCGCCGCGAGGCTCACCGGCGGCACCCGCCGGCTCCGGCGCGCCGATCGCCGGTGGACCGTCGTTCGACGAGCTGGCGTTCCTGAACTCCGTGGTGGGCCGCACCTCCACGCCGTTCAAGTCGGACCAGCTCCCGCCGCCGCCGCGCCCGTCGCGGCCGGTCGGCGAGATCAAGGAGGGGCCCTCGGGCCCCGCGAAGTCCGCGGCCGCCCCGCAGGTGCCCGCCTCGCCGGCGCCCCCACCGCCCAAGTCCGAGCCCGAGGATGACGAGCCGAAGTCCGCGCTCGGGAAGCCGACCCCGCGCTCGTCGCAGGCGATCAAGACGCTCAAGTGCCAGGAGTGCGGGACGCTCAACTACCCGACCGAGTGGTATTGCGAGCGCTGCGGGGGCGAGCTGGCCGCGCTTTGAGCGGTGGCCACGCGTCGACGCCGGGTCGGCCACGCGGGCCCTGGATGCACGAAGCGCCGCGCTCCCTCGGGAGCGCGGCGCTTCTCACACCCGGCGGACGCCTTACTTCGCCTTGGCGAGCTTCGACTTCTGGCGCGCGGCGGCGTTCTTGTGGATCAGCCCCTTGCGTGCCGAGCGGTCGAGGAGCTGCACGGCCTTCATGCGCTCCGCGGGCGAGGCCTCCGTGGACTTCGCGGTCTTCATGGCGGTCCGGAGCGCAGCACGCTGCGACCGGTTGCGCGCGGTCGCTGCACGGGTCTTGCGCATGTTCTTCTTCGCGGACGCGATTCTCGGCACGAGCGGGATCTCCTGAGGGAATTTCGAGGGCGGCCGACCGACGAGCGACCGTGCGCCATAGCCTGTGAATCGTAGGCGGGGAGCGGCCCTAAGTCAACTGCGCCCATTGCTTTGACTCTGCCTCCGCAGGGTCCTAGCTTTCGGCCCGACTGCCCGTGACGGGCCTCACTCCAGCCGCGCCGCACCTCTTGGAAAGTCTCCCCCGGTTCCTCCTCTTCGCCCCCGTCCTGCTCTTCTCGGTGGTGGCGCATGAATACGCGCACGGCTACGCCGCCCTCAAGCAGGGCGACAACACCGCGCAGATGCTGGGTCGCCTCACCTGGAACCCGCTCAAGCACATCGATCCGTTCCTCACGATCCTCGTGCCCCTGGCGACGTTCTGGCTGTCGAGCGGCTCGTTCATCTTCGGCGGCGCCAAGCCGGTGCCGGTGAACCCGCGCAACTACAAATCGTTCAAGCGCAGCGACATCATCGTCTCGATGGCCGGGATCGCGGTGAACTTCGCGCTCGTGCCGATCATCGCCGCGCTGATCGTCGCGCTCGGGCTCCTCGGCCGCGGGCTCCCGGTGCTCACGCCGACCATCTCGCTGCTGCAGCTCACCTTCCAGTACGGGATCCTCTTCAACCTCGTGCTGGCGATCTTCAACCTCCTGCCCGTGCCTCCCCTCGACGGCTCGCACGTGATGAAGTACCTCCTCCCGCCGGCCTGGGCGATCCGCTACCAGCAATTGGCCGGGGGCGGCCTGATCCTGCTCATCCTCCTGCTCACCATCGGCCGCCCCGTGATCACCGCGTGGATGGCACCCGTGAGCTTCCTCGCGTCGCTCGTCCTCGGCGCGGTCGCCCCCTTCGTGATGGTGAGCCCGTGGACGTCCTGAGCGAGCGCGTCAGCGCGCGCGATGACGCGCAGATGGCCGAGGGGAGCTTCGTCGTCGAGCTCGCCGGGTTCAACGGCCCGCTCGACCTCCTCCTCGCGCTCATCCGCGACGAGCAGGTGGACATCTACGACATCCCGGTGGCGCGGATCTGCGAGCAGTTCCTCGGCCGGATGCACGAGCTCAAGCTCAACGAGGCGGCGGAGTACCTCGAGATGGCCGCGCGCCTCATCCGCATCAAGGCGCAGATGCTATTGCCGCGGAAGGACGGCGTGGAGGGGTGGGAGGACCCGCGCGCGGAGCTGGTGCGTCGCCTGCTCGAGTACCAACAGATGCGCGAGGTGGTGGACGTGCTCGAGAAGCTCGGCGAGGACCGGCGCAACCGCTTCAGCCGGTCGTACACGCAGCAGGCGGCGGCCCCGCCGCCGGCGCCGCTCGCGCTCTCGCTCTCGGACCTGCTCGTGGCCGTGGACCGCGTGCTGCGTGCGGCGCGCAAGCCGACCATCCACGAGGTGATCCCGCGGGCGCTCGACGTGGACGGGGCGATGCAGACCGTGCGCGCCGTGCTGCAACTCCGGGCCCTCGCACGCTGGCGCGACGTGGTGCGCCCCGATGCCGAACCGTGGGAGGTGCTGAGTGGCCTGCTCGCGCTGCTCGAGCTCGCGAAGCGCAGCGAACTGCACCTGACCCAACCCCGACCTTTTGCCGACGTGGAGATCCGCCGTGAACTCGCTGGCGAAGCTGCTTGAAGCCGCCCTCTTCGCGAGCCCCCGTCCCATCCCCGTGGACGAGCTCGCCGCCCTCGACCCCGAGGCCTCGCCGGCCGCGGTGCAGTCCGCGATCGACGAGCTGCGGGAGCACTACGACGTCGACGGCCATGGCGTGGAACTCGTCGACGTCGGCGGGGGCTGGCAGGTGCTGACGCGGCCGGAATACACCGAGGCGATCGAGCGGGCGCAGATGGCGGTGCGCCCCGCGCGCCTCTCCCCGGCGGCGCTCGAGACGCTGGCGATCATCGCGTACCGGCAGCCGATCGGGCGTGCGGAGGTCGCGGAGATCCGCGGCGTGGATGTCGGGGCGGTGATCAAGGGGCTGCACGAGCGCGGGCTGATCGACGTCGTCGGGCGCGCCGAGGGACTGGGGCGGGCACTGCTCTACGGCACCACCTCGCTCTTCCTCGAGCAGTTCGCGCTCCGGCACCTCGAGGAGTTGCCGCGCGTGGACGAGCTCGCGATCGCGCTCCGCCGCGACGGCCTGCTGCCGGCGGATGCGCCGGTCATCCCGCCGGCGCCGGATGGCGCTGCGACAACGACAGAGGCCGCGCCGGCCGACGCGGAGCCGCAGCCCGCGTGAGCGATGACGCGATGCGGATCCATCGGGCCCTGGCCCGTGCGGGAGTCGCCTCGCGTCGGAAGGCCGAGGAGCTGGTCGCGGCGGGGCGTGTGACCGTGAACGGCACGGTCGCACGCACGGGGCAGAGCGTGGACCCGTCCCGCGATGCCATCGCGGTGGACGGCACGCCGGTGGGCGCGCCCGCCGCGCCGCGTTGGTACGTCCTGAACAAGCCTCCCGGCGTGCTCACCACGCGCTCCGACCCCGAGGGGCGGAAGACGGTCTTCTCGCTCGTTCCCCCCGAGCCGGGGCTCACCTACGTGGGGCGCCTCGACTACATGACGGAGGGGGTGCTCCTCCTCACGACGGACGGGGACGCCGCCCATCGGCTCACGCACCCCAGCACCGGGGTACCACGGAGCTATGTCGCCACCGTGCGAGGTCCCGTGAAGCAGGCCGCCGCCGAGATCCGCGCGGGCGTGGAGCTGGAGGATGGGTTGGTGACGCCGGAGTCGGTGGAGGTCACGCCCGGGGCGCGCGCGCGCACCTGGGACCTCGCGCTCACCATCCGCGAAGGGCGCACGCGCGAGGTGCGCCGGCTCTGCGACGCGGTCGGCCTCGAGGTGCTCCGGCTGGTGCGGACCTCGTTCGGGCCGGTCTCCCTCGGCACCCTCGCGCCGGGCGCCTCGCGGGCGCTCACCGCCCGCGAGCGCGACCTCGTGCTCGCCCTCACCCAGATCGGACCCGATTGATGCCGACGCAGACCCTCACGCACGACATCCTGGCGCAGGTCTCGCAACGCGTCGTCGGGCAGCAGGCGATGGTCGAGCGCCTGATGATCGCGCTGCTCACCGGCGGCCATGTGCTGCTCGAGGGCGTGCCGGGCCTCGCCAAGACGCTGACCGTGCGCACGCTGGCGGAGACGGTGCGGACCTCCTTCAGCCGCATCCAATTCACCCCCGACCTCCTGCCGGCCGACGTGATCGGCACGCAGGTGTTCGACCAGGCGACGGCGACGTTCTCGGTGAAGCGCGGACCCATCTTCGCCAACATCGTGCTCGCCGACGAGATCAACCGCGCGCCGGCCAAGGTGCAGGCCGCCCTCCTCGAGGCGATGCAGGAGAAGCAGGTCACGATCGGCGGCACGAGCTTCCCGCTCGTGGAGCCCTTCCTCGTGCTCGCCACGCAGAACCCGATCGAGCAGGAGGGGACGTATCCGCTCCCCGAGGCGCAGGTGGACCGCTTCATGCTCAAGCTCCGCGTGGGGTACCCGACGCGGGACGAGGAGCGCGAGATCATGCGGCGCATGGCGGGAGGCGAGACGATCCCGGTGAGGCAGGTCGCGGATCCCGAGCACCTGATGCAGGCGCGCAAGACCATCGCGGGGCTCTTCCTCGACGACCGGCTCGTGGACTACATCGTGGACCTCGTGCACGCGACGCGCGCGCCGAAGGACGCCGGGCTCCCCGACCTCGTGCCGCTCGTGGAGTACGGGGCGTCGCCGCGCGCGACGATCGCGCTGGCGCAGGCGGCGCGGGCCCACGCCTACCTCCGCGGCCGCGAGTTCGTCTCGCCGGACGACGTGAAGGCGATGGCGACCGACGTGCTGCGCCACCGGGTGCTCCTCACCTACGAGGCGGAGGCGGAGAGCGTCACCAGCGACGAGGTGATCGCGCGCGTGCTGGCGAAGGTCCCCGCGCCATGACCGCCGCGTGAACCGCGCGGGCCGGGCGGTGGATCGTCGCGGGCCCGGGGCCTCCGCGGTCCCGCCCGAGGTGCTCCGGCAGGTGAAGCGGATCGAGCTGCGCACCCGCGGGCTCGTCAACTCGCGCTTCACCGGCGAATACCACTCCGTCTTCAAGGGGATGGGGATGGAGTTCGCCGAGGTGCGCGAGTACCAGCCGGGGGACGAGGTCCGCACCATCGACTGGAACGTGAGCGCGCGCATGCGGCGGCTCTTCGTGAAGCGCTTCGTCGAGGAGCGCGAGCTCACGGTGCTGCTCCTGGTCGACTGCTCCGGCTCGAGCCGCGGCGGGGCCGGCGTGCGCGACAAGCAGGGGATCGCGGCGGAGCTCGCGGCCGTCCTCGCCCTCACGGCCACCCGCAACAACGACCGGGTGGGGCTCCTCCTCCA
This sequence comes from uncultured Gemmatimonas sp., assembly GCA_964529705.1. Taxonomy (GTDB): domain Bacteria; phylum Gemmatimonadota; class Gemmatimonadetes; order Gemmatimonadales; family Gemmatimonadaceae; genus Pseudogemmatithrix. The sequence continues at coordinate 25,865 of CAZHAG010000018.1, read as the reverse complement.
CTCGGATCGCGTGGAGCACGTGGTGCCGCCGCGGAAGGGGCGGCGCCACGCGCTCCGCCTCGTGCGCGACGTGATCGCCTGGCCCTCGGGGTCGCGCGGCACGGACCTCGGCGCGGCGTTCGACTACGCCGCGCGCCTCCTCGCACACCGGAGCATCGTCTTCGTGGTCTCGGACTTCGTGAGCCCCGAGATGGAGAAGCCGCTCACCCGGCTCTCGCAGCGCCACGACGTGGTGGCCCTCGTGCTCGACGACCCCGCGGAGCGCACGCTGCCGGACGCGGGCGTGGCGCGGTTGCGGGACGCCGAGTCGGGGCACCTCGTGGAGATCGACACGAGCGACCCGGCGGTCCGCGCGCGCTATGCCTCCCTCGTCCGCACCGAGCAGGAGGCGCGGCGCGGGATGCTCCGGCGCCTCGGGATCGACGAGGTGGTGGTGCCACTGGAGAAGGGGTACGCGGAACCTCTGCTCCGGTTCTTCCGGTCCCGCGAGACCCGGGCTCGGCGCCGGTGATCTCGCTCGCCGGCGCGCTCGGGCTCGCCCTGCAGGTGGCGGCCGCCCCGCAAGTGACCGCGCGGGTGACGCCCGAGTCGCCCGCGCTCGGCGAGCCCATCACCGTGGAGCTGCGCGTGCGCGTGGGGATGGGGAGCGAGATCCGCTTCCCCCCGGTCCCCGACTCGTCGGACGCGGTGGAACCGCTCGACCCGCGCCTGATCCGCGATGCGTCCACCGCGTCCGTGCTCGACCGCACCGCCGTCTACCGGCTGATCGCATGGGATACCGGGAGCCGTGCGATCACCTTCGGGGACATCGCGGTCTCCCGCGACGGGGCCGTGCAGCACTACCCGGTACGGCTGCCGCCTGTGCGCGTTCGCTCGGTGCTGCCGGCGGACAGCGCGCAGCGCGTGCCGCGTGATGCCCGCGGCGCGGTGGCGATCCCCGGCGGCTGGTGGCGCCTCTGGCTGGGGCTCGCGGTGCTGCTCGCCGTCGCCGGCGCCGCGTGGTACGCCTGGCGGCGACGCGGCGCGGGAGCACCGGACCCGGGGCCCGACGCGTCACGGCTGGCGGAGGAGGGTTTCGCGCACGCCGAGCGGCTGGGGCTCCTCGAGGCGGGGGAGACGGGCCGCTTCGCGCTGGCGCATGTGGAGGTGATGCGCCGCTACCTCGCGGTGCGCTTCCCACAGGCGGCGCCCTCGAAGACGGCGCGTGAGGTGGCCGATGCGCTCGTGGGCGCGGAGTTCCCGATACTCCCCGAGCGGGTGGCCGAGCTGCTGCTCCGGAGCGAGCCGATCGCCTTCGCGCAGGCGCCCGTGAGCGCGGAAGCGGCGCGGGCGATCGCGACCGAGGCGCGTGCGATCGTCGGCGACGTGGAGACGGCGTGGCGCTCGCGGCGCGCGGCCGCCGAGAAGCGCCCCCGGCGGGAGCGCCGCTGATGGGGATCGCGACCATCGACTTCGCGACGCCCTGGGCCTTCGCGTTCCTCGCGCCGCTCGCGCTCTGGCTCCTCTGGCGCCGGCGCAGGCGTCCGCCGGCGCTGCTCCACGCTCGGGCGGATCTCCTCGCGGCAGGGCCGCGTCGCGGGCGCTGGGCCGCGCGTGCGACGCTCCTGCTGAGGATCATCGTGATCGTCGCCGCCGTGACGGCGCTCGCCCGCCCGCGCGCCGGGGCGCGGGCCGAGACCATCCGCGGCGACGGCATCAGCATCGTCCTCGCGCTCGACCTCTCGAGCTCGATGCTCGCCGAGGACTTCCAGCCCGACAACCGGCTCGAGGTCGCGAAGGAGACGATCAAGGAGTTCATCAGCGGCCGCCAGGTGGATGAGGTCGGGCTCGTCGCGTTCGCCGGGGAGGCGCTCACGCAGGTACCGCTCACGCTCGACTATCCCGTGCTCCTCGCCGCCGTGGAGAACCTCCAGCCCGGCCAGCTCGAGGACGGCACGGCCATCGGCACCGGGCTGATCACCGCGACGAACCGGCTGCGCGGCGCGCGCGGGCGGTCGCGGGTGATCGTGCTGCTCACGGATGGCGAGAACAACCGCGGCACCATCGATCCGCGGACGGCCGCGCAGGCAGCGGCCGCCCTCGGCATGCGCGTGTACACGATCGGCGTGGGGAGCGAGGGCGTGGCCCCCGTGCCGGTGGGCCGCGGCGTGTTCGGACTCCGGTACGAGAACCGCCCCGTGCGGATCGACGAGGTGCTCCTCGAGGACGTGGCCCGGCAGACGGGCGGGCGGTACTTCCGTGCGCGCGATGCGCAGGCGCTGCGGCGCATCTACGAGCAGATCGACGCGCTGGAGCGAACGCCGCTGCGCGCCACGCGCTACGTGCGGTTCACCGAGCTCTACCTCTGGCCGCTCGCGCTGGCCGCGGCGGCGCTGCTCGCCGAGTTGCTGCTCCTCTGGCGCCGGGGGCCGCTGCCATGACGCGCTTCGCGGACCACCCCTGGCTGCTCTGGCTCGGACCCACGCTCGCGGTCATCGCAGCCCTCACGATCCTCGCGGGACACCGTCGCCGGCAGCAGCGCCTCGCGCGCTTCGGCTCGCCGGAGGCGCTCGTGCGCCTCGGCCCGCCCGGACTGGCGACGGTGCCCCGCGCGCGCGCCCTGCGGCTCGCGCTCGGTGCCGGACTGCTCGGGCTCGCCCTCACCGGCCCGCGTTGGGGCACCGGGAGCGCGATCGTCGACTCCGAGGGCATCGACGTGGCGCTCGCGCTCGACGTGTCGCTGTCGATGCTGGCCGAGGATGAGCGCCCGAACCGACTCGAACGGATGAAACAGGAGGTGCGGCGCTTCCGCGCAAGCGCGCCGGGGGATCGCGCGGCGCTCCTCGCCTTCGCCGGCCGCAGCTACATCCTCGCGCCACTCACGAGCGACGACGGGGCGCTCGAGCTCTTCCTGGAGAACCTCGACCCGACCATCGTGGGGATGGCAGGGAGCGCCATCGCGCCGCCGCTCCGGCAGGGGATCGACCTCCTCTCGGTGAGCCAGGGCGGGGCGGACCGCGCGCTGGTCATCTTCAGCGACGGGGAGGCGTTCGACGACCGGGCGGAGGCGCTCAAGCTGGCGGAAGAGGCGAAGGCGAAGGGGATCTTCGTCGTGACGGTGGGGTTCGGCACCCCGGGGGGCGCGCCCATCCCGCTCCTGGAGACGGGGGGCACCGACGTCAAGCGGGACGAGAATGGGGAGATCGTGACGACGCGCTACGATGATCGGCTGCTGGCGGAGATCGCGCGTGCCGCGGACGGCGAGTTCGTGCCGGCCGAGGCCACGGACAAGGGGACCCGCGTGCGCCGTGCGCTCGCGCAGCTCGAGTCGGTGCGCCGGGAGGAGGAGCGCCGCCTCACGCGTCCGCTGCGCTACCAGTGGTTCGTAGGAATCGCGCTCCTCCTGCTCCTCGTGGACGTGTACATCATGGATGGTGGCCGCTTCCGTCGGCGCGTCCGCACGACCGCGGCCGTCGCCCTCATGCTGGCGATGTTCATCCCGGGCGTGCTCACGGCGCAGAACCCGCTGCGCGCCGCGGTGAAGGACCAGGAGGCGGGACGCCTCCTTCCCGCGATCCGGGCGTACCGCGAGGCGGTGGCCGGGGGCGACCGGCGACCCGAGGTGCTGTACGACCTCGGGACCGCGCTCCTCGCGGCGGACTCGCTCGATGCCGCGGTGGATGCGCTCGAACGCTCGGCGTTCACGCAGGAGCCGGAGCTGCGCGCGCGCTCCCTCTACAACCTCGGGCTGGCCTACCTGCGGCGCGGCCTGCGCAGCGAGGGGGAGACGCGGCAGGCGCAGCTGCGGAACGCGCGGCGCGCGTTGCGCACCGTGCTCCTCCAGACGCCAGGGGACGCCGACGCGCAGTGGAACTACGAGCTCGCGCTCCGCGCGCCGCCGCAGGGTGGAGGTGGCGGGGGCGGTGCGCCCCCTCCGCCGCAGCAGCAGAGCCAGGCCCCGCGCGATCCCCAGCCGCAGGGGCAGATGTCGCGCCAGCAGGCCGAGGCGCTGCTCGACGCCGCCGGGCGCGACGAGCGCGAGACGCAGGCGCGCCGCCAGCGCGGGAGCCGGAGCCTGACCGCCGCGGGCGGGAAGGACTGGTGAGCGCGCGCGCCGCCCTGGGCGTGGTGCTCGCGCTCGCCGTCGCGGGCGCGTCGGCCGCTGCGCAGGATGGGGTCACCTTCCGCGCGACGATCGCTCCCGACACGGTCTACGTCGGCCAGCAGGCGAACTACACGCTCACCGTTCGCATCCCCGCCGACGTGCGTCAGCGCCTGCGCCGCAATCCCGAGTTCGTGCCGCCGGAGGCGCGGGCGATGCTCGCCTACGACCTCCCGCCGACCAAGGTGGACCCGACCGCGGACGGGCCGGAGGAGCATGTCTTCCGGCGGGCGCTCTTCCCGCTCACTCCCGGACGCTACAACATCCCGGCCTCGCGACTCACCTACGCGCTCCCCCAGAGCCCGAGCTTCTTCAGCCGGGAGGAGGAGCGCACGCTCCGCTCGGAGCCGCTCGCCTTCGTCGCGATCGACCCGCCGCTGCGCGGGCGACCGGCGGGGTGGAGCGGGGCGGTGGGGCGTTGGGGCGCCTCGGTCCGCGTGGACGGCACCGCCGCCCGCGTCGGCGACCCGTTCGTGCTGACCCTTCGTGTCTCCGGTACGGGGAACGCCACGCTCCTCCCGCGTCCCGGGCTCACGCTCGCATGGGCCGACATCGTGCCGGAGGACGAGCGCGTCGCCCTCGACTCGACACCCACCACCCTGGGCGGCGCGAAGGAGTTCTCCTGGCTCGTGACGCCGCGCGAGGCCGGCACGCGCGTGGTGCCGGTGATCGAATACGTCTTCTTCGACCCGGCCACGCGCGGCTACGAGATCGCACGCTCCTCGCCCGTCTCGCTGCGGATCGCGGCGGGAGACCTGGTGGAGGTGCCGAGCACGCTCCCGGCCGCGCCGGCGGAGACCCTACTGGCACTCCGCCCCGGCCTCGCCGGTGCGCGCCCGATCGCGCTGCCGCTGCCCTGGCTCTGGATGTGGGGCGCGCTGCTCGCGCCGCTGCCCTGGGCGCTGATCGCCTGGCGGCGTCGCCGACCCCGTGAGCGCCCCACGCGCACGCCGCTCGAGCGCCTTGCCGAGGCGTCGACGGCCGGCGCCAGCACGGTGCGCGCGCTCGTCGACGCGGAGCTGCGCGCGCGGACCGGGGTGCGCCTCGAGCGCGCGACGGCTCCTGGCGCGCTCGTCGCCGCGCTGCGGCGAGAAGGGGTGACCGCCGAGTCGGCGGCGGCGGCGGAGCAGCTGCGCGACGCACTCGACACGGCGGCCTACGCCGGCAGGCCGGCGCGGCCGGACTTGCGCGAGCGCTCGCTCACGCTCCTCAAGCGCATCGGGGCCGAGGCGCGGCGCGGCGCACCGGCGCTCCTCCTGGCCGCCGCGCTGGCCCTGCCGGGGGCGCGCGAGGCGCGCGCGCAATCCGGGGAGTCCGCGCTGGTCGCCTTCACCGAGGGGCACACCGCCTACGTTGGCCGGGACTTCGTGCGCGCGCGCGACGCGTTCCTGCGCGCCGCGCGTGCAGCGCCGCGCGATCCGGCGGCGTGGATGAACTTCGGCACCGCCGCCTGGCAGGCGGCCGACACGGCGAGTGCGGTGCTCGGATGGCAGCGTGCGCTGCGCCTCGAGCCGCTTGCGCGCGACCTGCGGCCACTCCTCCAGCGCGTGCGCGCACCGCAGTCCCGCGGGGCGGCGCAGGTCTGGGCCGTGCCGATCCTCCCCGTCGCGGCGGTCGCGTTCCTGCTCTGGTGCGGTGCGTGGGGGGTGCTCGCCTGGCATGCCCGGCGCGGATCGCTGCGGCCGCGGGCGTTCCTGCTCGTGCTCCCCGGCTTCGCCTTCGCGCTCCTCGCGTACGGGCTGGAGACGCGGCTCCGGGCCCGATCGCTCGTCGTGATCGCCGGGGCCGAGCCGTTGCGCAACTTGCCCGCGCTCGGCGCCGACCCCGGCGCGATGCCGCTGGTCGGTGAGATCGCGCGCGTGCGCGAGCGGCGCGGCGTCTGGCTCCGGCTCGAGCTCGAGGCCGGGCGCAGCGGGTGGTATCCCGCCGAGCGCGCGTACGCCCTCGCCCGCGATTGATTCCGCGCGGACGGCGCGGGAGATTGCGCTGATGGCCGCCGCTTCCTCCACCACCGCCGCGCGCCGGATCGCCGTGCTGGCACCGGACGTCGCCGACCGCATCGCGGCCGGTGAGGTGGTCGAGCGTCCCGCCTCCGTGGTCAAGGAGCTCGTCGAGAACGCCCTGGACGCCGGCGCGACCGTCGTCGAAGTGGAGGTACGAGAGGGTGGCCGCGCCCTGATCCGCGTGAGCGACGATGGCCACGGGATGGACCGCGCGAACGCCGAGCTCGCCATCGCGCGCCACGCGACGAGCAAGATCCGAGACGCCGAGGACCTGGTGGGGGTGCGGAGCTTCGGGTTCCGGGGCGAGGCGCTGCCGGCGATCGGGTCGGTGGCGCACCTCACGATCGAGAGCGCGACGGCGGACGGCGCCGGGGTGGCGGTCGAGGTGTCCGGAGGCACGCTGCGCAGCGCGCGCGACCACGCGCGAAGCCGCGGCACGACCGTGAGCGTGGCCTCGCTCTTCTTCAATACGCCCGCGCGGCAGAAGTTCCTGCGGGGCGCGCGGAGCGAGTGGCGGGCGATCTCGGAGATGCTGACCACGCTCGCCCTCGTGCGGCGCGACGTGCGCTTCGCCGTCACGCACGACGGCAAGGAGCAGATGCGACTCCCGGTCGCGGATGACCTCCGGACGCGGGTCGTGGCGCTCTGGGGCGCGGCGACCGGGGAGCGTCTGGTCGCCGTGGACGATGTGCAGGGGCCGATCCGCGTCTCCGGGCTCGTCGAACGTCCTTCCGATGTGGGGAGCGCGGGGCGCCGCATCTTCGTCACGGTGAATGGTCGCGCGGTGCGCGACACGGGGGTGGTGCGCGCGGCGGAGGCGGCCTACCGGTCGACGATCCCCAGCGGCGTGCGGCCGACGCTGCTGCTCGAGCTGGAGCTGCCGGGCGGCGAGGTGGACGTGAACGTGCATCCGGCGAAGGCCGAGGTCCGGTTCCGCGACCGGTGGACGGTCGAGCGCGCCGTGGAGCGCGCGGTGCGGCGGGCGCTGGGCACGGAGGATGCCGCGGCGAGCGTGGGCTACGTGAGGAGCTTCGCGCACGACGGCGCGGCGGCCGCGCGGCCGCTGGGCGTCGCGCTCGGCGTCGAGACGCTCCGACAGGGCGTGGCCGGCGCACCCGCGCCGCTCTTCGATGCGGCGCCTCCTCCGCCCTCCATCTCGTCGGAGGCCGACGCGTCCGTGCCGGACGAGGGTGCCCGAGTCGAGGAGCAGATCCTCGTCCCGCCCCTCACGCAGTTCCATCGCACCTACATCACCTTCGAGCGCCCGGATGCGCTGGTGCTCATCGACCAGCACTCGGCGCACGAGCGGGTGCTCTTTGAACGCTTCATGGAGGCGCTGCAGGGCGGGCGCGCCCCGTCGCAACGCCTCCTCTTCCCGCTGACGCTCCACCTGACGCCGGCCGAGTCGGAGGCGTTCGAGTCCAACCGCGACGTCTTCGCCGCGCTCGGCTACGAGGCGGAGGCGTTCGGGGGGCAGAGCGTGGTGGTGCACGCCGTCCCGGCACCGCATCCGCGATTCGACGCGGAACGCTGCCTGCGCGACTCACTCGCGGCGCTGACAGGGGACCGCGCGCCGGGGACGCACGGTCGCCATGAGCGGCTCGCCGCGACCGTGGCGTGCAAGGCGGCGATCAAGGGGGGCGACCTCCTCGCGCCCGAGGAGATGCGTGCGCTCTACGTGGCGCTCGCCCGCACTACGCTGCCGGCGCACGACGTGCATGGCCGCGCGACGATCCTCCAGCTGAGCTGGGATGAGCTCGACCGCCGCTTCGGACGCCGCTGACGCGCCGCTGCGCATCATCGCGGGACCGACGGGGGCGGGGAAGTCGGCGCTGGCGCTGGCGGCCGCCGCCACCCGGGGTGCGCTGATCGTCAGCGCGGACTCGCGCCAGATCTATCGCGGGTTCGACGTGGGCACGGCGAAACCGACGGCGGCCGAGCGGGCCGCGGTCGCGCATGCCGGGGTGGATGTCGCCGATCCGCAGGAGCGCTGGAGTGCCGCGCGTTTCGCGGACGAGGCGCGCGCGTGGATCCGCGCCGCCGCCGCACGGCGGCAACCCGTCCTGGTCGTCGGCGGCACGGGGCTCTGGCTGCAGGCGCTGGTGCGGCCGCTCGCCGACGAGCCCCTGATGGATGCGGGGGCGCGCCGCGCGCTGCAGGCCGAACTCGCCGGCGTGCCCACCGATACTTTGCGGGCCGAGGTCGCGCGCGTGGACCCCGCGCGCGCGGGGCTCGGGAGGACCCAGCTCCTGCGCGCGATCGAGGTCGCGCGGCTGACGGGCACGCGGATCAGCGACTGGCACGCGGCGGGTGCCGGAAAGCCCCGCCACGAGGCGCGCTGGATCGTGGTCGATCCGGGCGCCGCGCTGCACGGCCGCCTGGCCGCACGGGTGGAGGCGATGTTCGCCACCGGGTGGGAGGAGGAGGTGCGCCGACTGATGGCGGGGATCCCCGCCGATGCGCCCGCGTGGAACGCTTGCGGGTACCAGGAGGTTCGTGCGCTGGTGGCGGGGCGCGCGACGTTGCGGGAGACGGCCGAGGCGGTGCTCATCCGCACGCGGCAGTACGCCAAACGCCAGCGCACCTGGTTCCGTAATCAACTCGTCGACGAGCCGCGGCTGCTGCGGCTGGATCCCGCCGACCCGCGCTCGAGTGCGGCGGCCGTCGACTGGCTCTTCGAAGGAGTGGACGCGTGAAGCTCGGCATCACCTGTTATCCGACGTACGGTGGCTCCGGTGCCGTGGCGACCGAGCTCGGGATCGCGCTCGCCGCGCGTGGCCACGAGGTGCACTTCATCACGTACGAGCACCCGTTCCGCCTGCCGCACTTCCTGCCGCGCGTGCACTTCCACGAGGTGGACATCGGGCGGTACCCGCTCTTCGAGTATCCCCCGTACGACCTGGCGCTCGCGGTCCGGATGCACGACGTGGTGCTCTCGCAGGGACTCGACCTCCTGCATGTGCATTACGCCATCCCGCACGCGACGAGCGCGTGGATCGCCAAGGAGATGCTGAAGGAGCAGGGGCGGAAACTGCCGGTGGTCACGACGCTCCACGGCACCGACATCACGATCGTCGGGCAGGATCACTCCTACCATTCGATCACCCGGTTCTCCATCGAGCGCTCCGACCGCATCACGTCCGTCTCGCAGTGGCTCAAGGAGGAGACGGTGCGGGCCTTCGGCTGCGGGAACTGCCGGGTGGACGTGATCCCGAACTTCGTCGACCCGACCGAGTTCGACCGGGCGAAGCACACGAACGGGCTGCGCGCCGAGCTCGGGGGCGGGAAGAGGATCCTGATGCACATCTCGAACATGCGGCCGGTGAAGCGGCTGGGTGACGTGGTCCGGATCTTCGCGCAGGTCCGGGAGCAGGTGCCGAGCGTGCTCGTGCTCGTGGGGGACGGCCCGGACCGCCGGGAGGCGGAGGAGACCGCGCGCGAGCTCGGCGTCCTGGGTGACGTGCGCTGCCTCGGGAAGATCGACGAGGTCGCCCCCCTCCTCGCCGCCGCGGACCTCTACCTCCTCCCGTCCGAGAGCGAGAGCTTCGGGCTCAGCGCGCTGGAGGCGCTCGCGAGTGGCGTGCCGGTGGTCGCCTCCGCGGTCGGCGGGCTCCCCGAGGTCGTGAAGGACGGCATGACGGGGGCGCTGCGGCCGGTCGGGGACGTTGCCGGGATGGCGGCCGCCGCGGTCGCACTCCTCGAGCCGACGCGCTGGCGCGCCGCGAGTGCCGCGGCGGCCGCGGACGCCCGGTCGCGATTCGCCACCGCGGACGTCGTCGGGCGATACGAGGCACTCTACGCCGAGGCGCTGCAGCAGGTGCGGTGAGTCGCGTTAGCTTTCGCCGATGCAAGAGCTGACCATCTTCCAGGCGATCGTCCTGGGCGCGCTGCAGGGACTCACGGAGTTCCTCCCGGTCTCGAGCTCTGCCCATCTCTCGCTCACCCCCTGGGTCTTCGGCTGGACCCCCGCCGGGCTCGGGTTCGACCTCGCACTGCACGTCGGCACGCTGCTCGCCCTCCTCGTGTACTTCCGTGCGGAGTGGAAGGCGCTCTTCCTCGGTGGGCTCTCGCTCCTCCGCCACCGGCGCGCGGTCGATGACGCGGCGCGGCGCGCGGGGTTCATCATCATCGCCACCATCCCCGCGGGGATCGCGGGCGCGCTGCTGAGCGACCTGGCCGAGACCGTGTTCCGCGCGCCGATCATCACCGCGTGCGCGCTGATCGTGATGGGTGCGCTGCTCTGGCTGGTGGACGCGCGCGCGGCCCGCGCCCGCACGCTGGAGACCATGGGATGGCGCGACGCGCTGCTGGTGGGGTTCGCCCAGGTGCTCGCCCTCGTGCCCGGCGTCTCGCGCTCCGGCTCGACGATGACCGCCGGGCGCGCCCTCGGGTTCGACCGGTCCGCGGCCGCGGTGTTCTCCTTCTTGATGTCGATGCCGATCATCCTCGCCGCGGCGCTCGTGAAGGTGCCTGCCGCCGTGGCAGAGGTGGGGCTGAGCGCGCCGCTCGTCGCGGGGGTCATGACCGCCGCGCTCTCCGGGTGGTTGGCGATCGCCGGGTTGCTGCGTTTCATCTCGCGCACGGGGTACGGCGTCTTCGCCATCTACCGTTTCGTGCTCGGCGGCGTGATCCTCGTGCTCATCTACACGCGGGGTGGGTGGTGAGCTGGTTCGGCCACGCGCCCGAGGCGCTCGCGCGGGTGCTGGGGGTGCCGCGCGTCGTCGCGGAGCGCCGCGTGGCCTCGACGATGGACCTCGCGCACGCCCTCGGCGCCGAAGGCGCGCCCGCCGGGACGCTGGTGATCGCCGAGGAGCAGACCGCGGGGCGCGGACGGGGCGGGCGCCATTGGACGTCACGCCCGCGAGCCGGGATCTGGTTGACCGCGATCGAACGGCCGCGTGGTTCCGCGGGCCTCGACGTCCTCTCGCTGCGCGTCGGCCTGCACCTCGCGCCCGTGCTGGAGCGCTGGACGGTGGGTCCGGTGCGGCTCAAGTGGCCGAACGACCTCTTCGTCGGGCACCGGAAGCTCGCCGGCGTGCTGATCGAGTCGCGGTGGCGCGGACCGCATCCCGATTGGGTGGCGATCGGGCTGGGCATCAACCTGTCTCCTCCCGCGGAAGCGGTCGAGGCGATCGGGCTGCAGGACGCCGATCCCGAGCAGGTGCTCGCCGAGTGCGTGCCGGCCATCCGCGCGGCGGCGTTCGCGACGGGCCCGCTGCGCGACGACGAACTGGCCGCCTTCGCGCGGCGCGACCTCGCCGTGGGACACCGCGTGCGGGAGCCGGCCCCCGGCACCGTGCGCGGCATCTCGGCCGAGGGGGCGCTCCTGCTCGAGACGCCCGCCGGCGTCGTGCCGCACCGCACCGGCTCGCTCGTCTTCTCCGCCACGCCCACCTGACCTGACCGCGAGGACCCTCCCCATGCTGCTCGTCGTGGACGTCGGAAACTCCGAGACCACCCTCGGCCTCTGTGATGGCGAGCGGGTGGTGGAGCATTGGCGCGTCACGACCGACGCGGCGCGGACGCCGGACGAGGTGTTCCTCTTGCTGCGGAACCTGATCCTGTCCTCCGACCTGGTGCCGGCGGCGGTGACCGGGGCCGCGATCGGCTCCGTGGTGCCCTCCGTGACCGGGCCGCTCGCGGAGGCGGCGGCGCGGCTGGCCGGCCGCGAGGCGGTGATCGTCGACGCACGCTCGCCGCTCGGCATCACGCTCGCGGTGGACGAGCCGATGACCGTCGGGGCCGACCGCATCATCAACACGCTCGCGGCGAGCCGGATCCACGGCGTCGACTGCATCGTGGTGGACCTCGGCACGGCGACGACCTACGACTGCATCACCTCGGACGGCGTCTTCCTTGGCGGCGTGATCCAGCCCGGCGTCCGCACCTCGGCCGAGACGCTCTTCCGGCGGACGTCCAAGCTCCCCGCGACCGAGTTGGTGGCGCCGGCGAAGGTGATCGGCACGCGCACCGAGGAGTGCATCCGGGCGGGCGTGGTGTTCGGCGCGGCGGAGAGCGTGGACGGGATCGTGCGCCGGATCAAGCGCGAATGGCCGCGCCAGACGGTGCCGCTCGTGATCGCGACCGGCGGGCTCGCCGAGGTGATCAAGCCCTACACGTCGGAGATCGAGCGCGTGGAGCCGGACCTGACGCTGCACGGCCTCCGGCTCGCGCACCGGATGCTCACGGGCGCTGCGGCGCCCCGTGCGTGAGGAGGAGCGCGTCGATCGCGTCGTAGCCTGACGGGAAGGGCACTCCGGCGACCGACGCGCCGGCCGCGAGTAGCCGTGCCACGGAGTCGGGGCGACGACGGTCGGCCCAGTAGGAGTCCACGCAGGCGCGCACGGCGAGGGAGAGGGGCGTGCTGCCGTCCGACGCGTGCGCGTTCGCGTCCGCGCCGCGGTCGAGCAGGAGTCCGACCGTCTCGTGCCGGGCGCGCCAGGCGGCCACATGCAACGCCCTGCTCCCGGGCACGATCGTGAAGTAGCCGCGCACGGGGTCGAGGGGGTGGTCCACGGGGACGCCAAGGTCGAGGAGGAGCGCGATCCCCTCGTGGTTGCCGACGCCGGCGAAGCGGGCGAGGGGTGTGCCCGCGCGGGCGCGCAGGGCGGCCAGGGCCGCGGGATCGTCGCGCGCGATGCGCGTAGCCGAGTCGCCGTCGGCCAGGGCGCACGCGGCGAGGAGGGCGTCGGTGCCCGCGAGGTCCTCGGTGAAGCCGCGCGCCGCGAACGCGCGCAGCAGGTCGCCGCGCCCGGAGCGGGCGGCGGCCGCGAAGGCCGAGCCGTGGAGGTCGGCCTCGCGCGGATCCGCGCCGTGGTCGAGCAGGGCCTCGACGAGCGGGAGCGCATTGTCGCGACTGATGGCGTGCAGGAGGATGTTGCGCGCCCAGCGCGAGGCGCGCCGCGGGTCGGCGCCGTGGGCCAGCAGGTAGCGCGCGCCCTCGAGGTCGTGCCAGTCGGACTTGCGCAGGAGGAGCGTGGTGAGGCTGTCGGCGGTGAGGCGGCCGGACGCCACGAGGACCTCGAGGGCGGCGTTGTCGTAGGTCTCCGGCGCGTGGTAGGGGACCTCATCGTCGTTCGGGTCGGCGCCGCGGGCGAGGAGGAGGCGTGTGAGCGGCGCGTTGTGCGCGACGCCGCAAGCACCGTAGAGCGCCGACTCGAACATGGGCGCGGGTGCGTGCCCGGGCTCGAAGAACCCCGTGTTCGCGTCGGCGCCGGCGTCGAGCAGCAGGGTCGCCGCGCGGACGAAGTCCGCGTCGCGCGTCCGGTCGAGCTTCAGGTAGTTCGAGAAGCAGAGGTAGGTCAGCGGATCCCACCCGTGCGGGCCCCCGGGGCGCGTGGCATCGGAGGGGTTCGTCTCGAGGAACCGCGCGATCGCGTCGGCCTCGCCGAGCACGGCGGCGGCGTGGATGCTCATCTCCGCCGGGGCCGCCAGGGAGGCGCGCAGGCGCTCGGCGCGGGCGATCGTGCCGTCGGCGTGCGACCCCGTGCGAGGGACGGTCGCGGCCACGAGGAAGTCGTCGAGCGGGGACGGAGTCACGAGGGACGGAATCCGGTGGCGGCGAGTGCGGCGTAGGAGAGGAGAGTGTACTGCATTCCCCCACGAGCAACAACGGCTCCCGCCCTGCCGGAGATCATGTGCCGCCACTCGACAGTCGCGTGATTTCTGGGCATCTTCGACCAAGGCCCATGACCGCACAGAACCCCGCCTCTCGCCCCGACGCCCCACCCGCCTGGCAACGCCCCGCCCAGGCGGTCGGGTATGTGCTCTTCCTCGTCCTCGTCCTCGTGATGGGGCGGGACGTGCTGGCCGGGATCGGCACCTTCGGGCATGGGTGGCACCTGCTGGCGCTCCTGATCGCAGGCTACCTGGCTGCAGACCTGCTCTCGGGGGTGGTACATTTCCTCGCGGACAACTTCGGATCCGAGACGACGCCCTTCTTCGGTCCCGGCTTCATCCGCCCGTTCCGCGAGCATCACACGAATCCCCTGGGCATCGTCTCGCACGGGTTCTGGGAGGCGAACGGGAACAACGTCCTCGTCTCCGTCCCGGTGCTCGCGCCGGCGGCGTTCCTGCTCCCGATGCGCGAGAGCGCATGGGCGCACCTGCTCGGCAGTTTCGTGCTGTTCATGATGCTGGCGGTCTTCCTGACGAACCAGTTCCACAAGTGGGCCCACATGGAGTCGCCGCCGCGGTTCGTGCGGATGCTCCAGTCCTCCGGCCTGATCCTCTCCAAGCCGCACCACGACGTGCACCACACCTCGCCGCACAATGCGCACTACTGCATCACCCTCGGGATCTGGGATCCCATCCTCGAGCGCATCCGCTTCTTCGACCGGCTGGAGCGCATCATGCGGCGCTGGCTGCCGGGCATGGATCCCGTCTCGCGCGTCGAGCGCGAGCAGTCGGCGCACGGATGATCGCTGATCCCGCCTCGCGGATCGTCCCCGGCCCGCCGCCGACGGACGGAGATGACCAACTCGCGCCGGACGTCTGGGGATTCAAGGACACGCGCTTCGTCCTGCTCCCGAACGGCAACGCCATGCTCACGGGGGATCGGTACGCGCTGAGCGGCACCGAGCTCCCTGCGCTGGTGCCCTGGGTGCGCCAGGTGCTCGCCAACCCGTTCGTCGAGCGGCCGGCCTCTGCCGGCAAGTTCCCCGCGCCCGTCCCCGCGGCGCGCGCCCCGGAGGCGTTCCTCGCCGCGGCCGGGCAGCGGCTCGGGAAGGAACAGGTGAGCACCGACGCGCTCGTGCGGATGCGCCGCGGGCACGGCCACACCCTCGACGAGATGTACGAGATCAAGCACCACGGGCTGCACCGCGTGCCCGACGCGGTCGTCTTCCCGGGCACGACCGACGACGTGGTGGCGCTCGTGCAGCTCGCCGATGCGCACCAGGTGGTGCTCGTGCCGTATGGCGGCGGCACGAACGTCTCGGAGGCGCTCCGCTGCCCGGCGGACGAGCCGCGCCCGATCGTGGCCGTCGACATGCGCCGCATGAACCGCATCCGCTGGATCGACAAGGAGAACCGGCTGGCCTGCATCGAGGGGGGTGCCGTGGGACGGCACATCACCTCGCAGCTCGCCGAGCACGGCCTGACGCTTGGCCACGAGCCCGACAGCTACGAGTTCTCGACGCTCGGCGGCTGGGTGGCGACCAACGCGAGCGGGATGAAGAAGAACCGGTACGGCAACATCGAGGACCTGGTGGTGGACCTCGAGGCCGTGACGGCGGGCGGCGTGATCCGCCGCGCGGCGACGACGCCCCGAGAATCGGTCGGCCCCGACCCGCGGCGCTGGCTCTTCGGCTCCGAGGGCACGCTCGGGATCGTGACGAG
Source organism: uncultured Gemmatimonas sp. (assembly GCA_964529705.1). Lineage (GTDB taxonomy): Bacteria > Gemmatimonadota > Gemmatimonadetes > Gemmatimonadales > Gemmatimonadaceae > Pseudogemmatithrix. The sequence continues at coordinate 10,382 of CAZHAG010000018.1, read as the reverse complement.
TGCGATCGTGAAGGTCTTCCCCCTCCCGGAGCGGGTGGAGCACGATGCGCTGCTCTTCCCGTCGTTCGAGGCGGGCGTGGCGTTCCTGCACGACCTCTCGCGCTCCGGCGTGGCGCCGGCGAGCGTGCGGCTCGTGGACAACCTCCAGTTCCAGCTCAGCCAGACGCTGCGTGGGCCCGCGACGGGCCTCAACGCCTACAAGCGGCGCGCGGAACGCTGGTTCGTGACCAAGGTGCGGGGCCTCGAGCCGACGAAGATGGTCGCCTGCACGCTCCTGTACGAGGGCGCGGCCGACGAGGTCGCGCGCGAGATGGCCACGGTGCAGCGCCTCTCGAAGGCGCGCGGCGCGATGCGCGCCGGTTCCGAGAACGGGAAGAAGGGATACCAGCTCACCTTCGGCATCGCGTACATCCGCGACTTCGTGCTCCAGTACGGCGTGCTGGCGGAGTCGCTCGAGACCTCGGTGGAGTGGAGCCGGGCGCTCGAGCTCTGCACGCGCGTGAAGGCGCGCGTGGCGCGCGAGGCCACCGAGCGCGGCGTGAAGGGCCCGCCCTTCATCACCTGCCGGATCTCGCAGATCTACCCGACCGGCGTCTGCATCTACTTCTACCTCGGGCTCAACGACGACGACCTCACGGACCCGGTGGGGACGTACGGGGCGATCGAGAACGCGGCGCGCGACGAGATCCTCCAGTGCGGCGGCGCCCTCTCGCACCACCACGGGGTGGGGAAGCGGCGGCGCGGCTTCCTCCCCGAGGTGCACACGCCGGTCGCGCTCGACTGGCTGCGGTCCCTCAAGAAGAGCGTCGACCCCACGAACATCTTCGGGATCGGCAACCTGTGAGCACGAGCATGTCGCGCACCTATCTCGTCACCGGCGTCACCGGCTTCCTCGGCAAGGTGATGCTCGAGTCCCTCATGCGGCAGCGCGAGCGGCTGGGCATCGACCGCGTGCTCGTCGTGATCCGCGCCCGCGGCACCAAGAGCGGCGCCGACCGCCTGCGCACGGAGGTCGCCGCCTCGCGCTGCCTCTCCGGACTCACGGACGGCTGGCAGGAGCGCGTCACCGTGCTCGACGGCGACCTGTCGCTCCCCGGACTGGGACTCGGCCTCGAGCAGCTCGCGCTCCTCGACGGCGTCACCCACGTGATCCACTCGGCGGCCTCGGTCAACTTCAGCCTCCCGGTGAAGCAGGCCGCCAAGCAGAACATCGTCGCGAGCCTCAACCTGATGGAGCTGGTCCGCCACGCTCCGCGTCTGGAACGGTTCGTCTACGTCTCCACTGCGTACGTGAACCGGCACCAGGGGGATGACACACCGATCGAGGAGCGGCTCGTCCCGCTCCCGAGCGACGCGACGGCGATGCTCGAGGAGATCGACGCGGAGACGACCTCGGACGCGGAGTGGCTCAAGCGCACCGGGTACCCGAACACCTACACGCTCACCAAGGCGATCGCCGAGCGGCTGCTCTATGAGCGCCGCGGGCGCATCCCGCTCAGCATCGTGCGGCCGAGCGTGATCACGGCGAGCCGCGTCACCCCCTTCCCGGGGTGGATCGACAGCACCTCGGGCTTCGGTGCCTTCGCGACGATGATCGGCCTCGGCCACCTCCGCGTGATCGTGGGGCGGCCGGACGCGCGGCTCGACCTGATCCCGGTGGACGACGTGAGCGACCGGGTGATCGAGGAGGCGCACAGCGCCACCGCGGAGACCACGATCAAGCACGCCACCGCGGGGAAGGCCTGCTCGCCGACGGTGAACGAGTGCTGGGACGAGATCCACACGTACTTCCGGCTGCACCCGATCGACCGGCGCCCCGCACGCCGCTACCTCGGGCCGGCCGGGCCGCGCTTCGCGCTCGCCGACGCGATCCATCATCGCCTTCCGATCGCCTTCGCCGAGATGGGGTCGCCCCTCCGGCGCCGCCAGGCGAAGAAGCTGGCGTCGCGGCTCGAGTACCTGAACGACGTCTTCCCGTACTTCACCACGCGGAGCTTCGACTTCCGGAGCTCGCATCCGCTGCCCGCCGACCACCAGCCGCGAGCGTTCGTGCGCACGGTCTGCCGCGGGCTCGCGCAGCACGTGCTCGACCAGGACGAGCGGCAGTGGACGCTCGCGGGGCGCCAGCACGCGGGACATGGCGGCGACCTGCGCTGGGTCATGGCGCACAAGGATGCCAACGCCTGGGTGCGCACCGGGATCTGGGCCTCGACCAAGGTGCTGCGGCGGATCGCACAGGCCGTCACCGTCGACATCCCGTCGTTCGAGAGAGCGCGCGCGGCGGTGAAGCCGGGGATGGCGATCGTGCTCCTGCCGTCCCACCGCAGCTACCTCGACTTCATCCTCTGCTCCTACCTCGCCTTCACGCGCCCCGACCTCGGGATCCGCGTGCCCTACATCGCGGCCGCGACCGAGTTCGGGCGGGTCCCGCTCCTCGGGCGGATCCTGCAGTGGATGCACGCGTTCTACGTGAAGCGGGGCGCGGGGCGCGAGAACCGCGACCTGATCAAGCGCGTGAACGACCTGCTCACGCGCGGCGAGGTGCTCGAGTTCTTCGTCGAGGGGGAGCGGAGCCGCTCACGCGAGTTCCTCCCGCCCAAGCGCGGCCTGCTGCGCGCGGTGCAGGAGAGCGGGCGCCCCGCGGTCCTCTTTCCGATCTCCATCAGCTACGACCGGATCCCCGAGGAGGAGGCGTTCGCGCGCGAACTCGCCGGCGCGCCGAAGCCGCGGATGCGGCTCGCCGTGCTCTTCCGGTGGCTCTGGGAGGTGGTCCGCGGCCGCGTGCGGCTCGGCCGCATGCACCTGGCCTGCGGAGCGCCCATCGTCCTCGATGCCGACTCCGACAACCGCGAGGTGGCCGACCGGGTCATCGAGCATCTCCGCTCGGCGATGGCGGTCTCGACCTTCCACCTCGAGGCCGCGCAGGAGCAACTCGCGCGCGAGGGCTGGCAGGTGAAGGCGGCCCGCGAGCGGATCGTGGCGCGGGGCGGGCATGTGCTCGAGAGCGAGCTCGACGGTTCGGTGCGCCTGGACCCGATGATCGCGAAGACGATGCGCACGCAGATCGGCCACTGGCTCGACGCAGCCCCGGCCGAGGATGGCGCTGAGCGGGTCGCGCAGAGCAGGGCAGGGTGACCTGCCCGTGAGGCGCCCGTGAGCGCCGGTCCGTTCCTCATCACCGGCGCCACAGGCTTCCTCGGACGGCACCTGCTCGCGGCGCTGGCGCGTGAGCTGCCGGACACGCCGTTGGTGGTGCTCACCCGTGACCGCGCCTCGTGGGAGCGCATCACGTGGAAGCCTTCGGGGCCGCGCATCGCCGTGCTCGAGGGTTCCATCGAGGATTCCACCGCGTGGTCGGGCGCGCCGGAGCTCGTCGGGCTCCAAGGGATCTTCCACCTCGCCGCGAGCCTCGTGCACCGGCGGTCCACCGAGCTCGACCGCGAGCGGGGGGACATCGACGGCGCCGTGGCGATGGTCGCGCTCGCGGCGCACCACGGGGCGCGGATGGTGTACGTCTCCACCTCGGGCACGGTCGGCTGCTCGACCGACCCCTCGGCGCGCCCCGACGAGTCGGCGCCCTTCTGCGAGGCGGCCGTCGCGCGCTGGCCCTACTACCGGGGGAAGATCGAGGCGGAGCGCGCGACGCGCGCCGCCGCCGAGGCGCAGGGTGTCTCGCTCGTCACGCTGCGCCCGCCCGTGCTCCTCGGGCCGGACGACCACAAAGCCCACTCCACCCGCCACATCCGGCGTTTCCTCGACGGCAAGCTCCCCTTCGTGGTGCGCGGCGGGATGCACTTCGTCGACGTGCGCGACGTCGCGAGCGCGCTGGTGCGCGCGATGCGGCATCCCGCGCCACGGCCCGTCTACAACCTGCCGGGGCACGCCTCCTCCATCGGCGAGTTCTTCGCGCAGGTCGGCGCGGTGGCCGGGCGGCGGCCACCGCGCGTGCAGCTCCCCTCAGGGGTGGCGTGGTGGCTGGCGACGCTGCTGCGCCCGCTCCACCTCCTGCCGGAGCCGACCTCGGTCGAGATGGCCTCCCACTACTGGGGGCTCTCGACCGCCCACGCCGCGGCCGACCTCGGGCACCGGCCGCGTCCCGCGCGCGAGACGCTCGAGGACACGGTGCGCTCGCTCGGCGTCAGCGCGGTGGGGGCAGGGCGCGATCCCGCACGCGATCCGCGAGGCGGCCCGCCAGCGCCCTGACGCGGTCCTCCACGCGCCCCAGCAGGCGCCGGAGGGCGATGCCGCCGAGCTTCACGCTGGCCGTCGCCGCGATCGCGAAGCCGCTCATCACCGCGATCGCCTCGTCGTTGATCCCGAGGCCTTCGATGAAGAAGACCGTCGTGAGCATCCAGGCGAAGCCACCGAACGCCAGCGTTCCGAGGAGCGCGCCGAGCGTGCGCCGACGCACGCTCCGCTCGAGACGGATGGTCGTGCGGCCGTCGTGCGGGACGATCGAGGCCTCGATCCGGCTTCCGGGCCATCCGCTGCGCCAGGCGAGTTCGCGCGTCTTGGCGAGCGTCCGCCCCATGCGCCCCGACTCCTCCCGGAGCACGCTGAGCAGCAGCTCCACGTCCCGCGCCGGGACCTCGCCGTCGACGGTGACCTCGTGCACCAGGTCGGTGGGCAGGCCGAGCCAGCGCACGCGCAGGGTCTCGGTGGTGCCGGCGGACGCCGGCGCGGCAGGCGCGGAAGACGCCACCGGTGCGGGCCGACGCGGCGGCCGGGCCGTGGGCACGAGGCCGCGCTCCTGCAGCGCGTGCTCCACGTAGCGCTCGTCGATCCCGGCCTCCAGCGCGGCGTCGCGTACGACGCGAACGGCGACGCCGTCGACCCGCGCGCGGTCCTTCGCCTCGTCCCGCTCCTGCACCACGATCTCCGGGCGCGGCACGATGCCCGTGGCGGCCTGCAACTCTGCAGCGCGCTTCCAGACGGCGTGCGCCTCGGTGTTGGAGACGGTGGCGGGAGGGGCGCTCCGATCGAGCGCGCCGAGCGCACCTTCGAGCGCGGCGGCGAGCTCACCGGCACCGGCGTACCGGTGCGCGGGGTCCTTCTGGAGGCAGCGGTCGATGATCGCCGCGAGCGCCGCCGGGACACCGGGCGCGACGGTGGCGACGGGTGGCGCCGGCTTCGTCACGTGGGCGACGAGCACTGCCGATGCCACCTCGGCGTCGAACGGGAACCGTCCCGTCAGGGCGAGGAACCCGACCACGCCGAGTGAGTAGAGGTCGCTGCGGGCGTCGATCGCGGAGCCCGACACCTGCTCCGGGCTCACGTAGTGGACCGTGCCGAGCAGTTGTCCCGTCACGGTCAGGGGCGAGGCTTCGGCGAGGCGCGCGATGCCGAAGTCGGTGACCATCGCGCGATCCCCGTCCCGCTCGATCAGGATGTTCTCCGCCTTGATGTCCCGGTGGATGGTGCCGCGGCGGTGCGCGTGCTCGAGCGCCGAGGCCACGTCGCGCAGGTAGCGGGCGACGGCGGCGGGTTCCAGCGGCCCGTGCACCCGGGTGCGCACGGCCAGCGACTCGCCTGCGACGTACGCCATCACGAAGAAGACGTGGCCGTCCACCTCGTCCGCGCCGAAGATCGGGACGATGCTCGGATGGTTCATCGCGCCCGCCGTCCGCGTCTCGCGCAGGAAGCGCTCGCGCACCGCCGCGTCCTTCGCGAGCTCCGCGGGGAGCGTCTTGATCGCCACGAGCCGGTCGAGGCGGAGGTCGCGGGCGAGGTAGACGACCCCCATCCCGCCGCGCCCGAGCATGCGCTTCAGGGCGTAGCGATCGGCGATGGCCTCGGCGAACGCGCGTGTGGCGTCGTCGAAGGTGCGGGGGTCTGGGGTCGGGATCTCGATGGCCGTCATGCGGGTCTCCTGTGTCTCCCAACGTACCGCGCCGGGACGAGGAGCGGCAGTCGCGGGCGTCATGGTAGATTCGAGGGTCCCCCTTCGAGAGGTGCCTGCGCGATGGACGACCTGGCCACGACGCTCCAGACGTGGTTCGCCGATCCCACGATCGGGAAGCTGCTGACGCTCGCGATCGGCATCCTGGTGGTCGTCGCGCTGGTGCGGCTCGCGAACCGCTCGCTGGCGCGCATGGTGCAGGACTCCGAGGCGCGGTACCGCACGCGGAAGGTCGTGACCTTCGGCGGGTACGTGGCGGTCGCCATCGTCGTCCTCATCGTCTATCGCGGCCATCTCGGGGGGCTGAGCGTCACCATCGGCGTGGCGGGCGCAGGCATCGCCTTCGCGCTGCAGGAGGTGATCGCGAGCTTCGCCGGCTGGTTCGCGATCGCCCTCTCGAACTTCTACCGCACCGGGGACCGCGTGCAGCTCGGCGGGATCAAGGGTGACGTGATCGACATCGGCGTGCTCCGCACGACGATCATGGAGGTCGGGGAGTGGGTGAAGGGCGACCTGTACACGGGGCGCGTCGTGCGCGTCGCCAACAGCTTCGTGTTCAAGGAGCCGGTCTTCAACTACTCCGGGGACTTCCCCTTCCTCTGGGACGAGATCACGGTGCCGGTGAAGTACGGCACCGACTGGAAGAGCGCGAAGGTGATGCTGGCCAAGGTCGCGGACGAGGTCGTGGGGGAGTACACCGAGGGCGCTGCGGCCTCGTGGCGGGAGATCAAGCGCACCTTCCTCGTGGAGGACGCGATGGTGGTGCCGATGGTGAGCATGGTCGCGAACGACAACTGGATCGAGTTCACCGTGCGCTATGTGACCGACTTCAAGTTCCGGCGCCGCACCAAGGACCGGCTCTTCACGCGCATCCTGGAGGAGATCGACGCCTCCAACGGCCGGATCGCGATCGCCTCGGCCACCTTCCACCTCGTGGAGGCCCCGGTGTTCGACGTGCGGATGCGCGAGGCCCCGAAGGGGCCGTAAGGCGCTAGGGCTCGAGCTCGACGCCGAGCCCGTCGGCGATCCGGTTGACGAACGCGAAGTAGGCGACGATCGCGCAGGCGTCGTGGATGCCCCGGTCATCGAGCCCGGCCGCGCGGAGCGCGTCGACCTCAGCGCGTGTCACGCTCCGCGGCGCCAGCGTCACGCGGTCGGCGTACGCCACCAGCGCCCGCTCGCGCGCGGTGAGCGGCGTCGCCTCGGGGACCTCACGCGCGAGCAGTCCCGCGATGAGGGCCGACTGTTCCGCCTCCGGGCGGTGTGCCGCGCTCAGGATCCGACGGAGACCCGCTCCGTGATGGTGGATTCAGTACGGGCAGTCGTTGAGCCCGGAGACGCGCACGCCGAGCACCTCGCGCTCGCGGCGGCTGAGCGGCCCCGGCCCGTACATGAGCACGCGATAGAGGTCGAAGTGCCGCCGCATGACCGCGGGGTTCACGGCATGCACCTGGATGATGTGGTCCGGGTCCGGCACGCGCTCGTCGGGGGCGAGGGCATCGGGTGGGACGTATGCGATGTAGGCCATCGGGGACCCTAGGACCGGGTGACGGCGAGCCGGTAGCCGAGGAGGACCGCCGGGATGAGCGCGCCGAGGAAGGCGAGGTGGTACCAGAGCGGCATCGCGTCCCACGACTGCCGTTGCACGACGATCCCGACCCCCAGGAGGAGCACGCCGAGGATCAGGCTGCTGCCGAGCGCGCGGACCCGGTCCACCTTGAAGGTCACCCACCCCGCCACGATCGAGAAGGCGATGCTGAGGGCCAGCACGAGGCCGAGCAGGCCCGGGCCGAGCGCGGCCGTCTCGGCGCCCGGAGCGCCGGGGTGGAGGCGTCCGACGATCGTGGTGGTGGCGAGGAAGAGGGCACTCCAGGTGAGGAACCCCGCGGTGATCGAGGCGATGGAACGCAGCATGCGCCGGTCACTTCCCCGGTGTCGGCGTGGCCCCGTTCCCCTTCGGCGGCGGGATCTCCGGCAGGTGGTGGAGCTTGAAGAGCGTGCGCGCGTTCTCGTACATGATCTTGTGCCGGTCCTCGTCCGAGAGCTTGAGCTGCCGAACGAAGTCCAGGTAGGACTTCATCGAGCAGATCGGCCAGTCCGTGCCGTAGAGCAAGAAGTTCGGCTCGCCCGCGTAGAGCAGCACCTCGGCGATCTGCTCCTCCATGTAGTCCTCGAACGCCTCCGTGAAGTCCCCCAGCACGAGCCCGGAGAAGTCGGCGTAGACGTTCGAGTTCTTGTACACGACCTCCATGCAGTCCACGAGCCAGGGGTTGCCGAGGTGGCAGATCACGAAGTTCACGTTGCGATGGTCGACGGCGACCTCGTCCACCTGCAGCGGGTGCGAGTACTTGACCTTGCCGCCGGGGCTGAAGGTGTCGCCCGAGTGGATCATCACCGGCACCTGGAACTCCTCGGCGAGGTCGTAGACCAAGCGGAGCCGCGGGTCGTGCGGATAGAAGGGCTCGTACCCCGGGTAGAGCTTGAGCCCCTTCACCAGGCCGTCCTCGAGGAAGTCAGCGAGCTCGCGGAGGTCGCGCTGCTTGTACTTGGAGTAGCTGATCCCCGCGACGACGCCGAGCGAGGGGACCTTCTCGATGGCGCGCACCACCTGCGCGGTGCTCGGCCGGTGCTCGTTCACCAGATAGCTGGTGAGCACGAGAGAGTAGTCCACCTTGTTCTCGGCCATCGCCGCCTGGAGCTTGTCGAGGCTCTCGTCGAGCGAGACGGCGATCTGCTCGTGGTAGTTGTTGAGGTGGACGTGGCAGTCGATGATCATCGGATCCCGTTCAGTTGGAAGTCCGGCGACGACCGATCGTGCGCCGGTTCTCGAGGGCGCGGAGCATCGCGCGGAACGCCCGGCGGTCCACCGGGCGGCTCACGCGATAGATCCGCCGCCAGATCGTGTACAGGATCCGCCGCAGCTCCTTCACGGGGATCCGGTCCCGCACCCGCGTCAGGCACTCGTAGTAGAGCACGAACGGCGAGGGCTCGTCGTCGTCGTAGAGCCGCGGTTGATAATACTGGAAATCGAGCACCAGCACTTCCGGGCGCCGGGCGAGGGCCCGCAGCCAGGGGTTGTCCGCGCTCACCTCGCCGATGATGCCCTCCAGCGGCCCCCCGGTGATCCGCTTGGCATCGCGCGCGAAGCGGCGCCGCAGGTGGCCGCGGAGGCGCGTGCCGACGCCGCGCGAGCGCGTGGACCGGTCGGCCGCGAGGTAGCCGATGACGCCGAGGTTCACGTTGCCGAGGTAGGTGCCCGACGCCAGGCCGACCACGCGGCCGCCCTCCTCGGCCACGAGCAGGTGCCAGACGATATCGGTGAGCACGCCGAGCGACTTCTCGCTGAGGCTGTCGATCCAGTCGCGGAGTGCCACACGCTCGCCCCGATGGAAGGTGCGGGAAAGGAGGGCGTAGGCGTCCTTGAGCGCCGGGTCGCCCGGGTCCACGATCTCGCGAACGGTAATGCGCGCGGTCGGGCGGGTGGACTTGGCAGGCATCAGTGAGCGGTGCGGGCTGAGGGCATTCCGAGGGGCGGGGAGGCGGTCGGGCGGGAGTGCGTCCAGCGGAATCTAGTCGAGGGCGCCGCTTCCGGCGCTGGCCGCGGTGCCGACAGCGGTGCGGCACAGGTTGACAAAACATACAAAACGTATATATTCCACGACAGTAGGACAGACCGACCGATCTCCCGTCGCCCGGCCGCCCCCCCCACCCGGCCGCGGCGCGCATCCGCGAGGCACCGGCGAATGACCCCTGTCGTGCACGAGGCATGAGCGCCCGCCGACTGGTCCGCATCACCACGACCGATGCGCGCGAGGAGATGGCGGAACTGGTGAACGGCGTCGCCTACGGCGGCGCGCGCATCGTGCTCCAGCGGCACGGCCGCAACGTGGCCGCGCTCGTCTCGATCGACGACCTCAAGAAGCTCGGGGTCCGGATCGGGCGCGAGATCCCGCCCTGGACACGCAACGACGACGGCAGGGACGCCTGAGCACACGGCGCGCCCGGAACCCTACGACCCAGGAGAACCAGACATGGCCAAGTTCAACGTGAAGACCGACGCGAAGGGGGAGCTCCGCTTCAACCTCGTCGCGGACAACGGGCAGGCGGTGCTGAGCAGCGAGGGCTACAAGGCGAAGGCGAGCCTGCTCAACGGCATCGAGAGCGTCCGCAAGCACGCGGTCGACGAGAAGTACTTCGAGGTGAAGGAGGCCGCGAACGGCAAGCACCACTTCAACCTCAAGGCGTCCAACGGCCAGGTGATCGGCACGAGCCAGATGTACGCCGACAAGTCGGGGCTCGAGAACGGCATCAAGTCCGTGATGAAGAACGCGCCCGACGCGGAGCTGGTCGAGGTCTGACCGGCGCACCCCGCGCGACGAACGCGCGGTGCACGAGCGATGCACGAGCGATGCACGAGCGATGCACGAAGCGCCCCGTGGTCGGCACCCGGGGGGTGAGGGCGGCAGAGCGGGGGGGGGGGCCC
>CAZHAG010000017.1:12763-31682 GCA_964529705.1 uncultured Gemmatimonas sp. | reverse complement strand
TCGGTGCTCGTGTTCGCCACGAGCCGCCGCAGGATGGTCTGGGTGGGGATCGCGACCAGGTATCCGATGAATCCCGCGAGCGGGATGAGCACCAGCAGGGCGAGCCACTGCCACCAGCGCACGTCGAAGGGTCCCCGGTGGAGGAGCGCCTCGGGGAGCATCTCGCGCGCCCAGTAGTCCGGGAGCGCCTCGTAGAGCGAATCGATGCGGGCCACGGTCCCGGCCGTGAAGACCCAGCGCACGGGGGTCGTGCCCTCGTCGAGTCGAAGCCTGATCGGCGTGGGACGCCCGTCCGCGCCAGGCACCGTCCCCAGCAACTCTTGATCGGCCGGCAGGCCGTCGGTCGTGTCCCCCGCCGCCGTCGGCGACACGCGCTCGAGGTCCACCCAGAGGTGCGTGTCGAGCACCTCGCTGAGCCTCCGCGCGAGCTCGCCGGCGCGGGCGGAGGCTGCCGGGTCGGTCTGGTCGAGCCAGGTCGCTGCGCGCGCGGTGTCGTCGACGCGGGCAGCGTTCAGGTACCCCTGCACCGACGCTCGTGGCGACGCGGAATCGACGACCACGGCGGAGGTCTGGCTCGGCGCGTTCCGCGCGGCCGGACGCCGCAATCCCTGTGCGTGGAGCGAGGGGACGAGCAGGGCGAGCGCGGCGATCAGGACGGAGAGACGGGCGATCGAGGGCATCTCGCAACCTTGGGGAAGGGCCCCTCCGCCGCAAGCGGTCGCTAGCTTCCATGCATCCTCGACACCGACACGCCATGGCAACCGCTCACGATACCCCACACCTCGCCGACCCGGACACCAACCCGTCGTTCACGCGCGGCGTCTTCCTGGGCGAGATCCGCGAGGACCTCGTCTTCCCCTTCCCGGAGCCGAGCACCGAGGAGAAGGAGTCGCTGGCCGCGATCCTCGACGCCTTCCGCTCCTGGGCCGCGGACACCCTCGACCCGGCACAGCTCGACCACGACGGCAGGTTCCCGGACGCCGTGCGCCAGGGGATGGCCGAGCTCGGCCTGATGGGGCTCAACATCCCCGAGGCGTACGGCGGGTTCGGCGCCTCGGCTATGGTCTTCAACCGCGTGTTCGGCGAGATCGGCGCGCACGACGCGGCACTCGCCGTCTACTTCGGCGCGCACCAGAGCATCGGGATCAAGGGGATCATCCTCTTCGGCACCGAGGCGCAGAAGAAGGAGTGGCTCCCGCGCTGCGCCTCCGGCGAGCTCGTGGGCGCCTTCTGCCTCACCGAGCCGGGTTCCGGCTCCGACGCGCAGGCGATGCTCGCGAACGCGGTGCCGAGCGCCGACGGCTCGCATTACCTGCTCAACGGCACGAAGATCTGGATCTCGAACGCCGGCTATGCGGGCGTCTTCACGGTCTTCGCCAAGGTCCCGGTCGAGATCGGCGGCAAGACCAAACAGCGCGTGACCGCCTTCATCGTGGACGCCAAGTCCGCCGGCATCTCCCTCGGCAAGATCGAGGAGAAGATGGGGATCAAGGCCAGCGACACGCGCACCGTGACCTTCGAGAACGTGAAGGTGCCGGCCGCCAACCTGCTCGGCGAGGTCGGCGGCGGCTTCAAGATCGCGCTCGAGATCCTGAACTCCGGCCGCCTCGGCCTCTCCGCCGGCTCCGCCCGCGGCACGCGCGCGATGATGAAGCACGCGATCGACTACGCCAAGGAGCGCGAGCAGTTCGGCAAGCCGATCGGGTCGTTCGAGATGATCCAGAAGAAGATCGCGCTCGCCGCCGTCGACTGCTACGCGGCCGACGCGGGCTGGATGCTCTGCGCCGGGATGGTGGACCGCGGCGCCATCGACTTCTCGCTCGAGACGGCGGCCTGCAAGATCTACGCGTCGGAGCTCGCCTTTCGCTCGGCCAACGAGGCGCTCCAGATCGCCGGCGGCATCGGCTACTCCAAGGAGTTCCCCTACGAGCGTTTCGTCCGCGACTCGCGCATCAACCTGATCTTCGAGGGCACGAACGAGATCCTGCGCGCGCTCATCGCGCTCATGGGCCTGCAGCAGCCCGGCGAGGAGATGAAGGCCGTCGGCAAGGCGTTCCAGGACCCGCTCCACTCGCTCGGCGCGATCTCGAGCTACCTCACCGGGCGCGTGAAGCGGACCCTCGTGAAGCCCGACTTCACGAAGGTCCATCCGCTGCTCGAGGACGAGGCGGAGATGGTGGCCGAGAACATCCATTCGCTCGCGCTGGCGGTGGAGAAGGCGCTGATCGAGCACGGCAAGGCGATCATCGACCGGCAGATGCTCCACGAGCGGATGGCGAACGCCGCGATCGACATCTACCTGAGCACGGCGGTGCTCTCGCGCGTGACCAGCGCCCTCGGGAAGCACGGGGAGGAGGGCGCGACGGCTGACCTCGATGCGGCCCGCATCTTCATCCCGATGTCGATGCGGCGCACGCGGCGTGCGATCCGCGCACTCGACCGCAACCAGGACGAACGGATGCGCGCGCTCGCGCAGCGCGCCCTCGACACGGGCGACCTCACGGTCCCCACGCCCACCGACACGCCCTGAGTCCTCGCGAGACCCGCAGCCCGTGACCCTGCTCTCCTGTTCCGCCGTCGGCATCTCCTTCGGCGCCACCACGCTGCTCAAGGACGTCACCTTCACCGTCGGTGCCGGCGACCGCTGGGGCATCGTCGGGCGCAACGGCTGCGGCAAGAGCTCGCTCTTCAAGGTCGTCACCGGCGCCATGCAGCCCACGGCGGGCACGGTGTCGCGGCAGCCCGGGCTCCGGCACGCGCTCCTCGAGCAGCACCGCGCGTTCGAGGGCGTGGAGACCGTCTGGGACGCGGCGGCGACGGCGTTCCGCGACGTGATCGCGCTCGAGCAGTCGCTCGCGGAGCAGGCCGCGCAGCTCGCCGAGCTCGGGGAGCGGACGCCCGACGCGGTGCTCGAGCGCTTCGGCCGCGACCAGGAGCGCTTCGCGGACCTGGGCGGCTACACCTTCCACGCGCGCGTGGACGCGGTGCTGCAGGGCCTCGGCTTCGACGCCGAAGAGTCCAAGACGCGGGCGATCAGCTCGCTGAGCGGCGGCGAGCGCGGCCGCGTGGGCCTCGCCGCGCAGCTCATCGCGCCTGCGGAGCTCCTCCTCCTCGACGAGCCCACGAACCACCTCGACCTCGACACCACGCTCTGGCTGCAGCAGTGGCTCAAGGAGTGCGACGAGACGATCCTCGTGATCAGCCACGACCGTGCCTTCCTCGACGAGGTCGCGGACCACATCCTGCACCTCGAGGGCGGGACCGGCGAGACCTACCGCGGCGGCTACTCGAGCTTCGTCTCGCAGCGCACCGAGCGGCGCCTCTCGCGAGACCGCGAGGTGGAACGGCAGCGGAAGTTCATCGCCAAGGAGGAGGAGTACATCCGCCGCAACATCGCGGGCGTGAACACCGCGCAGGCCAAGGGCCGCCGCAAGCGGCTCGAGCGGCTCCCGCGGCTGGCACCCCCTCCCGGATCCGCGGGCGCGATGGTGCTCCGGCTCGATGCGGCCGAGCGTGGCGGCGACCGCGTGATCACGGCAGACAAGCTCACGGTGAAGGTCGCCGACCGCGTGCTGGTCTCGGAGTTCACCGGCGTGGCGCAGCGGGGCGACGTGATCGCGCTGGTCGGCCCGAACGGCGCGGGGAAGTCCACCCTGCTCGCGACCCTCCTCGGCCAGCGCGCACCCGCCGGCGGCGAGGCGAAGGTCGGCGGCTCCGTCTCGCCGGCCTGGTTCCGTCAGGACCTCGCGGACCTCCCGCTGGGCAAGTCGCTCTACGACGCCATCGCCGACCTCCGTCCGCTCTGGAACCGGGGGGCGATCCAGAACCACCTCGGCTGTTTCGGCTTCTCCGGCCAGGAGGTGATGCGCGGCATCTCCACCCTCTCGGGGGGCGAGCGGGCGCGCATGGCGCTCGCGATCATCACGCTCGCGCACGCGAACCTCCTCGTGCTCGACGAGCCGACGAACCACCTCGACGTCGAGAGCATCGAGGCCATCGAGGACGCGCTGGAGGAGTACGAGGGGACGGTGATCCTCGTCAGCCACGACCGGGCGTTCCTGCGGGAGCTCGCCACGCGCGTCTGGGCGTTCGACGGCACGCACATCACCGACTTCGACGGCCCCTTCGTGGAGTGGGAGCGCGCGAAGGCGGAGCGGGAGTCACGCACCGCGCGCAGCGCCGCCGACGAGACCGAGGCCAAGCGGCAGCGCGAGCGGGAACGCGCGAAGCAGAACGCGAGCGCGCAGGACGAGGACCACGCGGCGCGGCGCGCGAGGAAGCGCGCGGCGGAGAACGCGGAGCAGATGGTCGCGCGCTGCGAGGCGCGCATCGCGGAGCTGGAACGGGAGCTCGCGGACCCGGACCTCTACGACGGCTCGGCGCAGGCGGCGCGGAAGGCCGGCCAGCTGGACCAGCAGCTCGCCAAGGCGCGGCGGGCGCTCGAGGATGCGATGGCCGCCTGGGCCGAGGCGACCGAAGGCGTGAGCTAGCGGCTCAGGCGGCGTCCGGGCGCAACTTGCCGTAGGCGTTGATCACCTGCTTCAGCGCCATCCGCGCGGACATCTCCAGCTCGAACTCCATCCGTATCTCATTGAGCTGCGCGGCGTCGTGCTTCTTGAGCCGCGTCGCCACTGCGTCGCTCTGCTCGTGCCGGCGCACGTACTCACGGCATCCCATATAGAGCGCGTTGGCCGCGTGCCACCACTCGTCCGACTCATCGCCCCGTCCGGCGGCGGCGACGGTCTCGTACCGCTTGGTCGCCTGCGCGACGATGCGGTCGCTGAGCTCCACGACCTGGGCCACACCCTCGAGCTCGATGTCGTCGAGCCCGTGGCCGAGCACGCGCGCGAGCCGCTGGTGCTGATGGCAGCTCTCGTTCGCGGCGCGGAAGAGCGCGTCGGCGGCGTCGCGTACGGGGTGCGCCGAGGGCTTCGTGGCCCCGGCGGGGGCTTTCTTGGGCATCAGCGTCCGTGGGTCAGGGGTGTCGTTGAACACTGACAGGGTGCGTACCACCGACGCAAGGCGCAGCCGCACACGGCTGCGCGCTCCTGCGTGCGCGGCTCAGCGCACCTCCCCCGCCCGGACGAAGAGCTCCCACCGGACCGCGCGGCGCGGCGTGCCCCCCCATGCCGCGGCGAGCCGCTGCTCGAAGGCGAGGATCGGCTCCTCCCCGCGAGCCGCGATGAAGCGCCGCGTACCCGACCAGGTGCGCAGGAATCCGATGTACTGCTCGAGCGACCAGTCCTCGCGCAGCTCCAGCGGGGGCGGGACGAGCTCGTCGATCGGGAGCGCGATCCCCCGGTACTCGTCATTCACCGTGCGGTGCTCGGGCGGCCAGTATTGTCCGAGCGTCATCTCCATGTGGTGGCGCACGACCTCGTCCACCTCGGGCGTGACCTTGCTGTACTTGTATCCGAATACGGCGAGGATCCCCCCCGGCCGCAGCACGCGGAACGCCTCGCGGCAGAACGCGTCCACGTCGAACCAGTGGAGCGCCTGCCCCACGGTCACGAGGTCCGCGCTCAGGTCGTCGAGTCCGCTCTCGTACTGGGCGACGGCGTAGGAGATCCGCGGGTGCGGCACCGCTTCCGCGATCTGCTCCGGACTCGCATCGGTCGCGACCACTCTCGCGAAGCGTGAGACGAGGCCGAGCGCGACCTGGCCGTTCCCCGTGCCTGCGTCCCAGGCGAGCCGCGTGCCGGGCGAGACCACCGCGAGCCAGTGGAAGAGCGCGGCGGGATAGCGAGGCCTGAACTCCGCGTACGAGGCGGCGTGTGCGGAGAAGTGGTCGGCGAAGCCGCGCGGCCCGGGAGTGATCATGGCGTGCTCAGGGCGCCCCGGGGTCCTCGGCCACGAAGGCGAGGCGGTCGCCCTGCGCGCTGATGGCGAGGCGCGTGATGCCACGCACACCCAGCTCGGCGAAATCCGCCAGCAGGTCCCATCGCCCGCCGACGCGCAGCCAGATGCGGGAGCCCGACGCCGCGATGAGCTGGCCGGCCGGCGTCCAGAGGTGGTAGTCCGCCTGCGGGGGCGCGGGCGCGATGCGCTGCACCGTGCGCGTGCGCACGTCCACCTCGCTGATCCAGGCGGTGTCCCCCTCCTGCACGAAGCTGAAGGCGTCGCGCCCGGGGATCCGCACGAGCGCCCGCCCGATCCGGCGGGCGAGCGTGTCGGCGCGCTCGGTGCGCGCGTCGACGAGCACGAGGACGTTGGGCGATCCGACCACGAAGGTGCCCAGCATGTGGTCCCCGACCCAGACGTGGTACCCCACGGGCCGGAGCGCGCGGAGCACGAGCGAGGGCGCGCCGCCGTCGAGCGGGAAGCGCCAGAGACGCTGCGTGGAGTCGCGCTCGACACGGATCACGGAGATCGCGAGACCGTCCGGTGTGCGCGTGGCGGAGTACTCGCTCTCCGGCGTGTCGGTCACGCGAACGAGCGCGCCGCCGGTGGCGGGTACGCGCCAGATGTCCGCCTGCGCGTCCTCGCGGATGCTGGTGAAGAAGAGCGCGCGCCCGTCGGCGGTGAACGCGGGCTGGTTGTCGTAGCCGGCGCGCCGCGTGACGTTCACCGGGCGCCCGATCGCGATGTGCGTGCCGGTCTCCGTGAAGCTCGCGACCCAGATATCCGTGCCGCCCTGCGCGGCGAGAGGCGCCGGTGCGGCGAGCGCGACCACCAGTGCCACTCGACGCACGCCTGCGTGCATGGAGGGAGACATCCTGCGAGGACCACGCATCGTCACGCTCCTGTCGGAAGTAGCACCGCTCGACACTCGCCGAACCCCACGCGCGCCGCCCCCGCGCGCGCGCCCCATCCCCTCAGGATCACCTCATCCCCGTCGGCGATGAACGCGCGTTCCTCGCCATTCGAGAGGATCACCGGTTCCGTGCCCCGCCACGCGAGCTCCAACAGGCAGCCGCGCGCGCCCCGCTCGGGTCCGGAGACTGTTCCGCTCGCGATCAGGTCCCCCGGCCGGAGGTTGCAGCCGTTGCTCGCATGATGCGTGAGCATCTGCGCGAGCGTCCAGTACATCCGCGTGAACGTCCCCTGGCTCAGTCGTTCCGCCGGTGCCCCCGCCTCCCGCATGCGCGCGGTGCGGAGCCAGACCTCGAGCGTCAGGTCGAACCCGCCCCGCGCGACGTCGGTCTCGTCGGAGAGATACGGAAGCGCCGCCGGCTCGTCGCCGGCACGCGGGCGCGCCGCGGTGCGGAACGGCTCCAGCGCGTCCAGCGTCACGATCCACGGCGAGATCGTCGTCGCGAAGTTCTTCGCCAGGAAGGGGCCCAGCGGCTGGTACTCCCAGGCCTGGATGTCCCTCGCGGACCAGTCGTTCACCAGCACGAGCCCGGCGAGGTGCTCCTCGGCCCGCGCGATCGGGACCGCGGTGCCCAGCGCGTTCCCCGCGCCGATCACCGCGCCGACCTCCAGCTCGTAGTCGATGCGCGCACTCGCCCCGAACGACGGCGGCCCCTGCGGGGTCGCGGACGTCTGGCCCCGCGGCCGCCGCACGGTGACGCCGCTCGGCACGATCGACGACGCGCGGCCATGGTACCCTATCGGCACGTGCCGATAGTTCGGGAGGAGCGGGTTGTCCGGCCGGAACATCGATCCGACATTCGTCGCGTGGTCGATGCTCGCGTAGAAATCGGTGTAGTCGCCGATCTCCATCGGGAGCAGCACCTCGACCTCGGCGAGGCGAGGGGCGAGCGCGTCGTCCTTCGCCGCGCGCTGGCCCTCCGCGGTGTCGGCGCGCACGAGGGCGCTCACGCCCGCACGGAGCGCGCGGAGCGCCGGCCGACCCAGCGCGAGGAGCTCGTTCAACACCGGCGCGTCGAGTGCGGCCGCTGCCTCCCGGGGCAGTTTTGGGAGAAGCCCGGCATCGCGCGCGCGCCGGAGGTCCACCGCGCGGTCCCCGATCGCTACCGCCGGGCGCGGACCATCGCCGGCGGAGATGAGTCCGAGCGGGAGGTTCTGCGGCGTGAAGTCCGCGCCCGGTTCATGTGCGGCCGCGACCCAGGAGCGGAGGGAGGGATCGTGCGTCTGGTCGAGTGTCATGTCAGATCATCTGGAGCGACGTGAGGTCCTGCACCGGCTCCTCGAACGAGCAGGAGCCGAACGATCCGGCGAAGGTCGCGCGCGCGGAGGCGACCTCGTGCAGCGTCACGCGGCGCCCGCGCCAGGTGATGCCGTCGTCGGTGGCGGTGATCGCCCGCGCATCCCGTTCCTCCAGGAGCGGCGCGACCTCCGCAGGCGGCATCCCCTTCCGCAGCAGCATCGACGCCAGGAAGACGTTGAGGAACCCGTACATCGTCCCCGTGGCGCTCTCCTTCGCGTACGTGAGGGGATACTCCCCGCGCAGCGGATGGTGGAGCCCGGCCGTCGCCTTGAACGGGACGTCGAGTGCGGCACAGGCCCCGAGGAAGCGCAGCACGTCCGCTGGCGCCGGGAACGCGTCGGCCGTGACTCCACCCGTCCGGATCTTGGCGCGGAGCCCCGCGTCGCGGACAGCGCGCAGGAGGGGAGCGGGATCGTCCCGGACCGGCACCTCGACGTACACCGTGAAGCGAGCGCCGAGCGCCGCGGCGATGGCCGACACCGCCGCCGCACTCTCTGCCTTCGCCTCCACGGTGTCGACAACGGCGCGCCCCTCCTCCCACGCATTGAAGGCGACCAACGTCTCGGCATCCGTCGGTCCTGCGAGTGCGGAAAGCCGCCACGGCCCTGCGGGGGACACTCCATCGGCGCCACGCGGGAGCACATGGTCCGCTGCCACCGCGAACTCGTCCAGGCGCGCGACCGGGAGCACGAAGCGCCCCAGCATCGTCCGGTGCGGACCGCTCGCGTACCGCGCGTAGCGCGCCACGGCATCCGGCATCGGCAGCGCCGCAGGCGGGAAGAGCCCCGCGTAATCCACGAGGCCGCCCAGGAGCGCCCGGAGCGCGGTGCCGTTCGTCACGACTCCGAGGGCGAGTGGAGGTGGACGGGCGCCTTCACCCGGCGCAGGCGCAGGTTGAGCAGTTCGACGCCGATCGAGAAGGCCATCGCGAAGTAGGTGTACCCCTTCGGGATGTGGTAGCCGAACCCCTCGATGAACAGGTTGCCGCCGATCATCACGAGGAAGGCGAGCGCGAGGATCTTGATGGTCGGGTGCCGCTCCACGAACTCCGCGATGGTGTCCGCGGCCGAGAGCATCACGCCGAGCGCGATCACGTTCGCGACGATCATCACCCAGACCTGCTTCACCATCCCGACGGCGGTGATCACGGAGTCGATCGAGAAGACGACGTCGACCATCATGATCTGCGCGACCACGGCGAAGAGCGTCACCTGCGCCGCGCCGGCGCCCCGCACGTGCTGCCCGCCCTCGAGCTTGGAGTGGATCTCGAACGTGGCCTTCCCGATCAGGAAGAGCCCGCCGGCGATCAGGATCAGGTCCCGCCCGGAGAACCCGTTCCCCATCACCTCGAAGAGCGGGCGCTCGAGGCGCATGATCCAGGCGATCGAGAGCAGGAAGAGGATCCGCGTGACGAGCGCGCCCATCAGCCCCAGGCGCCGGGCCCTGGCCTGCTGCTCGTGTGGCAGCCGCGCGGCGAGGATGGCGATGAAGATGATGTTGTCGATGCCGAGCACGAGCTCGAGCGCCGTCAGCGTGAGGAGGCCGACGAGGACCTGCGGATCGAGGAGCCAGTCCATGGGAGGAGCGAGAGGTGGGTGGGGAGGGGCGGGTCAGCCGGCGGCGCGCAACGTGAGGGTCCAGCGTCGCGGCTCGCCGGGCACGAGCCAGGTGACGGACTGCCATTCGCCGAGCGCGTCGGCGAGCCGGTCGGGGGCACCGAGGGAGGGGGCGATCACGAGCGCCGGTGCGGATCCGCGCGAGAAGCGCCGGGGCGCCTTCTCGCGCCGCGTCCCGCCGCGATCGATGGCGATCCCGCAGTACGGCACGCCCGCCCCGTCGGTCGCGATCGCCAGGTGCGCACCCGCTTCGGAGACCTCGATGGACGACCGGCCATGCGAGAGGTCCACCCAGCCCTGCAGCAGCGTGCGCCGCGGCACGGACCAGGGGGACGCCAGGTCGCGCACCTTTCCGTCAAGGGTGAGGCGCGGCCACTTCGCGGCCTCGGAGCCAGCGGCGTCCGCGGCGACCGCACCGCTCAGCGCGGCGACGCGCAGCCGGGCGGCCTCCGGAAGCCGGACCCGCGTGCTCGCGGTGAGCGGGAGCATCAGGTGCGCGCTCCAGAGGAACGGGAGGCGATGCGTGCCGGTCGTCGACGCCTCGTACCGCGCCTCGACCGCTCCGTCCGCGCGGATGAGCAGCGTGCGGTGCAGCTCCCACGGGAGCCGCTCGCCCCGCCAGGTGCACTCCACCGCGTGACCATCGTCCGTGGTGCGCACCGCGACCGTCGGCGCCTGCGTGCGCGCCTCGCCACCCGGAGGGATCGGCCGCCCACCCACACCCTTCACCCAGTCGGGGACGCTGCCGCCAGCCGCCGCGGGCGCGCACTCATCCCACCCTGCACCCTCGATCGGCAGCGCGCCCGTCCGGGGCACCGAGTCGGCGTCCGTCGGCAGGAGCCATTCCCGCCCGCCGATCCGCAGCGAGCGCACCCGGCCGCCCTGCTGTGGTACCACCTCGAGCCGCGATCCGCCGCCCTCGAGCGCGACGAACCCCGGCGCAGTGGACGGAGCCGCGGCGGTGGCGCTCAGACGACCGTCGCCGGGTCCACGCCGCGCGTGGCGAGCACCCGCGCCACGGTCTCGCCGATCTTGTTGTTCGGCGTGCTGGCCCCCGCCGTGAGTCCCACCCGCACCGCGCCTTCCGAGGGCATCCAGGCCGCGGTCTCCACCTCCTCGTGCGTGGCGGCGTCGCGGTGGCGCACCGTCCCACGCTCGGGGTCGAGGCAGCTCGCATCCTCGATATGGAAGGTCCGCACCTTCTCCGCACAGAGCGCCGCGAGCGAGATGGTGTTGCTCGAGTTGTACCCCCCCACCACGAGCATCACGTCCAGCGGCTCGGTGAGGAGCGCGTTCACGGCATCCTGCCGGTCCTGCGTCGCCGAGCAGATCGTGTCGAAGGTCCGGAAGTGCGTGGCCCGGTGCCCGGCGCCATGCACCCGCTCCATCGCACGGCCCACCGCCTCGCCGATCGCGAGCGACTCGCGCGCGAGCATCGTGGTCTGGTTGGCCACGCCGATCCGGTCGAGGTGGATGTCGGGGTCGAAGTGCGGGCTCGCCGCGTGGGCGTACTTCGCCAGGAAGGCCTCCCGGTCGCCCCGCCCCTCGATGTAGGCGATCACGTCCTCCGCCTCCCCCATGTCGCGGACCACCAGGTAGGTGCCGCCGGGATACTTCTCCACCTGCGACGCCGTCGCGCGCGTCTCCTCGTGGTAGTACTTGCCGTGGATCAGCGCCATGTAGCCGTCCTTGGCGTACGCGTCCACCCGCTTCCAGACGTTCAGCACGGAGCCGCAGGTGGTGTCGACCATCACGCACCCCTTCTCCCGCAACGTCGTGAAGTCGTGGATCGTCACTCCGAAGGCGGGAAGGATCACCACGTCCTCCGGCGTCACGGCACTGTAGTCGAACCCCTTCTCGCTCGGCGACAGGAAGATGATCCCCATCTCCTTGAGCTTCGCGTTCACGTGAGGATTATGGATGATCTCGCCGGCGAGGCAGATGCGGCGGTCCGGGAACTTGGCGCGCGTCTGGTAGGCGTACTCCACCGCCCGCTCCACGCCGTAGCAGAAGCCGAACTCCTTGGCCAGGCGGATCGTCACCGGCCCCGCGACCAGGGTGTGCTCCTGCGCGAGGAGCAGGTCGACCAGCTGGCCGTCGTAGTCGGACGTGAGGGTCTGCTCGACCTCGGACTTGAGACCGAACCCTTTGCGGAAGTACGTGGACTCGGGGCTCATGGACGAAAGATAAGGCTCGCGGCCCACCCCTGCAGGCGGTATTTTCGCGCCACATGACAGACCACTTCGACCTGTGCGTCATCGGCGGTGGCCCGGCCGGAGAGAAGGGGGCCGCCCAGGCCGCGTATTTCGGCAAGAAGGTCTGTCTCGTCGAGCGCGCCCCGAAGCTCGGCGGCGCGGCCGTCAATACGGGCACCGTCCCCTCCAAGACCCTGCGCGAGACCGCCCTCTACTTCAGCGGCCTCCGGCAGCGCGGGCTCTACGGCGTGGAGTACAAGGTCAAGCGCGACATCACCATCGGGGACTTCATGCACCGCGAGCGCGCGGTGGTCGAGTCCGCGTGGCAGCTGATCGAGCAGAACCTCGAGCGGCACGAGGTCACGCGCGTGCGCGGCGACGCCCGCTTCACCTCGCCGGACGAGCTCCTCGTCACCCGGTTCAAGGAGCAGGACCGGCGGATCACGGCGAGCGTCTTCCTCATCGCGACGGGGTCGCGCCCCTCGCGCCCGAGCGAGATCCCCTTCGACGGGCGCATCGTGGTGGACAGCGACGACGTGCTCTCCCTCTCGGCCATCCCCAAGCGGCTCGTCGTGATCGGCGGCGGCGTGATCGGCTGCGAGTACGCGAGCATCTTCGCCGCGCTCGGCGTGCGCGTCACCATCGTCAACAACCGGGAGCGGCTCCTCTCGCACCTCGATGCGGACCTCTCCGACGCGCTCCGCCAGGAGATGACTCGCCGCCTCGACATGCAGGTGCTCGTCGACACCTCGGTGACGGCGATCACGGTCAAGGAGGAGGTCGCAAGCCTCACCCTCTCGAGCGGGCGCGAGCTCTCTGCGGACTGCGTGCTCTACTGCGCCGGCCGCGAGGGACAGACCGCCGACCTCGGGCTCGCCGAGGCCGGCGTCGCCACGAACGCGCGCGGGTTCATCGAGGTGGACGCCCAGTACCGCACCGCGAACCGGAAGGTCTTCGCCGCCGGGGACGTGATCGGGTTCCCGGCGCTGGCGAGCACCGCGATGGAGCAGGCGCGCGTGGCGATGTGCCACGCCTTCGACCTGAAGTACAAGACCCAGGTGTCGACCGTGCTCCCCTACGGCGTCTGGACCGTGCCCGAGGTCGCGACCGTGGGGCTCGGCGTCGAGGAGGCGCGGCGCCAGGGGATCTCCGTGGAGACCGGGCGCGCGTCGTTCCACGAGAACCCCCGCGGCCAGATCATCGGCGACACCGAGGGGTTCGTGAAACTCATCTTCCGCACCGACAACGAGCAGCTGGTCGGTGCGGCCGTGATGGGCGAGGGGGCGTGCGAGCTCATCCACATCCCCGCCGCGGTGATCCACCATGGCGGGTCGCTCGACTATTTCATCCAGTGCGTCTTCAACTACCCGACGCTGAGCGACGCCTTCAAGTACGCCGCCTATGACGGCCTGCAGCGCCTCAGGCGCCGCGTGAGCAAGGCGATGGAACCGCGCAGCCGGAGCTCGACGCCCGCCAGCGTCAGGACGCGACCAGAAACGGACTGAGCGCGTCCTTCACGAACTGGGGAAGCGGCCGCTTCGCGATGCTCCCCTTCTCCACCGAGACCACCGTGAGCGTCGCCGACGCGCGGTGACGCTGGTCGCTCGCGCGGAACGCCTCGAACCGCATCGTGAGCGAGGTCTCCCCGAAGCGCGTGACCCCCACGCGGATGTCCATCAGCTCATCCATCTCCGCCGGCGAGTGGAACTCCACCTGGAACGCCTTCCGCGGCAGCTGCACCTGCCGCTCCACGCGCAGCACATGGTACGGGAGCCCCGCCGCACGGAACATCTCGTTCTCCGCCACCTCGAAGAACCGGATGTAGGTGCCGTAGTAGATGATGCCGAGCGGGTCGCAGTCGCTCCAGCGCACACGCTCCTGCACGACCACGGGGAGGGCGTTCGGTGCCACGGGCACGGGATTCACCTGACGGGCGTTGAGGGGAAGGCTTACGGACCTCGCGGTGCGTGAATGGTACTATGAGAGAGGGCGCGTCGTCGCGCCCGCCGACTCCCCGCACGCCCGGAGGTCCCGATGCTGCGCACCATCGTCATCCCGCTGGACGGCTCGCCGCTCGCCGAACGCGCACTGGCGATCGGCTGCGACCTGGCGCGCCGCGCCGGTGGCACGGTGCACCTCGTGCGCGCCCACGTCCCGATCGGCGTGATCGGGGCCACGGCCGAGGGCGCCATCCTCTCCCCGGACCTCATCGCCGCCGATGAGGCGCTGCGCAAGCGGGCCGAGGAGTACCTCGCCAAGCGCGCGGCGACGCTCGCGAAGGATTGGGGAGTCCCGGTCACGCCGCACGTCGCCGACGGGAGCCCGTCGGGCTACATCACCGAGGTGGCGGAGAAGGTGGACGCCGACCTCGTGGTGATGACCACGCATGGCGCCGGCGGCTTCACCCCCGGCTGGCTCGGCTCCGTGGCCGACGCGGTGATCCGGCACTCGTTCCGTCCGGTGCTGGCGCTGCCGGAGAACGATGCGCACCTCGGGGAGCCCTTCACCCCGCGCAAGTTGCTCGTGACGCTCGACGGCAGCGAGCACTCCGACGCGATCATCCCGGCCGCGCGCGACCTCGCGGTGCAGTTCGGCGCCGAGATCTCCTTCGTCCGGATCGTCTCGCCGCTCGTCCCGGGCGACGTGGTCTCGGCCCTCGCCGCCGAGCGCCCGGACCCGTTCGGGATCGACCTCGAGGTGGCGGAGGCGAAGCGGAGCCTCGACGCGATCGTCGCATCGATGAAGGCGAGCGGCCTGCGGGCGAGTTCCGTGGTGGAGGTCGCGCCCTCGCCCACGCGGCGCCTCCTCGAGCACATCAAGGAGGCCGACCCTGACTGCCTCGCGATCGCGACGCAGGGGCGCGGCATCTCCCGGCTCTTCCTCGGGTCGGTGGCGGACAAGCTCATCCGCACCGCGGGCCACCCCGTGCTCGTGCTCCGGCCGCGCGACTAGCCCGGCGCGTCGCGCGCGAAGAGCTCGGGCGTGATGAAGGGGGCGAGCGCGTAGGTCACCAGCACCTCGTACGCGCCCTGCCGGTCGATCCGTCCCTCGGTGAGGATCCCCACGGCGCCCTTGCCGTGCTTCGTCCCGCGCTCGGCGACGAGCGCGTCCATCGCGTGGCCGAGTTCCGTGCCGCCGCGGATCATCGCGGCGACGGCGGGCGGGAGCGGCATCGCGAGCGAGCCGCCCACACCCTCTCGTCCGTCGCGGTGCACCACCACGCACCAGGCGCAGGTGCGCATCCCGCCGGCGTCCTCCACCACCCCTCCCTCGAGCCCCACGCCGAACTCCGCGTCCAGCGCCTCGCGCGCCGCGCGGGCACGCGTGCGGGCGCCCGCGATCGTCTCCTCGTCACCGAAGGGCTGGTCCGGTACGCCGCTCGCCACGGCGATCGCGCTGAGCTCGGCGCCCGGCACCGCGGAGATGAACACCGCGCGCGCGGCCGCGAGCTTCACCGGGTTCTTCGACCCCACCGCCACGCGCACCGCGGCGCCGCGCTCCGTTCGGTCCATCCGCCGAATCTAGGGCGCGCGCGCTATCTTCGCGGCATGTCCGCGCCAGCGTCCACGCAAGCGTCCACTCTCGCCGGTGACCCGCCCGCGTTCGCCTTCATCGGCGGCCGGCTCTGGCTCGACTTCATCAACACCGACGACGCGCGGCTGGGCACGCGCACGGACACCATCGCCTCCTTCGAGCGCTTCGTCGCCTGGCTGGCGGAGGCGCGCATCCTCGACTCCGAGCGCGCGGCGGCGCTGCAGCGCCGTGCGGTGGAGCAGCCCTCAGGCGCCGCTGCCGCTCTCGTCGAGGCGCGCCGGGTGCGCGCCGCGCTGCGCTCGCTCGCTGAGCGCGGGCGCACCGACCAGGGAGAGCGTGCACGCGAGGCCGCACTGGTCGAGATCAACCGCGTCCTCGGCCGTTCCGTCGGCACGCGGCGCGTGGAGGCGCTGCCGGACGGCGGCTATGCGCGGAGCTTCGTCCCCGTGGGTGACGTGTTCGGCGGGCTCGTGATCCCGGTGGTCGAGTCGGCGGTCGACTCGCTCGTGCACGGCGAGTTGCTGCGGATCCACAAGTGCGCGGATCGGCGGTGTCCGCGGCACTTCTATGATGTGTCGCGGTCGCGGACGCGGCGCTGGTGTGACATGGCGACCTGCGGGAACCGGGCGAAGGCGGCGCGGCATCGCAAGCGGGCGGGAGCGACGCGCTAGCGCCGGCGGCGCTTTCCCTTTCGACGCGGCCCCGGATGCTCCGCGCGGCCATCGTCCCGCCGATGCTTGCCGCCACGCTTGCCGCCGCGTGCGCCGGCACCCCCACTCTCACGGGAGCCGCCGCGGGGATTGCCGCGTCTTCCACCTCCCCGCTCGCGTGAGACCTCTTCCTCCGTGAAGGGCCGCGAAAGCAACTCCTGCAACTCGTCGAGCGAGGAAGCCTTCACCGTCCCCCGCCCCCCACGCGCCACCGCGAACCGCACCGGCCGGTCCAGCTCCGGCACCTCCTCCACCACCAGCGTCCGCGCGATCTTCTCCGGCACCTGCAGCCGCGCCACGCCCGTCAGGGATCCGTCCGCCCCCTCCTCCACCTCGTAGTGCATCGGCACCACGCGCCCGCGCACCTCCACCGCGCCGGGGAGCGCCAGGTACCGCCCACGCTCCTCGGCCGTCACGAACGCATCCGCATCGAACCGCAACGCCGCGTGCCGGAAGTCGTCCAAGTTCCGCACCTCGGCGAGTTCCGCCGCGTACCACGCGGCGAGCTCCGCCTGCGACATCCGCGCCGTCCGCCCCCCTGACCGGCGCCACACCTCGCGCAGCTCCTCGATCCACTGCCGGTTGCGCGGCACGGCGGGATGCCGCGCCTCGCCCCGCGCCATCGCCTCGGCCAGCACGCGCCGCGCCTCCTCCTCCATCCCTGCCGGGAAGGCGCTCACCGGCTCGCGCTCACGCTCCAGCTCGAAGCCGAAGTAGGTCACGCGACGCTCCAGCGCGAGCGGACGCTCGCGGCGGCCGGGATCGTACACGAGACGCGGCGCGTGCGCGGTCGCGAAGCGGCGCACGAGGTCACCCGGGATCTGCGTCCCCTCGATCGCCGCGCGCGGCACGCCGAACTTGTCCGCG
Organism: uncultured Gemmatimonas sp.; assembly: GCA_964529705.1. Lineage (GTDB taxonomy): Bacteria > Gemmatimonadota > Gemmatimonadetes > Gemmatimonadales > Gemmatimonadaceae > Pseudogemmatithrix. The sequence continues at coordinate 14,647 of CAZHAG010000017.1, read as the reverse complement.
AAGTAGCGCAGCGTCCCCGCGATCGCGCCCCAGCTCCCCGCCACGCTCGTCTTCGAGACACGCGCCTCGTCCCCGCGCGCCGTCTCCTCGTCGATCACCAGGTCGAACGGCATCACGCGCGCGAGCAATTCGATGAAGCGCCGCTCCACCGCCGGCGTGGTGCGCGGCATCCGCGTCGGGAGCGGGAGCCCCACCGATCGATAGATGCTCGCCATCGCGAGCGCGGAGTCTTCGACCGACTTGACCAGCACGCCGCGCCCCTCCGCCCACCGCTCCACGCTCTCGTCGAAGAGCTGTCGCGGCAGCCCGTACACCTCGCCCAGGAACCCGCACCGCTCGAACGCCTCGGCGTACACGTTGTACGTCGTCAGGTGGTCGCTCCCCGCCACGACCAGCCCGGTGAGGTCCCGGTCCTCGCGCGTCATCCGGTGCAGCGACTCGACACTCGCCATCACGGCCACGTACGGGAGCAGCTCGTCGTCGCAATGCACGAGGAGCTCCGCCCAGGCGCGATCCACCGGCATCGCCTCCACCGAGCGGCCATAGGGCGTGAGCCGTCCCGCGTCGATGATCCCGCGCGACTCGAGGAACTCCAGCGCGGCGCGGTACGACGCGCGGTCGAGCGGCACGGGGAGGTCGAGCTCGTCCGCGCGCACGCCGAGCGCCGCGCAGGTGAGCGCCACGCGCTCGGAGTCCCCCGCGAGCTGAAACTCGGGGGCGGTGGGCTCGAGAGCGTCGAAGCGGATGTCGCGGTCGGAGAGGATGTACACCCGCCCCCCCGCAACGCGCCCATGCACCCGGCCCGCCATCTGCAGGATCTCGTTCGCGCCGAGCGGCACGCGCGTGAGCACGTTCCGCCCATGCTCCACGAGGTTCGTGAAGCGCGTGTCGTCGATCACCACCGTGTCCAGCCCGCGCACGTTGAGCGCGCTCTGCCCCGCCGCAGTCATCGCCAGCAGGAAGGGCTTCTCCACCTCCCCCTCGAGAAAGGGCCGGATCACGCGGATCGGCTCGCCGCCGTGATAGAACGCCACCTGCATCCGCGGGTAGCGCGAGGCCACATCCGCCGCGACCTCCTCAACCCCGGCACGCGCCGGAAGAAAGACCCCGATCCCGCGCTTCTCGCGCACGGCCTTCTGCAGGAAGCGGTCGTCGAGGAAGTAGACCGGCTTCTTCCGCTCCACCTCCACGCGCGCCGCCTTCGCCGGGTCGAACGCGCTCGACTCGATCACCTCGGCCGCATGCAGGTAGCGCGCATAGAACGAGGGGTCCACCGTCGCCGAGAGCCAGATGAAGCGGCACCCGGTGCGCTTGCCGAGCGCGAGGCAGAGCTCGAGCTCCGCCGAGGTCTGGTGGATCTCGTCCACCACCAGCGTGTCGTGCGGGCGGATGTCCCCGTCCTGGAACCAGCGGCGCGCGATCCCGGTGGTGACGATCACCACATTCCAGCTCGGCGTCTCGGGCGTCGCCTCGCGCTCGCGGTTCACCACGCCCACGCGGAGCTCGTCCGTGTCGAGCAGTGCCTTGGCGATCGGCTTCACCGCGAGCGTCTTCCCCGTGCCGGTGCCGGCCACGATCCCGAAGCCGCGCCGCGGCCGGTCGCTCGACTCGGCGAGACGCTCGGCGAGCGCCTTCAGCTCGGGGCCGCGCGTCTGCCAGAGGAGGGTCTCGATGTCGAGCCCGAAGCCGAGTTCGATCGTCTCGCAGGCCGCGCGCGTGGGCGCGATGACGATGATCCGCCCGCGGGCGCCGCCGGTGGCCACGAACGCATCGTGGTCGGGCGGGAGGTACGGATCCCGGACCGCGCGGTGCCGGACGCTCGGGTCGCTTACGGCTGCTCCGGCTTCTTCTTCTCGGGCTCCGCCGGCTTCTTCGCGGGCTCGG
>CAZHAG010000017.1:0-12663 GCA_964529705.1 uncultured Gemmatimonas sp. | reverse complement strand
AGCGCCGTGGCGCAGTCGGTCGGGGCGGGCTGCTGCCTGGCCGGCACCCCCGCGATCCAGATGCGGCACTTCCCCGCGGGCGGCATCATCGACCGCGGCACGACCGGGGTCGTGTCGGGAGGCGTCGCGGGGGGCGTCTGGGCCCTGAGGGCGGGCACCAGCATCACCGAGCCGGCGACGACGAGGGAGAGGGCGAAGGGGCGCATGATGGGGGGACGAGGAAAGATACCCCAACGGCACCGGGGCGTTCATCCCCCGGCCGGGGCCGATCAGTCCCCGAAACTGATCCCGATCGCCCGGGCCGTCTGCACAACGTCGTGCGCCGGGTCCACCCGCTTGGGGGTCTTGAGCGCCTCCTTGATGGGCACGGTCACGATGTTCGGCGTCTGGAGCGCCACCATGTGGCCCCACTTCCCGTCCGCCACCGCCTGGGCGGCCGCGCCGCCGAAGCGCGTCGCGAGCAGTCGGTCGTAGCCGGTGGGCATCCCGCCGCGCTGCAGGTGGCCGAGGACCATCGAGCGGCACTCCTTCCCCGTCTTCTCCTGGATGATCGTCGCCAGCCGCTGCGCCACGCCCCCCACGCGCCGGTCCTGCCCGGGCAGCGACTTGCCGATCAGGGAGGACGATCCGCTCTCATCCTTCGCACCCTCGGCGATCACGATGATCGCGAACTTCCGTCCCCGGCGGTCCCGGTCCATCACCGCCTCGCAGACGTTCTCGATCTTCCACGGGATCTCGGGGATCAGCACCACGTCCGCCGTGCCGGAGACGCCCGAGTGCAGCGCGATGAACCCCGCGTCGCGTCCCATCACCTCGAGCACCATCACGCGGTCGTGGCTCTCCGCCGTGGTGTGCAGCTTGTCGATCGCCTCGATCGCGGTCTGCACCGCGGTGTCGAACCCGAAGGTCGTGACCGTCCCCGCGACGTCGTTGTCGATGGTCTTCGGCACGCCCACGATCCGCATCCCCTTGTCCACGAGCCGCTGCGCGATCGCCAGCGACCCGTCCCCGCCGATCGCGATCATCGCCTCGATCCCGTGCGCCTTCGCGTTGGCGATGATCTCGTCCGAGCGGTCGACCTCCTTCCAGGTGCCGTCCGTCTGCTGCGCGGGGAAGGAGAAGGGGTTCCCGCGGTTCGTCGTGCGAAGGATCGTGCCGCCGAGGTGGGCGATGCCGCGCACGGAATCGGCGGTCAACTCCACCACCTCGTCCTCGCCGAGGAGCCCGGCGTACCCGCGCTTGATGCCGAGCACGGACCAGTCGCGGTCGAGTGCGGAGAGGGTGGCCGCGCGGATCACGGCGTTCAGACCGGGTGCATCACCACCGCCCGTGGAGATGGCGATGCGCATCGTCAGGGGGCTCCGTGCATGCGCAGCAGGGTGATCACCTCGCCGGGCTGCGCGTGCCGGCCGAGTCGTCGCTTGGAGAAGACGAGCTGGTCATCGAGGGTGACCTCGAACACGCCGCCGCCGGAGGGGGTGAGTCCCACCTCGGCGTCGGGCCAGGTCTCCCGCAGTGCGGCCGCCAGACTGACGGCCCGGGGTTCGTAGTTTCAGACGGTGCAGTATTCGATGTCGATCTTCATCGGTCCGCTCGGTGAGGGTCGTGTGATCGCGTGCAGAGGGGAAGCTAAGGGACGCACGGGGCGCGCGTCACCGCGCCACCCGGGGGTGCCCTGTGGTGGCGCTCACCGCACGTAGCGCACGCCCGCGAGATTGGCCAGCGCCGCGATCGCGGTGTCCTGCTTCGCCACCACCGCGCGCAGCGAATCCATCGTGATCAGGATCTCAGACGTCTTCGCGTGGAGCTCGTCGAGCGTGCTGGTGAGGTCCAGCGTCCGCTGCATCTCGTCCAGCTGCTCGGTGGGGTCGGTGTAGCAGGCCCCGAGTGCGCCGGCCGCGCCGAGCGCGAGGAGGGAGAGCGCGGCGACGGTGGCGATCGGTCGGGAGGGTCGCATGCGAACGGTCCTGTCGGAAGGGATCGATGACGGTCGTGCGCCCGAATCTACCGAGCGTGGGCCTCCCCCGTCCGGAGGTCCGCGATGCGCCGTGGCGTCACCCTCGCCGAGCTGGTGCTGGTCTGCACCTTCATCGGGCTGCTCGTGGGCATTGCCCTCCCCCGCACCGCCGCGATGCTGGACGGCATCCGGCTCCGGCAGGCGGGGCACGAGGTGGCGGCCTCGCTCACCCTCGCGCGTGCGGCGGCGATCCGCCGCGCGACCTACGCACGCGTGGTCGTCGATGCGGCGCGGAACGAGGTGCGCGTCGAGAGCGGGAGCGACACCCTCCTCCGCCGCGACCTGCGCGCGATGCACCGCGTGGCACTCCGCGCCTCGCGCGACACGATCACCTACGCGCCCTCGGGGATGGGGTATGGCGTCGCCAACTCCACGATCGTGGTGAGCCTCGGCGCGCGCGCCGAGACCGTCACGGTCAGCCGGCTGGGGCGGATGCGCCGGTCATGGTGAGCCGAGAGTGCCGCCGTCGGGAGCGACGCCGAGTCCCGCTCAGGATCCGAAGTCGAACCCCGGCACCGAGATCCGCGGGATCTCCTGGCCGATCACCCGCTCCACCGTGCGCACCATCCCGATCTCGTCGGCGCACATGAAGGTGAAGGCGTCCCCCTCCTTCGCGGCGCGGCCGGTGCGGCCGATGCGGTGCACGTAGTCCTCGGCCTGCTGCGGCACGTCGTAGTTGATCACGTGCGAGATCCCGGAGACGTCGAGCCCGCGCTGCGCGATGTCCGTCGCGACGAGGATCTTCACGGTGCCGTCCCGGAACTTGGCGAGCGCCTGCTCACGCTGCGGCTGCGACTTGTCGGCGTGCAGCGCGTCCGCGTTGTACCCCTTCTCCACGAGGTGGCGCACCACCTTGTCCGCCCCGTGCTTGGTGCGGGTGAAGACGAGGATCGAGTCCTCCTCCGCCATCTCGCCCAGCAGGTGCTCGAGGAGGGCCGTCTTCTTCGGCTTGGGCACCGGGTACACGTAGTGGCGCACCGTGGTCGCCGCCGCCGACCGGCGCCCCACCTGCACCACGACCGGCTTGCGGAGATACTTCCGCGCGAGCGCCTCCACCTCGGGGGGCATCGTGGCCGAGAAGAGGAGCGTCTGCCGGTACGGGTGGATCGCGGCGACGATCTTGTTGATCTGCGGTGCGAACCCCATGTCGAGCATCCGGTCCGCCTCGTCGAGCACGAGCACCTCGATGTCGTCGAACACCACGTTCTGCTTCTCGAGGTGGTCGATCAGGCGCCCGGGCGTCGCGACGATCACGGCCACGCCCTCGCGCAGCGCCTTGACCTGGGTGTCGTAGCCGACGCCGCCATAGACGGAGACGACGTCGAGCCCGGTGCCGCGCCCGTACTTCTCGATCGCCTCCTCCACCTGCTGGCAGAGTTCGCGCGTCGGGGTGAGGATCAGCGCGCGCGTGCGCTTGGGCCCGTCCATGAGCCGCTCGATGATCGGGATCGTGAAGGCCGCGGTCTTCCCCGTGCCCGTCTGCGCGAGCCCCATCAGGTCGCGCCCCTTCAGGGCGAGCGGCACCGCCTGCGCCTGGATCGGCGTGGGGCGCTTGTACCCGGCCGCCTCCAGCGAGGCGAGCATCCGATCGCTCAACCCGAGGTCGGCGAAGGTGATCCCGATCGTCTCCGCTTCCGCCTGCGCGAGGCTCAGTGGGGCCTCGTCCTGCTCCGGTTCCGGCGTGTCCTTCGTCTTGGCTCGTGTCATTCCCCGAAAGCTAGCGGGGCCGCCGCGAGGTCGCGCAGCATGAGCGCGTTGATCAGGCGCGGCGCCTCCTCCATCACCACATGCCCACCCTCCTCGATCCAGGTGAGCCGCCCGAGCGGGAGCGCGGAGGCGAGGCGCGAGGCATGCACCGGCCGCACCGTGCGGTCGCGCGTGCCGAACACCACGTGGGTCGGCGCCTCGAGCCCGGCGAGCGCCTCCGGCGCCCAGGGCGCCCAGTCGAACTCCTTCAGCATGCGCAGGTTCGCGCGCACCACCTCCGGGAACTGCGTCGGCGCCCAGTACTCGTCGATGTCGCGCTCGGTGAAGCCGTCGAGCTTGCCGTGCACGCGGCGCTGCACGAACTCCACCACCCGCCGCGACACGAGGAGCGAGGGCATGTCGCCCGGGAGCGTGGGAAGGAGGGGCGAGAGGATGTGCCAGGGCGGGATGAGGCCGAACCCGACGGGGCCGAAGAGGAGGAGCCGGCTCACCCGCTGCGGCGCATCGAGCGCGAAGCGCAACGCGATCTTCCCGGCCATCGACTGCGCCGCGATGGCGGCGCGCGGGATCGCGAGCCGGTCGAACGCCTCCCCGATCGCCGCGCTGAAGCGCTCCAGCGTGTAGCTCCCCGGCGCATCCGGCGCGTGCGAGAGCCCATGGCCCGGCAGGTCGATCGCGATCACGCGGTGCCCCGCCGCGGCGAGCGGCAGGATGTTCATCCGCCAGAGGTACGAGCTCACGGCCCAGCCGTGCAGCAGCACCACGGGTGGGCCCGAGGCGGGACCGGCCTCGAGCACGCGCAGGTGCGAGTCCCCCGCGAGCGCGAGCCTGCGCGCGGCGATCCCGGCGATGTCCGCCGGGAACCAGCGCTCAGGGGGCAGCCGCTTGCCGTTCAGTCCTAGATCAGTTCGATCGGCCGGCCGGACAGCTTCGCGATGAGGCCGACGCGGAAGGTGACGTCGCACCACCGTTCGTCGCCGCCGTGCGTCTCCTCGAGCGGGAACATCGGCCAGACGTAGGTGTGCTTGCTGCGCGGCATCGCCATCCCCTTCCGCGGATGCCACACCCCGTCCCGCCCCGAGTCCTCGATGAAGCGCTCGTACATCTTCGTCCAGTTCTCGTTGCGCTGGAGGAAGCCGAGTCGCGCCATGAGCTCGAGCCAGGCGAGAGCGAAGGGGATGTCCGCCTCCACGGCGTTCCGGTGCGGGAGCATGTCCCCGAGCACCGCGAAGGGCACCGGGATCAGCTCGCTCCCAATGAGCTGCACGCTGTCCTGCCGGGGGAGCGGGCGCGTGAGGTACGCGTAGAGGAGCTCCATCGCCTCGTAGTGCTCGCTCTGGAAGAGCGGCATGTGGGCGATCAGGTGCAGCGCGTGGATCGAGGGAGGGAACGCCTCGGGATGCAGCACCTGCTTGTTCCCCACGCGGATGAAGGGCTTCTCCGCGATCGGCGAGCGCAGGTACTCGGCGATCCGCTCGATCGCGCGGCTCGCCAGGCCGCGGAGCCGCGGGTCGGACTCGAAGCCGTTGCCGGCCAGCGCCGCGCCCGCCGCCTCGCGCAGCGACTGCCGCAGCGACAGCAGGTACTCCTCCTCGACCTTCGCCTTGCTCGGCGCGAGTTCGAAGAGGTGCGCGCGATCATGATCCTCGGCGAGCACGCGGAAGAGCACACGTCGGGTATGCACGAGCGGCGGCGCGTCCTTGTCGAAGCCGTACTCCGTGAGGCGACGATACGCCTTGATGGTCCCGACGCCCTCGAAGTGGTTCGCGCGCTGGGAAGGTACGGAGAGCATCGAGCCGTTCCAGATTCCGTCCAGGTCCGCCTGCGCCGCGAGCTCGAGTGCCGGGCGATGCGCGTACGGCAAGTCGTGGATCGCGGGCGTCAGGTTAGGTCCGAGCCCAGCTACGTTGATGATGGCGCGATACTGTAGCGGTGGCGACGCATGATCCAGCAGCCACTCGAGCGGGAACTTCACCGCCGGTGGAGGCGGCGGCGGGGGCGCGAAGATCGACGCTGGCGTGACAATGGGATTGGTCAAGGCTTGTTTCCGTGGCTAACACCTTACAAGACAACGCTTTGAGTCGCCCACGACGAGAGGTGGACTCGCCGCAGCCGTAAGAATACCCTTCTGCCGCCAAAGCGCCAGACTCGAATCCTACCCTCGTAGCGGCGATTTCGACCCTGCCGGACCTCTCTCGGGACCTCTCAGTACCCCTCAGAGGTCGCGTCGCGTCTCGTCGACCGCCTCGGCCACGCGCTGCACGTCGCGCGCGAGCGAGCGCATCTCCTGCGTCACGGGGCCCTGCTCGTCGAGGCGCGCCGCGATGCCGGAGTTCCGGAGCTTCATCAGGTCGAGCTTCATCGACTCGAGCACCAGGAGCGCGTGCTGCTGCTGCTCGGCGAGCGTCGACCGCCGCTCCGCCAAGTCGGTGAGCGTCTTGAACTGGCGTTCCAACAGGTCCAGCCGTCGCTGCCGTTCGGGGACGTCCTCCGGCAGGGCCTCCGCCTCGGCGATGCGCGTGCGGAGCCGCACCAGCGCCTCGGGCGACGCGTCGGCGTCGAGCGCGTGCAGCGCACTCGCGAGCGTCCGCACGCGCTCCACCAGCAACTCGACCGTGGGCAGGATCTCCGGCAGCAGCGCCTTCTCCGCGTCCTGCAGCCGCGCGAGCACCGACCGGATCTGCGAGCGCGCGGCATAGGCCTCCCGCACCGCATCGCCATGCGGACCCTCGAGCACGTCGTTCGGCACGCTGTCGAGCACCGCCTCCGCGGCGGACGAGGCGCGCGGCGCCGGCAGCTTCGCCTCGATCCGCCGGAGCGGCTGCTCCTCCCCGCTGTACTCGGGACGCGGAGGCGTGCGGAACACGTCGCGCAGCGGGATCCCGTCCGCCCAGAGCGAGGACAGGCTCTTGATCACGCCGAACCCGATCCCGATCGCCGGGAAGAGCACCCACGGGAACCCCGGCGTGAACCAGGCATTGATCACCGCGAGCATCCCCACCGTCACCACGCCCCCCGCGATCCGGCGGCGGACGCCGAGGATCCGCTGCTCGGGGGAACGCAGTCTGAGCTCGAACTCCTGCAGCTGCACGGCGGCGGCGCGCACCTCCGGTCGCACCACACTCGCGCGCCCGCGCACCTCGGCGCGCCAGCGGCGCTGCTCCTCGCGCCACTGGCGCAGCGCCTCCTCGCCATGCTCGCGCGTGGAGGGGTTGAACATCCAATCCCTCGGGAGTGCCGGCACGGGAGGGCCCGGCAGTGGCGTGTGTTGGCGCAGCCGCTCGATCGGGTCCACCTCCGGCTCGAGCCGCCCGGGGATCGTGCCGGCCGTCGCCGGATGGCTCAGCCGCGGTGTCGGCCGGCGCGGCGGCACGCCCACGGACGCGTCGTCCGCGAGCGCCACGCCGAACGACTCGGCGTCCCGCCACCGCTCATCCCTCCCCTTCGCGAGCGCGCGCTCGATGGCGTGCACGAGGTTCTCCGGCAGGTCGGGGCGCACCTGCGAGAGTGGCCGCGGGCGCTCGCTCAGGTGCTTCATCAGCATCGCGGGCGTGTTCGTCGCCTGGAAGGGGAGCTCCCCCGCGAGCATCTGGTAGCCGACGACGCCGAGGGCGTAGATGTCGGCGCGTCCGTCCACCTCGCGCTCGCCCATCGCCTGCTCGGGGCTCATGTACGCCGGCGTTCCCACCGCGATCCCCGTCACGGTGAGGCGCTGGTCCCCTTCCGCGGCTCGCGCGATGCCGAAGTCGGTGACCAGGCACCGCCCCGTCCCCTGCTCGATCAGGATGTTGTCCGGCTTCACGTCGCGGTGCACCACGCCCTGGCCGTGCGCGTAGTGGAGTGCGCCTGCCACCTCGCGCAGGATCCGCCGGACGGTCGGGAGGGGCGGGCGCGGCTCTTCGGCCAGCTGCGCCGCGAGCGAGCGTCCCTCGACGAGCCCCATCGCGAAGTAGACGAGACCCTCGGCCTCGTCCACGCTGTAGATCGGCACGATGTGCGGATGGGAGAGCCGGGCGGACATCTCCGCCTCGCGCAGGAATCGCTTCCGCACCTCTTCGCGGAACGCGAGCTCGGGCGGGAGCACCTTGAGCGCCACCTTGCGGCGCAGGCGCACGTCGCGGGCGCGGTAGACCACCGCCATCCCGCCGCGCCCGATCTCCGCTTCTATCTCGTAGAGGCCGGCGACCGCGGCGACGGCGCGCGCGAGGAGCGCGTCCTCACCCACCGCGGGCGGGCCGCTGCAAGCGCGCCATCTCGTCGCCCACGTACACCGCGCTGTCCACCTCGCGCGCGAGCGCCATCGCCTGCTCGGCCACGGACGTCACGTGCTGCCAGCTCTGGTTCCCCGTCTTCAGGCGCAGCACGTCGAATTTCATGTTCTGGAGCGCGATCGAGCAGCTCTCGAGCTTGGCGGACATCTCGCGCCGCTTCTTCGCCGCGTCGGCCACCGCGTGTCGGTTCCGCTTGAGCATGGCCAGTCGCCGCACGCGCGACTCGAAGGCCACCTTGTCGAACGGGTTGGCCTGCGACTCCAGAACCCCGATCTCCTTGTCGATCGCCTCCACGCTAACGGACCCGAGGTCGCGCTCGAGCGTGGTGAGGGCGCCCGCCAGGTGCACGACCTTGTCCGCGAGCTCGCGCGCGCTCGGCACCACCTCGGGGAGGCGCTCCTTCTCGATCTTCGGCAGCGAGTCCACCAGCCGGATGATCTCCTCGCGGTCCATCATGGCGCGCTTCGCCGCCTCGGCGTGTGGCCCGCTCCCCAGCGCCGCGACCGCCGCCGGGGCGCCCGTGCTCGCGGCCACGCCGCCACCGGGGGAGGGCATCCCCGAGCTCAAGCGCCGCCGCCGCACCCGCTCGCGCACCTCCTGGCGCTTCTCCTTGTTGAAGATCGCCTTGGCGTCGTCGATCGTCTCGGCGGCCACGTCCACGAACATCTTGTCGCGCGTGTGCCTGAACACGTCGCGCCAGTCGTAGCCGTCGCTCCAGAGCCGCGCGTACTTGTACGCGATGCTGATCGCCCAGAACGCCGAGATGAACAGCAGGCTCGGTCCGCCGATCAGCTGCACGAAGAAGAGCGCGGCCGTCACGAACAGGAAGGGCGCGAGCTTCTTCCGGAAGTCGATCACCGCCGGCTGGTTCCAGCGCGCCAGTTCCTCGGGGGTCGGGCCGTCGGGATCCGCGACCACCGGCGTCCACGAGGGGGTCCCCGCGGGCGCCCACGACTGCGAGGCCTGCGGATACACGCTCCCTTGCTTCGCCGGGAGGTTCGGCATCACCCCCGTCTCGAGCGCCGCGACGAACTCCTTCGCGTCGCGGAAGCGGTCGTCGGGATTCTTCTCGAGGCAGAGCATCACCGCGCGCGCCAGGTCGGGCGGCACGTTGGCGCGCTGGTCGATCGGCATCGGGCGCTCGGAGAGGTGCTTCACCAGGAGCGCGGGGGTGCTCGTCGCGTCGAAGGGGAGGTCGCCGCAGAGCATCTGGTAGGCGACGATCCCGAGCGAGTAGAGGTCGGTGCGGCCGTCGATGTCGCGGTCCCCCGCCGACTGCTCGGGCGACATGAAGGCGGGCGTCCCGATCGCGATCCCGGTGGCGGTCAGCTTCGCCTCGCCCCCCTCGCTCACCGCGCGCGCGATGCCGAAGTCGGTCACCATCGTGCGCCCCGTCTCGGCGTCGATCAGGATGTTGTCCGGCTTGATGTCGCGGTGCACCGTGTTCTGCGAGTGCGCGTAGGCGAGTGCGTCCCCCACCTCGCGGAGGATGCGGCGCGCCTCGTCGGGCGGCAGCGCCCCCTCGCGCGCGATCCGCGTGCCGAGGTTCTCCCCCTCGACGAGCGCCATCACGAAGTAGACCAGCCCCTCGCGCTCATCCACCGAGTAGATCGGCACGATGTGCGGGTGGCTCAACTGCGCGGCCATCTCCGCCTCGCGCAGGAAGCGCTGCCGGATCTCCGAGCGGAACGCGAGCTCCGGCGGCAGGAGCTTGATCGCCACCGGGCGCTTGAGCCGCTTGTCGCGTCCCTTGTAGACGATGCCCATCCCGCCGCGGCCGATCTCCTTCTCGACCTCGTACTGGGAATCGAGCACCCGCACGACGTGCGAGCGCAACTCGGCGTCTGACTGGCTGAGTCGGGAGTCGTTCACTGAGTGGGACAGGAGGGGACGAACTGGACAAGGATACCACGCGGCGAGCGCCCGCACCACGCGCGCCCGTCACGGTCGCCGCCCTGGCAGGACCCTACGTCAGGACGGCATCGGAAAGTTGCAAACCCCGCCAACATGTCGTAAGTCACCACGGAATACTCCTTGCGAGCTCAGGTGGTACCTGATGAACACTCCTCGCCGGAACGGACCCACGACATGAGCACGCGCCAGACCCTTCCCGTCCTCCCCTTGCGGGGGACGGTCATCTTCCCCGGACTCACCGCGCCCATCGCCGCGGGCCGGCCGGGCACCCTGCGCGCGATCGAGTCCGCGCTCAAGGGTGACCGCCTCGTCTTCGCCGTCGCCCAGCGCGACAACGCGGAGGAACCGGCGCCGGAGATCCTCTACTCGATGGGCGTGATCGCGCGCATCGGGCAGATCCAGCGCGGACTGGGCGGCGTGCAGCTCCTGCTGCACGGCGAGCAGCGCGCGAGCTCGCTCCAGTACACCACCACCGAGGGCTTCCTCTCCGCCGTCGTGATGCCGGTGGAGGAGATGTCCCCGCTCGACGACCAGGACGCGGCCTTCGAGGCGCTGCACAAGGAGATCCGCGAGCGCGCCGGCGAGCTCGGCGAGCGCCGCGGACTCCCCGAGGAGGTCGTGCACCAAGTGCTCGACTCCGTCACCGAACCCGGGAAGTTCTCCGACCTCGTGGCCGGCTACATCGAGCTCTCGGTGCCCGAGAAGCAGGGGCTGCTCGAGACGCTCTCGGTGGAGGAGCGGCTGCGGAAGGTGCTCGTGCACGTGCAGCGCCAGATCTCCCTCCTCGAGGCGCAGGACGAGATCAAGTCGCAGGTGCAGGAGGAACTCGGGGAGCGCCAGCGCGAGATGTTCCTGCGCGAGCAGATGAAGGCGATCCAGAAGGAGCTCGGCGACGACGACAACACGAAGGAGATCGAGGAACTCCGCGAGAAGCTGAACAAGCTCGAGCTCCCCAAGGAGGCCCGCACGGAGGTCGAGCGTGAGCTCGGTCGCCTCGAGCGCTCGGGGCGCGAGTCGATGGAGGCGCAGGTCATCCGCACCTACCTCGAGTGGATCGCCGAGCTGCCGTGGAACGCGCGTTCGGACGACCAGCTCGACCTGAACCATGCGATCGGCATCCTCGAGGAGGACCACTACGGGCTCAAGGACGTGAAGGACCGCGTCGTCGAGTTCCTCGCGGTGCGGCAGCTGCGCGCGCAGCAGCTGGCCGAGGAGTTGGACCGCACCGGGGAGTTCCCGGCTGCGAAGCTCAAGGACGCCGGCTCCGAGCCACCCACCGGCGGTTCGCGGAAGCGCGGGGGCGACGACGAGAACCGGACGATCACCGACAAGCGCGAGGCCAAGGCGCGCGCGATGGCCAAGGGACCGATCCTGCTCTTCTCGGGACCCCCGGGCGTCGGCAAGACCTCGATCGTGAAGTCGATCGCGCGCGCGCTCGGCCGCGAGTACGTGCGCGTGGCGCTCGGCGGCGCGCGCGACGAGGCCGACATCCGCGGCCATCGCCGCACCTACGTGGGCGCCATGCCGGGGCGGATCGTCCAGGGGATGAAGCAGGCGGGGACCAAGAATCCCGTCTTCCTGCTGGACGAGGTCGACAAGCTCGGCGTCTCCTTCCAGGGCGACCCGTCGAGCGCGCTGCTCGAGGTGCTCGACCCCGCGCAGAACGACTCCTTCACCGACCACTACCTCGGCGTGCCGTTCGACCTGAGCGAGGTGCTCTTCGTCGCGACCGCCAACTTCATCCAGAACATCCCGGGCCCGCTGCTCGACCGCATGGAAGTCGTGGAGTTCGCCGGGTACACGGAGCGGGAGAAGGCCGAGATCGCCAAGAAGTACCTGATCCCGCGCCAACTCGAGGAGAACGGGCTCGGGAACAAGGACGTGGCCTTCGATGATGAGGCGATCGCGTCGCTCGTGAGCAAGTACACGCGCGAGAGCGGGGTGCGGCAGCTGGAGCGCGAGATCGGGAAGGTCGCGCGCAAGGTCGCCCGGCGGATCGCCACGGCCGCCAAGGACGCCCCAGAGAGCGCGGCGGCGAACCCCATCGCCGACGGCGTGCTCACGGCCGACGAGGTCCGCGAACTGCTCGGGCGGCCGAAGGTGCACCCCGAGAAGGCGATCGCCGCGCACGAGGTCGGCACGGCGACGGGGATGTACTACACGCCCATGGGCGGCGACATCATGTTCGTCGAGGCGTCGGTGCGTCCGCTCGCGGCGCCCGCGTCATCGGACGGGAATGGTGGCGGCGCCCCCGTCGCGCTCATCCTCACCGGCCAGCTCGGCGACGTGATGAAGGAATCCGCGCGCGCGGCCTTCACCTACGTGACGAAGAACGCCGAGCGGCTGGGGATCCCGCGTTCACGCCTCGGGTCGGTCGAGACGCACATTCACGTGCCAGCGGGGGCGATCCCGAAGGACGGGCCCTCCGCCGGCGTCGCCATCTCCACGGCGCTCGCCAGCGAGATGAGCGGGCGCCCCGTGCGCCGCGACATCGCGATGACGGGCGAGATCACCCTGCGCGGCCGCGTCCTCCCGATCGGCGGCGTCAAGGAGAAGGTCCTTGGCGCGCTTCGCGCGGGCATCACGGACGTCATCCTGCCAAAGGACAACGAGGCCGACGTGGAGGACGTGCCGGACGAGGCGCGGCAGAAGCTTCAGTTCCATTTCGTGGAGTCCCTGGAGCAGGTGCTCGCCCTCGCGCTGCTCCCCGAGCCGGGAAAGGTGCCCGGGGAGCCGTTGGCGGTGGTGGCGTAG
>CAZHAG010000016.1:14445-32288 GCA_964529705.1 uncultured Gemmatimonas sp. | reverse complement strand
GCGGCGATCGTGAAGCTGCGCGGGATCCGCGAGCAGCTCTCCGGGGACAACACGCCGGGGCGGTACAGCGAGCCGACCGAGACCTCCCTGCTGGGGCGGTTGAACACCGCGGCGAGCTTCGGCGGGCACCTCGGCGAGCCGACGGGGACGCAGCGGCGGCAGTTGGAGATCGTACGGGAGCGGTTCCCGGCTGTGCGGGCGGCGCTGGAGGCGTTCGTTTCGAACGAGCTGGCGGCGCTGGAGCGGAAGGCGGAGGCGGAAGGGGCGCCTTGGACGCCGGGGCGGGGGATACCGCCGGGCGCCTGAATCACGGCCGCGTGGCCGCGGACGGAGCGATCAACGCCGTCCGCGGAGCGCGCGTGCCGCGTCAGGGCTGGTTGATCACGAAGATCGTCAGCAGAGGGAAGAGGAAGATCGAGACGATTTGCAGGACGGCGGAGCGGTCCCAAGGCGGTCCCTGCGGCGGCACGAGCACCTGGTCTCCATTCCGGATCCCGAGATCGTCGAGCGTAGCACCCGAGGCCACGGCGGCGACGATCCGTTCGCGGTCGAGGATCACCGTGTCGGCGCGCACGACGGTGATGTTGTCCACGGCCGCATTCGCCACTGGACCGCCGGCGAGCATCAGCACTTGGTCGAGCCGCGTGGAACTCGGCACTCCGATGTATCCGGGCCGCACCACTGAACCGAACACCGCCACGCGCATCAGCGGGCTCGCGGACAGCGTGACGTTCCGCACGACCTCGGTCAACTCCGCGCGCAGCTTGATCTCCAGCTCGGAGCGCAAGACGCCCGTGAGGGCGACCTGGCGGATCCCGCGGACGGTGATGCGACGACCTTCCATCACGGTGACCGTGTCGTCGATCATCACCTGCCCCTCGACCCGGAGGAGGATCCGGTCCCCGACTTGGAAGTCGCCGTCCGTGAGGCGCTGACGGAGCGCACCCGCCTCCGTTCGTGCCACGGCGCGCAGACGCTCGCCGTACGCCGTGGACGCGGCCAGACGGTCGTAGCGCGAGGCCGCGGATTCGATCTCATCGCGCGAAGCCCCCCAAGTGGTGGAACTCACGCGCACTGCGGCGACCTGCGCGTCGACGGCGTTCGCGCCGTGCACCAGCGCGAGGGCGGTCAACGGAATGGCGATCAGGGAACGGATCATCCGGTAATCATAGGCAGGAGACGTTCGGTCACGCTATCGCGAATAGCGTTGCGGGGGCGCGTCACCGCAACGGGAACGCATGTTGCTCATGCGCGTCAGATTCAGGGACCTCCTCTTTCGCAGTGGTTGCCACATCCCCCGGTCCGACAGATATTTGCGCGGATTTCCAAGCCCCGCACGCAATCTGCAGTATGCAGGGCGATGACGCTGTCTCGAATCAGGCCTGACCCTCGAATCCGCGCACTATGACCGACCGCACGGGCCGTGCCCGTCGTCCGCCCCTGACCCTCATCGCGAACAGCCAGGAGTGGCACTCGCGGTCCCTCGAGAGCATCCTGGGACCGCATGGCTACGCGGTCCTCCGGGCATACACGGGCAAGCAGGCGATCGAGCGTGCGCGGAGTTCGCGCCCCGACCTGATCATCCTCGACACGGACCTTCCCGACCGCGACGGGTTCGACGTCTGCCGGGAGCTTCGCACCGAGGCGATCGTCTCGCCCGCGACGCCGATCCTCATCACGAGCCCCGGGCACAGTAGCCGCCAGAAGCGCCTCGAGGCCCTCAAGGCCGGTGCCTGGGACTTCATCGGCTCCGCCCTCGATGGCGAGGAGCTCCCGTTGCGGCTCGACGCTTACACGCGTGCGAAGCAGGAAGTCGACCACGCGCGCGAGGAGAGCCTGCTCGACGAGGTCACGGGGCTGTACAACATCCGCGGTCTCGCGCGCCGGGCGCGCGAGCTCGGCTCGCAGGCCTTCCGGCACCGGGAGCCGTTCGCCTGCATCGTCCTCACGCCCATGCTCGGGGAGAGTGCCGCGGCGGACGATGCCGAGGCGACCTCGGCGGAGCTGCTTGCGTCCCTCACCAAGGTGCTCCGGGACTCCGGGCGCTCCTGCGACGCGATCGGGATGCTGGGGCCGGGAGAGTTCGCCGTGGTCGCGCACGACACGGACGAAGCGGGCGCGATCCGTCTGGCGCAGCGCCTGGCCCAGGCGGCGGGATCGCTCGGCAGCGAGCCGCGGATCCGCATGGCCGCCGGGTACGATGCGGTCCCCGACTATCACGAGGCGCCGATCGAGCCGAGCGACATGCTGATGCGAGCGTCGATGGCGATGCGGATGTCGCGTTCCGACGTTCCGGGCGCCGACTTCCTCACCATCCGGAAGTTCGAGGGCCAGCTCTCCTGACGCGCGGAGTGGCGGGCGTTCCGCCGCTCAGCGCAGTCCGAGGATCCGCCGCTTCGGCGAGCCGGAGACCTCGCCGGGTTCGTCCTCGGCGCGGTAGCCGGGCAGGTACGAGTAGTACTTGTACACACCTTCCGGCTTGACGTCGTTCAGGACCGCTCCGAGCACCCGGATCGGCAGCCGGTTCAGCTCGTGCAGTCGCGACTCCGCCAGCTCGCGGTCCGTGACGCCAGTGCGCAGCACCATCACGAGGCTCCCGGTCAGCGACGCGAGCACCAGCGGGTCGATCCCGGCCCCGATCGGCGGGCTGTCCACGATGATCACCTGGTACTCGGCACGCAGGCTCAGCACCAGCTGCGCCATCGCGTGGGAGCTCAGGAGCTCGGGCCCCCCGGACATCCGCGTGCCGCAGGGGATGAAGTCGATCCCCCATGAGGGGACGGCACGGATGATCTCCTCGCGCGCGTTGCCGCCGCTCAGGTAGTCGAGGAGGCCGGGCTTCCGGTCCACATTCATCGTGCGGTGCTGCAGGCCGCGCCGCGTGTCGGCGTCGATCAGGAGCGTCCGACGCCCGGCCTCGGCGAACGACTTCGCGAGGTTCACCGACACGAAGGACTTGCCGTCGCCGGTGCCCGGGCTCGTGATCGTGGTGATCAAGGTCCCGGCCGTGCCGTGGGCATAGTTCAGATTGAGTCGTACGGTCCGCAGGGCTTCCAGCAGGTAGCCGGCCTGGTCCGCCTTCGGCTTGCCGGCGGCGCCATGCTCCACCATCGGGAGGGCCCCGAGGATGGCCAGGCCGAGTTCCTTGGAGACTTGGTCGGGATAGCGGATCCGTCGGTCGAGCCGGTCGAGCATCAGCGCGAGGAGCACGCCCAGGCCGAATCCGCCCGCGAGGCCGCCCGCGATGATCATCAGGATGCGCTCGCGCACGGGCTGCGTCGGCGGCACGGCGCGGTCGAGGATGCGCACGTCGGGGGCCGAGCTCAGCTCGGCGAGCTGGGCCTGCTGATACGCCTCCTGCAGCGACGTGTGCAGCGTGGTCGCCATCGCGACGTTCCGCTCGAGGCGCGCCTCTTCGGTGGAGCGTGCCGGGATCTGCTGCAGGTCCCGCGACGATGCCGCGATCCGCGCGTCGTAGTCCTTCACGCGCTGGTCGAGCGCACTCGCGAGGGCGCGTGCCTGGTCCGGGATGGTGCGCGACTGGAGTTCCTGGATCTCCGGCTCGAGCTTGGCGAGCGTCGGGTGGCTCGAGGTGAAGGCGAGCCGCAGCTGCCGCGCCTCGGCACGCTTGGCACCGAGATCCGCGAGCGCAGTGGAGAGCTCGATCGCGCTCCGCACCGAGGGGATCGCGTTCAGGGCGATCAGCATCGTGGTGCTCGTGTCGACGCCCTGCGAGAGCGCGCGCAGGATCGCATCCCGTTCCTGCGCCACCGAGTCGCGCTCGATGCGCAGGTTGAAGAAGGCGCGCCGCACCGGGTCGCGCGTCTCCTGCAGGCCCGAGGCGATCGGTGTCACGCCGCGGTCGTTCGGCAGCGTGATCGTGTTGATCTTGAAGCGCTCCAGCGAGGTCTCGGCATTGGTGAGGTCCCGGTAGGCGCTCGCGACCTGCTCGCGCAGCAGCTCGGTGCGCGTCGTGAGGTTCTCGCGCTTGAGACTCGCCGCCACCTCGACGAACCGCTCCCCCACGGCGTTGACCGTCTCCGCGATGCCGGTCGGATCCTGGCCCTGAAGGCTCAGTCGGATGACGGCACCGTTCTCGGGGAGCTGCGCCTGGAGGTCGCTCGCGAGCCGCACCGCCGCATCGCGCGGCGGGCGCACCGAGAATGGGATGTCGCGCGTGACCGCCGGGATCGCCGGCGCCCACCGGAAGCCCACCGACCGGCCGATGGAATCCCCGATCGCCGCGTCCTCGAGCGCGGTCCCGGCCTCCGTCAGCAGCCGCAGGGTCTTCGCCGCGCCGTCGACGCGCAGTACGTAGTTCCCCGGCGTGAACTGGTCGGCGAGCGAGAACTCCGCGAAGAGCGGGCGGTCCTGCGAGGACGGCAGCCCGATGTACAACTGGCGGCGACGGACGACCTCGTCGAGCACGAGGTACGACTTCAACAGCTCCAGCCAGGCCCGCGACTCAAGGAGCGGGGTGTTCCGGATCGGGCTCTGCTGTGCGGCGCCGCGCGACGAGTTCTCGATCTGGATCGCGGCCTGGGCGCTGTACTCCGGCCGGACCATCCTGCTGAGCCCGATCCCAGCACCGAAGCCGAGGACCCCGAGGCCCAGGATCAGCCACTTGTGGCGGTAGGCGGCCGCCAAGTAGCGCTTGACGTCGATCCCGCCCTCCTCGTCTCCCGGCATCCCGGCGTAGCCGGGATCGGCAGCGTAGCCCCCCGACGGTACGTCGCTAAGGGGGACCGGGAGGACTTCCTTGGGGCCAGACGACATGGGGTCTCTGCGGGCGATGGCGTGGAACCGGACGGACGCTGGAATATACCGCGCGGCAGGGGGCAGGCTCCCTTGACGCTCTCGCGGGCGAGCCTTAGCTAGTATGGCTCGGCTGAGACATTGTGGCGTACCTGCCACGTTTCGCCATATCTTCCTGCACGATGCCTTTACTGACGACCCCCGCCGCCTCTCCGTGACAAGCCAGTCTGAACCTGCCTCCGGCGCCACGACGACCGACGAGTTGTCGCTGGTCACTGGCGAGTTCCGCGCCACGCTGAGCGTGCTGCTCGTGGACGATGAGCGCACGCTGCGCGAGAGCTGCAAGTCGATCCTGACGGCACTCGGATACCGGGTCGACGTCGCGTCGCGCGGGGACGAGGGCGTGAAGATGCTCAAGCGCCGCTCGTACGACATCGTCCTGACCGACCTCTACATGCAGGACGTCTCCGGGATGGAGCTCCTCGAGGCCGCGCTCGAGACCCGCCCCGAGACCATCGTCATCGTGATGACGGGGAATCCGAGCGTCAAGTCGAACGTGGAGGCACTGCGCGCCGGGGCCTGGGACTACCTCCCGAAGCCCTTCTCTGCGACGCACCTCGAGATCGTGGTCGGGCGGGCGAGCCACACGGTGCTCGTCGCCCGAGAATCCGCGCCTCGGGGAGAGGGCGCCACGGTCGCGGCGGAGGACGACGCGCCGCTCGGCATCTCCCGTGGTTTCGTGAAGTGCCTGGAACTCGCGCGGAAGGTCGCGTCGACCGACGCCTCGGTGTTCATCACGGGCGAGACGGGCTCCGGCAAGGAGATGATCGCGCAGTACATCCACGCGCGCAGCCGCCGTCGGGCCCGGTCGCTCGTCGCGGTGAACTGCGCCGCGCTGCCGGAGGGGCTCCTCGAGTCGGAGATGTTCGGCCACGTGAAGGGCGCGTTCACCGGGGCGGTGCGGGACAAGGCGGGACTGCTCGAGTCGGCGAACGGCGGGACACTCTTCCTCGACGAGCTGACCGAGATGCCGACCTCGGTCCAGGCCAAGCTCCTCCGCGTCATCCAGGACGGGGTGGTGCGCCGCGTCGGGAGCAACTCGACGAGTTCGGTGGTGAACGTGCGGTTCATCGCCGCATCCAACCGGGACGCCGACGAAGCCGTGCGCGACGGCACGCTGCGCGAGGACCTCTACTACCGGTTGCGCGTCGTGCCGATCATCCTGCCGTCGCTGCGCGAGCGCCGGGAGGACATCCCGCTGCTCGCGCAGCACTTCCTGCGGCTGTACTGGCGCCAGCACCGGGGCGGGGAGACGCGGATCCCGGTGCTGACGGAGGAGGCGCGCGCCGCGCTCCTCGCCTACGCCTGGCCTGGCAACGTGCGCGAGCTCCAGAACGCGATCGAGCACATGGTGGTGCTCCTCGAGCCGGGGCAGCAGGTGGGGGCCTCCGACATCCCGTTGCCCGAGACGGATGGCGCCGCGGCGCCGCCGAAGGCGGCCGGCGGTGCCGAGGAGGAGGAGGGCGGCGGGCTCATCCAGGAGAGCTACCATGTGGCCCGCGACCGCGTGATCGCCCAGTTCGAGCGCAGCTACCTCGCCGAGCTCGTGCGCGCGGCCGACGGCAACATGTCCCGCGCGGCGCGGCTGGCTGGCGTGGACCGGACCACGCTCTACCGCCTGATGGAACGTCACGGGCTGGAGCGCGACTCGGTGCTCGGTGGCACAGGAGGGTGAGGTGACGGAACCGGCCAGCCAGCGCGAGCGCGCGGTAGCCCGCGGGCGGCTGCACGCCGTCCCTGGACGCGACGCGACGGTGGGATCGGACGTGCACCCGCTCCTCCAGAAGGCGGCGGACGAGGTGCGGCGCGGCTGGGCCCAGGCACTCGGCGAGACCTTCGACGCCGACGAGACCGATGCGGTCATCGAATGGTTGATCGTCGCCGTCGACCTCGCCGCCGGGGGTTACCACCCGGAACGCGGGCGCGGCGCGAGCGCGCTCGGCCGCTTCCTGCTCGACCGCATCGCGTCGGTGCTCCTCGGGCTGCTCTCGGGCGACGTCACGGTCGAGCGGTCCGTCGCCTTCCGCCTGCTCAGCGGGGTGGACGTCGTCCGCCGCGTGATCGAACCCGACTGGGACCTCTACTTCTCGTCGCAGCTCTCCGGACCCGACGGCCTCAACCTGGTGGTCGAGGTCGCGCACGACATCCGCTCGCCGTTGACCTCGATCCGATGCCTCGCGGAGACGCTCGAGCGGGGTCAGTCGGGACCGGTGAACGATGTCCAGCAGAAGCAGCTGCGGCTGATCTACAGCGCCTCACTCGGACTGAGCTCGATGGCGTCGGACGTGATCGAGATGGCCCGGCGCGGGGACCAGCTGGTCGACGGCGACCCGGTGCCCTTCTCGGTCGCGGAGACGATCGAGGGGGTGGTCGACATGGTGCGCCCCATCGCCGCCGAGAAGGGCCTCACCGTGCGCTTCGAGGGTCCGCCCACGGACCAGCGGCTCGGACGTCCGCTCGCGCTGAGCCGCGTGCTGCTCAACCTCGTGACCAACGCACTCAAGTTCACGGACGAGGGGGGCGTGGAGATCCTCACGCGCGTCGCCGGACCCTCGCGCGTGGAGTTCTCCGTGCGCGATTCCGGGCGCGGGATCAGCGACGAGGCCATCGCGACGCTCTACAAGCCGTTCCGCCGCTCCAGCGGGCGCACGGGGCGCGGCGGCTTCTTCTTCTCGGGCACGGGACTCGGGCTCGCGATGTGCCGCAAGCTCCTCGGCGCGATGCACTCGGAACTCCGGTTCGAGAGCACCGCGGGCGAGGGCACGCGCTTCTACTTCGACCTCGAACTCCCCTCCGTCACGCGCCTCTAGCAAGGCTCGCGTCCGCACCGACCACCGCCTGCAGCCTGCGCGACATCGTCGCGGCGATGCGGGCCCATGAGAAGTGGCTCTCGGCCCGCGCCCGCGCGGCGACCCCCATCCGCGCCGCAGCGACGGGATCGGCGAGCAAGCGTACGAGGGCGTCGGCGAGTGCCTCGGGATCACCGGGCGGGGTCAGGAGACCCGTCTCCTCGTGCGCGATGATCTCCGGCACCGCCCACACCGCCGGCCCCACGCAGGGGAGGCCGTAGAGCATCGCCTCGACGAACGAGGTGCCGAACGGGTCGAAGCGAGTCGGGATGCAGAACACGCTGGCCGACTCGTAGGCCTCGCGCATTGCGGTGCTCCCCTCCACGTCGTCCCGGCTGAGGTAGCCGAGGCATTCCACGCCCTCCGGGATGGCGGCGCGACGGGCGGGACGTCCCCCGACGAAGCGCAGGCGCGCGTCGGGGACGCGACGCCGCACCTCCGCGAACGCCTCGAGCAGCAGCGCGCCCCCCTTGCGGTCGAAGTCGCGCCCGACGAATAGGATGGTCGGCGGCGAGGGTCGCCGGAACTCGGTGACCGCAGGCGGGAGCGCGTCGACATTCGGGCCGCAGTGCACCGTGACCAGCTTGTCCGGTGCGATGCCGAAATCCTCGATGAAGGATCGCCGGAGCCGCTCGCTCATCGTGAAGATCATCGCCGCGCGACGGTAGACCTGCTCCTCGCGATCCCGCACCTCCGCCAGCTCCCCGACGGTGAGGCTCGCGCCCTCCGAGTGGCCCGAGGCGGCGCCGAGCCTGGAGAGCTCGGCGTTCGAGTCGCAGTAGAGCACGAGGGGAAGGTCGCACGAGGCGGGAGGGCTGAACGTCGCGCCCACCTGCAGGAGCACGTCGAACCCCGGCCCGGCCGCCCGGATCGCACGGGCGCACATCTCCGAGCGCGCGCGGAAGGCCGAGGCGTGGAGATGGTGCCGCACCCACCAGCGGCGCCGGGGCCACGCCACGGTGCGCAGTGCGACGCCAATGCGGCGCATGCCATACAGGTCCGCATCGCACACACGCACGGTGTGGCCCTCAGCGCGCAGGTGCCGCACGACGCTGCGGCTCACGCCGGACCAGGAATCGTGCGTCTCGGCGTTCCCCTCGCAGAGGAAGAGCGCGCGCAAGCCCCTCGACTCGGATGTCACCGCGTCGGGGGTCGGTCGTTTCTCAGACGGCTGCCGGGCTCGTGTTCTCGGTTCACGCTTCCATTCCTGCGCTCCCGCGGACTCTGCATGCAACTCGGTATAGTGTGACTTGGGCCACAATCGTGCCACTCCCATCCGGGGGTGGGCACAGCGATTGCACACCCTATGCCTCCTGCGACCTGGCGCCGGGGCGCCCGGCCGAGGTTGAGGAAGACCCCATATACTTCGTCATCCGCCGTCAAACCTCCGTCAGCGGTCCACCCTGATCGGCCTCATGATCCCGCCTCCCACCGCCAACCGAGTCCCGACCGCTGAGGGCGCGCGAACGCGCCCGCGCCCGGCGCGGCGCTCCCTGAAGGCGCTCGTCGCGCCGGTGGTGTGGGACCCGATCCGCTTCTCGCTCGGCGCGCTGATGCTGGTCTCCATCGCCGGGATCCACCGGATCGTGCCGATCCTGGCCGTCTTCCGGCCGGGGCTGCTGCTCACGGCGGTGGCGCTCGGATGCGCCGTGGCGCTCCCGAAGACGGTCAACGTGAAGGATTTCTTCACGACCGCACCCGCTCGCCGCGTCCGACTGCTGCTGATCATCACCCTCGTCGGGGCGCCGCTGGGATTGAGTCTCGGCTCGTCGATGAAGTTCTTCCTCGAGACCTACCTGCCGAACCTGGTCTTCTTCGGCCTCCTCGTCGTCGCCGTCCGGAACGCCGGGGACCTGCGGTTCCTGATCGGCAGCTACGTCACCTCGATGCTCATCCTGGTCTACATGAGCATCTTCGTGTGGGAGATGCGCACCTTCGGTGGGTTCAACCGGGTGAACTCGACCGTGATGTACGATGCGAACGACCTCGGGGCGATCTTCGCCCTCGGGATGCCGCTCGCCCTCCTGCTGGGGCAGACGTCGCGCGGCTGGGTGCGATGGCTCTCGTTCCTCACCGCCGCGGGCGGGCCCGCCGCGATCGCACTGGCGGGGTCCCGCGGCGGGTTCCTCTCGCTGCTCGCCACCGGGGTGACGCTCCTGATCATGTTGCCCAAGGTCACCTGGATGCGTCGCATCCAGGTGGTCGCGGTGGCCGCCACGATGGTCGCGCTCGTCGCGCCCCCCGGCTACCTGAAGCAGATGCAGACCATCACGAATCCGGGCGCCGACTACAACGTCACGTCCGAGACGGGGCGCGTCGAGATCTGGAAGCGCGGGCTGCGCAACCTGGCGCCGCGGCCGATCACCGGCGTGGGCCTCAACAACTTCGTGCGCGCCCAGTGGGAACGGCAGGAGTTCACGGAGCGCGGTGCGCCGATCCAGGCGATGTCCCCGCACAACACCTTCCTGCAGATCGCCGTGGACCTCGGGGTCCCCGCCCTCCTCGTCTTCCTCTCGATCGTCGTTGGCGGCGTGTTCGGGCTCGCGCGGATCAGGTCCCGGCTCCCCGTCTCCTGGTTGGAGGAGTCCCCGACGCGCCGCTTCATCTACCTGGCCTGCTCGTACATCCCGGTGTCGTACGTGGGATGGTCGGTCGGTGCGTTCTTCGTCTCTCACGCGTACCTCGTGCCCTTCTACGCGCTGACCGCGTTCACGGCGGGCGTGCTCGTGCTCCTGCGCCACGAGACGCGTGGCGCCGCGCACCGCGCGCCCACGAAGGGCCGGCGCTTCCCCGCCCCGCCGCAGGCCACCGCGTCGGTCGCCACCGCATTCCACTCTCCTCCCCCGGTACCGCATCGATGATCGTCGTCACCCGCAAGAACGTCACCGACGCCGAGGTCGACCGCATCCGCGAGCGGATCGAGCAGCTCGGGCTGCGCACCCACATCTCCCGGGGCGAGCACCGCACCATCATCGGCTGCATCGGCGACGAGGCGCTGCTCGCGGAGACCTCCCTGCTGAGCCTGCCCGGCGTCGAGTCGGTCACGCCCATCATGAAGCCGTACAAGCTCGCCTCGCTCGAGTTCGTGGCGGACCGCAGCCGGATCCGGATCGGCGACGGGGCCGCCGCGACGGTGGGCGGCCCTGAGCTGGCGATGATCGCCGGCCCCTGCTCGGTCGAGGGCCGCGAGATGCTCACGGAGACGGCGCGCGCGGTGCTCGCGTCGGGCGCGGGCGTGCTGCGAGGCGGAGCCTTCAAGCCCCGCTCCTCGCCCTACGCCTTCCAGGGGCTCGGCCTCGCCGCCCTCAAGATGCTCGCCGAGGTCCGCGCGGAGACCGGACTCCCGATCGTCACGGAGGTGATGGACACGCGGCAGGTCGAACAAGTGGGCGAGTACGCCGACATGCTGCAGATCGGCGCGCGCAACATGCAGAACTTCTCCCTGCTCGCCGAGGTCGGTCGGATCCAGCGGCCGGTGCTGCTCAAGCGCGGCCTCTCGGCCACCATCAAGGAACTGCTGATGGCCGCGGAGTACATCATGGCCCAGGGGAACCGCGACGTGGTGCTCTGCGAGCGCGGCATCCGCACCTACGAGACGGCGACCCGGAACACCCTCGACATCGCGGCGATCCCCGTGCTGAAGCAGGAGACCCACCTCCCGGTGATCGTCGACCCGAGCCATGCGGGAGGGCGCACGGACCTCGTGGGCCCGCTCTCGTTCGCAGCCATCGCGGCCGGTGCCGACGGGCTCATCGTGGAGGTGCACCCCTGCCCGGCCGAGGCGCTGTCCGACGGCGACCAGTCCCTCACGCTCGACGGCTTCGCGACGCTCATGCACGACCTCCGCCCCTTCGCGACCGCCGTCGGACGCACCCTGCGCGCCGCTCCGGCGGTGTCGCCGCGAGCCCGGACGGCATGACTGCGCGCGACGATGCGGTCGAGGAACTCGGCCGGATCCGGGCGGAGATCGAGGCGATCGATGCGACGCTCGTGGCCACCGTCGCACGACGGGTGGCCCTCGCCCGCCGGGTCGGGGCACTGAAACGCGTGGCGGCGTTGCCGACACTCGACCCGCCACGCGAGGCCGCGGTGGTGCGGCGCGCCGGCGCGCTCGCGCGCGAGGCGGGACTCGACGACGAGGACATCCGCTACGTCTTCTGGCATATCATCGGGATGTCCCGGCGCGCACAGCTGGAGGAGCGGTGATGGCACGCGCGGTCGCCGCGGGCCGCAGGTCCGCCGCGACGTGACCCCCCCGCGCGCGGTCGCGATCCTCGGGCTCGGGCTGATGGGCGGCTCCCTGGCACGCGACCTCGCAGCCAGCGGAATCCAGGTGCAGGGCTACGATGCGGACGACCGCTCGTGCCGACAGGCGCTCGCCGCCGGGGTGCTCGCGGAAGTGCTCGATGACGAGCTGACTGGCTTGCGCGCCGCCGACCTCGTCGTCCTCGCGACCCCCGTGGACCGGACCGGCGCGATGCTCGCGCGACTTGCGCCGCGGCTCAAGGACGGGTGCCTCGTCACCGATCTCGGCAGCACCAAGCGCACCGTACTCGCACAGGCGTCGGAGGCGGGGCTCGGCGGACGCTTCGTGGGCGCCCATCCCCTCGCCGGCGACCACCGCTCGGGGTGGGAGGCGGCGCGCGCCGGCCTCTACCGCGAGGCGACCGTCTTCCTCTGCCCGGACGAGCTGGCGTCGGCCGGGACGGTCTCGGCGGTCCGCTCCTTCTGGGAGTCGGTCGGGGGACGCTGCACGATCATCGACGCCGGCGCGCACGACACCCTGATGGCGTGGGTGAGTCACCTCCCGCAGGTCGCGTCGAGCGCGGTCGCGGCGGCGCTCGCCGGGGCGGGGCACGACCCCGCGACCCTCGGACGCGGCGGACGCGACGTGACGCGGTTGGCGGCCAGTTCGCCGGAGATGTGGAGCGCGATCTGCCGCACGAACGGCCCGGCCATCGCGGATGCCGTCGGCGCACTCTCCCGCGAGCTCGCCGGCGCCGAGGCGGCACTCCGCGCCGGTGACGACGCCGCGCTGCGGCGCTTCTTCGCCGCCGGCCGGGACTGGCTCGACGCGCGCTGATCAGCGCGCGAAGATGTCCGCCAGCCGGATCCGGAAGCCGCGCGTCGAGAGGCCGGCGGCGATGTTGAGTCTCGGGAGTCCGTAGCGTCGCGCTCCCGTGGCCGGGATCCACCCGCCGTCGAGCACGAAGCCGCCGGCGTACCCGAGCTCCTCGGCCACCTGCTCCACCTCCGGTGTGGCGAGGCCGAAGGGGTACGCGATCCACGGCAAGTAGGAGGGGACGTGGGAGGACAGCCACCGGTGTGCCTCGCCGAGTTCCACTCGCACCGCGTCCATCCCCAGCACAGCGAGGTTCGGGTGCCGCATCGTGTGCGACCCGACCGTGATCCCGGGAGCAGCGGCGGCCGCCCGCACCTCCTCGATCGCCGCGGGACGGAAGTCGTCGCCGAGGGCCTCGGTGCCGAAACCCTCCTCACGGAGTCGCGGCCAGACGCGCTCCGCGCGGCCCTCCAGACGGTCGAGCAATTCCTGTTTTCGCTGCCAGACGTCCAGCGAACGGCAATCCCACCAGAAGTGGTCGCCGCCGAGGAGCGAGGGGCAGACGAAGAAGGTGGCCGGCAGGCCGAGGGCCGTGAGGATCGGCACCGCGTGCCGAAGCGCGCCGCGATACCCGTCGTCGAAGGTGATCGCGACACGCGGCCGGTCGCGGCGGCGCGGGGGGGCGGCGAGCGCGCCCACCGGAACCACCTCCGCGAGCTCGACGATCGCCTCCATCTGCGCCGCGAAGCTGGAGACGGCGAGGTGTGCCGACGCATCCGCATGCACCGCGCCGTCCTCCACCACGCCATGGTAGGCGAGCACGAGGTCGCGTCCTCCCATCCGGCGGCGGGCGAGCGCGGCGATCCCGCTGCCCTCGAGCATCACCTCGACGACCTGCTTGGCAGCGCGGCGCAGGATGGGACTCACGCGCGCGGCCCCGCCGACGCGCGCCGTGCGATGGCCGCGCGGTAGATCTCCGCGTGACGCGCCGCCCACCGTCGGGGATCGTACTCCCGCTCGACCCGCGCGCGCGCCGCGGCGCCGCGGCGCGCGGCCTCCGCTGGGTTCGCGAGCATCGCCGCGATGGCGGCGCGCAACGCCGCGGGCGACTCGGGAGGCACGAGCCAGCCTGCGTCGCCCAGGAGGTCGGGGACCCCGCCCACCGCGGTCGCCACGGACGGGACCCCCGCCTGCATCGCCTCCAGCAGCGCGATCGGCGTGCCCTCGGAGCGCGAACTCAGCACGAACGCGTCGAGGCCGACGAGGAAGCGGGCCGCGTCGGGGACGGCGCCGGCGAACCGCACGCGCTCGGCGATCCCGAGGCGCGTGGCCTGGGCCTCGAGCGCGGTGCGCTCGGGACCGTCCCCCACCACCGTCGCGCGCCAGGCACCCGGGAGTCCCGCCAGCGACTCGAGGAAGACGTCCGCTCCCTTCACCGGGACGAGACGCCCCACCCAGCCGAGCGCCGGCGTCCCGTCGTCGGGCAGGGCCAGAGCCGCGCGGGCCTCCGCGCGCGTCGCGCGCTGCTCGCGGCGCGTCACGGCGTTGGGGAGCAGGTGGAGCCGCTCCTCCGCGACGCCGACCCCGCGCAGCGATCGCGCGAGGGGCGCTGAGACGGCGATCACCGCGTCGGCCGCGCGGAGCGCGCGCAGCTGCAGCCACTCGAACAGGTGCGAGAGCCCTCCCATCCGACTCGAGCCGTGCACGGTGCTCACGGTCGCGACCCCCGCGCGTCGCGTCGGTCCGCCGTGCAGGAGGTCGGAGCGGTAGCCGTGCGTGTGCAGGACGTCGGCGCCGAGTTCGCGGAGCAGGGCCTGCACCTCGCGGCGCTCCCGGCGATACTCGCGTGCACCGAAGACGCGCGCGATGCAGCGCACGTGCATGCCCCTGAGCGGCGCGAACAGCGGGTCCGCGCGCTCCGCCGCGGCGACCACGGCCACGACGGTCACGGCGTGACCCGATGTCGCGAGTTCGCCGGCGAGCGCCTGGACGACCTTCTCCAGGCCGCCGACGCTGGCGGGCGCGCACAGCACGACGACGTGCAGGGGCTGGGGGTTCGCAGGCGTGGCGTCGGGCATTCGGGTCAGGTATGTTGCCGCCTCGCGACGCGTCCGCGCGAGGGCACTGCAATCTATCCTGGGGAGTCAGCGCCGAATGCCCGCCGCACACCTGCACCGACTGGCTCTCGCCGCCGCCCTCGCGTTCATCGCGATCGTCTGCCTCCCGCCGAGCGGCGAATGGAAGGCGGTGCAAGTCGAGCTCTGCATCCTGTGCGGCCAGAACGGCGCGGCGGCCTCGATCCTCAACGTCGTGCTCTACCTCCCGCTGGGGGCGGCGCTCTGGTGGCGCTACCGCTCCCTCCGCACCGTGGTCGTGCTCGGCGCGCTCTGCTCGCTCGCCGTCGAACTCGTGCAACTGGTGATCCCCGGGCGCGACACCGCGCTCGGCGACCTCATCATGAACACCCTGGGCGCATCGCTCGGTGGGCTGCTGGCCATCCGTCCGAGTGCCTGGATGCTCCCCCGGGGCACCACGGCTCGCCTGGCCACAGCGCTCGTCGCACTCGCGACGGTGGCGATGTTCCTGATGGCGGGCGTGCTGTTCGCGCCTGTGGCGCCGCCGGGGGACTACTACGCGCGGTGGACCCCGAAGAACCGGTTCACTCCGAGCTATGAGGGGACCGTGCTCGAGGCGCAGCTCGGGACCCTCGCCCTGCCGGACGGGCCAGTCGCGTCATCGCCAGAGGCGCGGGCGCTGATCGAGTCCCTCGCGCCCGTGCGGCTGCGATTCGTGGTCGGCGCGCCCCCGCCGGCGCTCACCGCTGTCTTCCAGCTCGTCGCGGGTCCGTACGGGGACGGCCAGGAGGCGCTGCAGGTGGGGATCGAGGGGCCGCACCTCGTGCTCACGCCGCGGTTCAGGGCAGACGACTGGCGCGTCTCGCGCCCGGAGGTCCAGATCGAGCGCGCGATGGAGTCGTTCCATCCGGGAGACACGGTGACGCTCGTCCTCCGGGCGCTGCGCGATCGGGGTTTCGAGGTCACGCTCGCGGAGCGACCGCCCGAACTCGTCGGATACACGGTGGCGCGGAGCTGGAGCCTGTGGTACGCGACCTTCATCCGCTCGGAGTTCGTGCTGCGCGTGATGGACCTGGTCTGGGTCGCCGGGCTCGCGGCGGCGGTCGGGTGGTTCGCCCTCCGCACCGGGGACCGGGCGGCCGCACTCATCCTGATGGCCGCCGCCGCCGCGCTCGTTCCTCGGTGGACCGGCCTCCTGCCGACGCCTCTGCTGGCCTACTTCGCGCTGGTGGCCGGCAGCGGCGCGGGTATGGGACTCCGGCGGGCCGCCGTGGCGCTCGCCGCAGCCTTCAGCGCTTTGAGGGCGTCCAGAGCTCCTGCCGGCGTCCCGTGAGGAACTGCCCCCACGCCACCGCGATCGCAGCGTTCACGTTGAGGAAGTAGCCGGCGAACTTCCCGGCCTTCGTGGCGCGGCCGACCCCCACGAGCGCGAGCAGACCCACCGCATAGAAGAGCCCGTGCGCGAGGCCGATGTACCCGTACGGCCGCGTCCCCAGCAGGGCGGCGTTCGCGACGACCATCACGACGAGGAAGAACGGCACCAGCCAGCGCATCACCTTGTGCGACCAGAGGAAGAGGGCGAACACGCCGGCGCGGCGCGGGTCGAGCAGGTGCGCGTAGGCGCGCAGGGCCGCCATCCCGCGGAGAAGTGTGCGGACCTTCCGCCGGAACTCGTCCCGCGGCGACGCCACCGCCGACATCCAGCCGACCGCGTCAGGCTCGCCGACCGCCCGGTGCCCGGTGCTGACCGCGTGCAGCGCGGCGACGAAATCGGGGGCGAGCCCTTCGGGGAACACCGGACAGAGCGCGCGCCGCTGCGCGTAGAACGACCCGCTCACGCCGACGAGCGAATGGAGCTCCGACTCGCACCGGCGCAGGAACAGCTCGTAGCGGCCGTAGAGGCCCTCGCCGCTGAAGCCGTCGATCCGGTCCTCGCCGGAAACGCAGCTCACGCGAGGGTCGGCGAACGCACGCACCAGGGCGCGGAGCGCCCCCGGCTCGAGGCGGATGCCGGCGTCGATGAAGACGAGCACCTCGTGCCGGGCCGCGGCGACTCCCTGGTTGAGGGCGTTCCCCTTCCCGCGACGCTCCTCGACGCGCAGCAGGCGGATCCGCGGGTCCGCCTCCCCTGCCGCGCGCACGATCGCGTCGGAGCCGTCGTCGGACCCGTCGGAGACGACCAGGAGTTCGAGACGGTCTGCCGGGTAGCCGAGCGAGACGAGCTCCCGCAGCCGTTGCGGGAGGTGCGCCGCCTCGTTGTACACCGGCAGCACGATGCTGACCGTCGGGAGCGCGGCGTCGCGCAGCACCGGGCGCGCGCCGAGCCGGCGCAGCACGACCAGGAGCAGCGGATACCCGAGGTAGGCGTACGCCGCACCACTGAACGCGAGCCAGAACGCGAGCTGCATGGCGATCGATCACCGCAGGGGTTGTGCCGCTCGATCCGCCTGGCAGGCGTTATCTTGCGACGGTCGAGTGTCCCTCTCCGATTCGAGCGGATCGCGCGTCGTCCGTGCGAATGGCGCGATCCCTGACCTCCGGAACCGTGTCCGAACCTACTCCTGCAGGTGCCGTGCGCATCCGGGTCGCCACCGCCGCGGACGCCGCGCGCTGGAACGGCTTCGTCAATCTGTGCCCGCGCGCGAACTTCTACCAGCGCTTCGAGTGGGCGGCGCTCAACCGGGAGCAACTCGGGCATCGCGACCACTTCCTCCTGGCGGAGCGGGACGCCGCCGTCGTCGGCGTCCTGCCGATGGTGCGCGTGCGCAGCCTCCTATTCGGCGACGTCCTGGCCTCGATGCCGTTCGTGAACTTCGGTGGTCCCGCCGGGACCGACGACGCGGTGGAGACCGCGCTCGTCGCCGAGGCCTGCACCCTCGCGGAGCGCCTCCGTTGCCACTACCTGCAGCTGCGCGCCACGCGCGCCCTCGGCGCGCTCCCGGCCACGACCGACAAGGTGAGCATGAGCATCGACCTCGACCCGGATCCCGAGGCGATGATGCGCGGCTTCAGCGGCAAGCACCGCGCCAACGTGAAGCGCGC
>CAZHAG010000016.1:0-14345 GCA_964529705.1 uncultured Gemmatimonas sp. | reverse complement strand
GGCGCCCAGCAGTTCAAGGCGAAGTGGTCCGCCGAGCCGCAGCAGCTCTACTGGAACTACCATCTCGTGCGTGCCACCGAGATCCCGCAGGTGAACCCCGACAATCCCAAGTACGCGCGCGCGATCCGCGCGTGGCAGCGGCTCCCCCTCTCGGTCCTCGGCATGATCGGACCCCCGCTCGCCCGGCAGATCCCGTGAGCGTCCTCCCGCGCTTCGTCCCGCCCGCCGGCACCGTGCTGCGCGGGCGCGATGTCCTCGGCTGGCTGGGCGAGGCCGCCGCGCGCGGCGATGCGCGCCCCGCGCTCGCGACCATCTTCCGCGAGCGGTACGGGCTGCCCCACGTCTTCCTCGTCTCCTCGGCGCGCGCCGGGATGACCGTCCTGCTCCGCGTGCTCGCCGAGCGGGCGCCGGGGCGGCGCGAGGTCGCCGTGCCCGGCTACACCTGCTACTCGGTCGCGGCCTCGGCCGTGCGCGCCGGCCTCCGGGTGCGGCCCCTCGACATCTCGGCCGAGACGCTGGACATCGCACCGGCGGCGCTCGACGCCGCAGCGCTCTCCCGCAGCCTCGCCCTCGTCGGGACGAACCTCTACGGGATCCCGTCCGACGCGCCACGGCTCGAGGACGCCGCTCGGACGCACGGAGCCGCCTTCATCGATGACGCCGCGCAGTGCCTCGATGGGCGCATCGGCGGGCGCTGGGCGGGGACCTTCGGGGACGCCGGGCTGTTCAGCTTCGACAAGGGGAAGAACGTCACCTCGATCCAAGGGGGCGTGATCGCCTGCCGCGACCCAGGGCTTGCCGACGGCATCGGACGGGCCTGCGCGGCACTTCCGCCGCAGCCTCCCGCGTCCGTCGCCGCGCAGGGCGCCAAGCTGCTCGCGTACTACGTCCTGCTCCGCCCCTGGCTCTACTGGATCGCGAACCGGATGGTGCGACTCGGCGAGACGCCGTTCGAACTCGACTCGCCGATGACCCGGTACCCCGCCGCGCTCGCGCCCGCGGTCCGTCGGCAGATGGAGCGCATCGCGCTCATCACCGAGGCCCGCGTGCGGAACGCGGCGCGGCTCGGTGAGTTGCTGGCGGACGTCCCGGGCATCCGCATCCCCGGCCGCGGCGGGGCCACCGCGGTCTTTCCACGATTCCCCGTCGTCTTCGACGAGCCGGCCCGGCGCGAGCGCGTGCGCGATCGGCTGGTGCTCGCGGGGATCGGCGCCACCGGCTCATACCCGCGCGCGCTGCGCGACATCCCCGAGCTCCAGCCCCATCTCGCACCCGAGACGGCAGACACGCCCTCGGCGCGCGCGGTCGCGGCGGGAATCCTCACCCTCCCGACGCACGGCTTCGTGACGGACGCGGACCTCGCGACGATCTCACGCGTCCTGCGATCGGCCTGAGCGCCGGAGACGCGCACCCTCGCTTCCACGGCGCCCGGCGCGCTAGACTGACGGATGCACATGAACGTCGAACTCCCGATGCTCCGACGCCGATCGGCGGTCACCGGAACCCGCGCCCTGGTCGCCGCGATGCTCGCGTCCGTCCTTCTGGCCGCCTGCGACTCGTCGGCTTCGCGCGACCGAGTGGCAGCCGCAGCGCAGCCGGCCGCGACCTCTGCGGCGAACCAGGACGCGCGCGCCGCGGTGGCGGCGAACGCTCCCATGCGAGGGCCCGTGCCCGCACCCGGGAGCGCGCCGCGCGCGACCGCGGATGGTCCCCCGCCCGCGCCGAGCGGTGCGTCGGCTGCCGAACCACGCGACGCGCAGCCGTCGGGGATCGTCTTCGAGTCCGCCTGGTCGACGGCCACCGGCGCCACGCGTGAAGCCGTGACCGACGGTGGCCGCTGGCCGGTCCTCGCCTGTGGTCCCGTCTTCGACCGCGTGCTCTCCGTGGTGCCGGGCGCGCCACTCGATTTCCCCGAGGGCGGGAACGTCCTCAAGGTGCGGATGTCCGGGGAGAACTGCGGGATGCTCCAGCGGGAGGATGTCGTGCCCGCGAGCACCACGCACTGGGGCCGCTTCTGGATCCGCAACGACGAGCACGGGAACAAGAACGACCACCCGGTCGCCTATTACAACGTGCACCCGGCGGCCCCGATCCAGGCGGTGCCGTTCGTCCGGTACGCGAACAACCTGGGACCGGGGCAGTGGCAGGCCGGGCTGTACGGCGACTCGAAGTACCCGACGAACCGCTGGTACTCGCCACCGCTCATGAACGGAGTCTGGTACCGCTACGAGTGGGAGATGCGCTACCTGAGCGCCACGACCTTCCAGGTGTGGCCGCGGATCTACAGCGCGTCCGGCCAGCTGCTCTACACCGCGGCCAACTATACGCACGAGGGAGGCGGCCTCACCCTCGAGGCGTTCTGGCGGAGCGGCGTGCAGCTGACGCTCGGCGGGGGCAGGGCGCGTCCCGACCTCGCCCGCCATTTCGGGATGGGAAACGAAGGCCCCGGAGGCGCAAGCGACTCCGGGGGCTCGTGGTACTACGCGAAGTTCGCCCTGAGCACGGCAGGGTGGATCGGGCGCTGATCCCTCCAGCGCCCGACCTGCACCCCTACCGGCCGATCCAGCCCGTGGTACTGATCGCGAAGCGCGCGTAGTACCATGATCCACCCGTGTTCGAGGCGACGGACGGCCCCTCATTGCCGATGCCGAAGTTGCGCGCGAGCTGCGCAGCCGTCCCCGCGCTCCCGTTCCCGCCCAGGCTGTTGTAGCCCCCCTGGTTGTACCACTGCTGCAGCGAGAGCCCGCCCCCTTCCGCCATCAGGTTGGACGCATCGTAGAGCAGCACGCCGGCGGCGTTGTAGATGCGGGGATAGAACTGGAAGGTGGTGGCGGACAGGTATCGCATCTCCCACTCGTACCGGTACCAGACACCGTTCGGCAGCAGCGGCGTGTAGAATCGGTTCGCCGGGTACGCCCCGGCCGCCGGGATGCCGATCTGCCACGACCCGTTCTGGATGTTCGCGAAGCGCTGCAGCGGCACCGCCTGGATCGGGTCGGCCCCGTGCACGTTGTGGTACGCGACCGGATGCGTGTTCGAGGTGCCGAACTCGTCGTTGCGGATCCAGAAGCGCCCCCAGTGCGTGGTGCTGGCCGGCACGATGCCGTCGCGCTGCAGCATCGCGCAGTCCTGCCCGGCCATCCGCACGCGGAGGACGTTCGGTGAGTCGGTGAAGCCGAGCGGCGCGCCCGCCACCACGGACATCACGTTCTGGTAGACCGAGCCACAGGCGAGGATCGGCCAGAGCCCGCCGTCGGTCACGGCGGCGATCGAGGTGCCCGCCGTGTTCCAGTCGGACGAGAAGAGCACGGTGCCCGGTGCCGGCGTGGTCACCGTGAGCGTGGCCTGCCCACTGATCCCCTCGCTCGTGGCGCGGATGGTGGTGGTGCCGGCGCTGACGCCCGAGGCGCTGCCGGAGGCGTTGATGGTCGCCACGGCCGAGGCCGTGGAGGTCCACGTGACGGAGCGGCCCGTGAGCAGGTTCCCGCTCGCGTCGCGCAGGGTCGCGGCGAACTGCATCGCCTGCCCGACCGCGACGCTCGCGGTGGACGGGCTGAGCGTGACGCTCGCCACCGGCTGCGCCGACGGCGCGGTGACGTTCAGCGTCGCGGACCCGCTGATGCCCTCGCTCGTGGCCCGGATCGTGGTCGCGCCAGCCGCGAGCGCCGACGCCACGCCGGCCGACGACACCGTTGCGACGGAGGTGCTGGTGGAGGTCCAGGTGATCGTGCGACCGGTGAGCACGTTCCCCGCCGCGTCGCGGAGCGTCGCCGAGAAGCTCGTGCTGCCACCCACGACGGCGCTCGCGCTCGTCGGGGCGATCGCCACCGTGGCCACCGCCGCCTGCGGTGCGGCAGCGGTCGTGGCGGACACCACGTTCGAGAGCGCGCCGAACACGGCCCCCGCACCCAGGGTGCCGCGGAACGGCACCAGCTGGAACTGATAGGTGGAGCTGGGCGAGCGTCCGGTCACGGTGCAGGTGCGCACCGCGCCGATCGCCGTGCCCGTCATCGGCGTGAGGCAGCTTCCGCCCGTCACCGACGTCGCGCTCCCCCACGAGATGGTGGGGGACCCGACGCGCATCTCATAGTTGGCGGCCGCGCCGGTGCCGTCGTTCACCTCGGTGAAGCGCAGTGTCACGCTCGAGTCGGTGGTGGAGACGACGGCCAGTGTGGACACCGACGAAACGGACGGATTGGCGACGTTCACCGAGGCCGCGGCCATCACCCCTTCCGCGACCGCGTTGATCGTGGCGAGTCCGGTCGCGACGCCGACGACGAGACCCGTCGAAGTCACGGTCGCGACGCTGGTGTTGGTGGACGACCACGTCACAGGCCGCCCGTCGAGCACGCTGTCCGCCGCACTGCGGGCCACGGCCGTGAGCTGCACGGCCCCGCCCGGGACCAGCGCAGGCTGGGTCGGCGTGATGGAGACGGACGCGACAGGGGTGGCGATCACGATCCGCGAGCGTCCCGAGGCGCGGCGGGCGTGGCCGCGGATCTCGACGCCGCCGGTGCTCCGCGCCGAGACCATCCCGCGCGAATCCACCACGGCGATCGCGGTGTCGGAGCTGGTCCAGGTCACCGTCTCGTTGGGCATCGGGTGGCCGAGGGTGTCGCGGACGGCCGCCGTCAGTTGCAGGCTCTGGCCGGCGGGCAGCAGAGCGGAGTCGGGCGTGACGCGCACCTCACCGACGAGGAGGTCACCGCTGGGGTCGATCGCCCCCTCGGGAGCGATGCAGGCGCCAACGAGGAGGATCACGACCGGGATGCGTCCCAGGGCGAGGCGCTTGACCAGCTTGGACAGGTATCGCATTGCAACGTTCTCCACGCGGAGGTGATGCATCCGGTCCGCCGGGAACGAAAGAGCCGCCGGCCAAGACCCAGGATGCGGTCCGAATGGCTGGCGGCTCGGCTGGCATGGTGTTGGACACCGAAGCCCCGTCGCTCTGCGTCGCCGTCTTTCGACGGGTTTGCTCTGAGCAGCTCTTTTCCATTGTCGGCGCGCGGACCCGTCCACTTGACCCGGTGGTCCATCGCGCCCCGGGACGCCTGCGGGAACTCCCGCCGCGATCCCTTCGCGATGAATCCTAGTGGGGTGTCGCGTCCCGGTTCAAGCGCACCGTCACACTGTGCGCGAACGGCGGAGGGGGCGTGGGCAGGACGCGACCACGCTCACCGTCCGAGCCACCCCGAGGTGCTCAGTCCGAACTTCGCGTAGTACCAGGAACCGCCGGTGTTCGAGGCCGAGGATGGTCCCTCGTTGCCCAGTCCGAAGTTGCGCGCGAGCTGTGCCGCAGTGCCCGCGCTGCCGTTCCCACCCAGCGAGTTGAAGTTCCCCTGGTCGTACCACTGTTGGAGCGTCGAGGAGCCGCCCTCGACGCGCAGGTTCGACGCGTCGTACAGCAGCGAGTCGGCCAGGTTGTAGATGCGCGGATAGAACCGGAAGGTCGTCGCCGTGAGATAGCGCATCTCCCACTCGAAGCGGTACCACACCCCGTTGGGCAGCAGGGGGGTGTAATACCGATTGAAGGGATAGTTGCCGGCGGTGGGGATCCCGATCTGCCACGACCCGTTCTGGATGTTCGCGAAGCGCTGCAGGGGCACCGCCTGGATCGGGTCGGCGCCGTGCACGTTATGGTACGCGACCGGATGCGTGTTCGAAGTCCCGAACTCGTCGTTCCGGATGTAGAAGCGCCCCCAGTGCGTGGTGCTGGCCGGGATGATGCCGTCGCGCTGCAGCATCGCGCAGTCCTGCCCGGCCATCCGCACGCGGAGGACGTTCGGCGTCTCGGTGAATCCCAGCGGCGCCCCGGCCACCACCGACATCACGTTCTGGTAGACCGTGCCGCAAGCGAGGATCGGCCAGAGTCCGCCATCCGTCACGGCCGCGATCGACGTACCAGCGTTCGACCAGAGCGACTGGAACGCGACGCCGGCCGGCGGCGGCGCCGGGGGAGGCGGGGGCGGCGGGACGGGGGGCGGTGCCACGACCTTGCCCGCCACCTTCGTCGGGGAACTCACGATCTCCGCCTCGCCGCAGGACGCGCTCACCAGCAACGACGCGGGAACCGCGAGCATCGCCAGGCGCAGTCGAACGGATTTGAGTCTCGCGAGATCCATCGACCATCCCTCCGCAGAGAAGTGCAGCAGCGATCCACTACAGGCCTGCCGCGCGGGTCACCCGCGGGGCATCAGCCTCGCACATCGCGCTTCGAACCCGGTGCGTCCCGAGCGGGGCACCCCGATGATACTATAACGCGCGGCTCGACGGCGACGCAACGCGACTGTCACATCGGCTTACTGCGCCGCAAATCCTTGCAGAGCATCGACATAGCTGCCGGCCGTCGCCCGAGGACCGAGGGCCCGTTCCCCTCCGATCGCTGCGGTCGGCGCCTGCCCCGAAGGCCGATTCAGGCCTCGGCAAGTGTCTGGTCCACGCGCAGCATCACCTTGAGATGCCTGCGCGAACGCACCAGTTCCCAGGCACGCTCATACTCCACGAGCGGCAGCGACTGGCCGACGAACCCCTGGAGGTCGAGCGCGGGCATGAGCTCGAGGGCATCCGCGAAGTCGCGACTGGAGCTGCCGACCGAGCCGATGACGGATCGATCGAACGCCACGACCGATTCGAAGCTGAACGGTTCGCGACCGTACGGGAACCCGAGCAGCAGGATCGCGCTGCCGGTCGATGACTCCCGCATGACCTGAGACAGGACCTGCTGGTTCCCGGTCGCCTCCACGATCCACTCGCTCGTGCCGAGCGAGGCGAGGGAAGTGGACGTGGTGAACTCCGCCCCGAGCGCCTCGAGGCGGCGCGGCTCACGGTCCGTCACGGTCACGCGGTGCCCCCGGAGGGCGAGCACGCGGGCGGCCAGCACGCCGATCGTCCCCGCACCGAGCACGGTCACGGACCGTGGACGCGCATCCCCGTTCGCGGCCCCGAGCCGTCGCAGTGCCTTGAGCACCACCGCCAGGGGCTCGGCGAGCGCCGCGCGCACGAGGGGCAGGTCGTCCGGCACGCGATGGACGTACCGGGACCGCGCCACCATGTACTCGGCGTATGCGCCGTCCTGGTTCAACACGCCGACCTCCTTCCGTGCCTCGCAGCGGATCGCGGTGTCGCTGACGCAGGCGGCGCACTCGCCGCACCCCTGGATGCACTCGACCACCACGCGATCGCCCTTGGCGAGGTGCGTCACCCGCGGGCCGACCTCCACGATCGTGCCGGAGCTCTCGTGCCCAGGCACGATCGGGTAGCTCGCCATGCCGGACTTGTAGTAGCCGAGCGTTCCCTCGAGGATCTCGAGGTCGGTGCCGCAGATCCCGACGTATGCCACGCGGATGAGCACCTCGCCCGGCTTGAGGATCGGCACCTCGCGGTACTCGACCTGCGCCCGATGCGGGGCGCGCACCACGACGGCCGCGAAGCTCTGCTCATAGTAGAGCGCGGCACGGCGGCCGGGCGAGTCGAGCCCGCGGCTGTCCACGATCCCCTTGATGCTCCCCAACGTCTTCTCGTAGCGAAAGCGCGCGATCTCGGACGCGAGTGCGAACAGGCGCCCCTCCCGGAGTGCGTGCCAGAGGTCGGCGAGCAGCCAGCGCGCCTCGCGGGAGAACTCCATCGGGAGGTGGCGCAGGATCCGCTTCCCCACCCACCGCGCCGCCATCCCCTCGCGGTAGTAGCGGCGACGCACCTGAGCCCAGCTCTCGGTGTGCACGTGGATGATCGCCGCGCGCGGCTCGTACACGATGATCCGCTCGAGCTCGGTCCAGTACTTGGCCCACTCGATGTCCTCGAGCCCCGGGAGTCCCTCGTCGAAGGGGTGCTCGAGCCAGAGCTCGCGCTTGATGGCCGAGTTCGCGTTGTTGGCGAAGGGATCGTCGTCGGTCCAGACGGTGGGCTCGTCCGGGAAGACGCGCTCGAAGTCGCGGCACTCCGAGTACTTGGAGACCGCGTGGCCGCGCTGACCGCCGTACACCATCGCCGGGGCGTGCTCGCGCAGCGGCGCGACCAGGAGCTCGAGCCAGCGTTCGTCCGCCGGGATCGCGTGCGCGGAGAGGATCGCGATGAAGGCGCCGCGCGACTCCTCGATCCCCACGTTGAGCGAGTGGCCGAACGTGAAGTCCTCGGACCGCAGCCGCACGATGCGCGCCCCGTTCGCCTCCGCGATCTCCCGCGTGCGGTCGAGGGACCCGGAGTCCACGAGGATCACCTCGAAATCCCGGTACGTCTGCCGGGCCAGCGCCGCGAAGACGTCCGGGAGCCAGCGCTCCTCATTGAACGCCCGGATGACGATCGACGTCTCCGGGCTGGACCCCTGCGCCGGCGCCGTCATCGTGCCTCCCCCACGCCCGCGGCCTCGGCGTCCGCGAGGGAGGAGAGGACGACGCGGACCCGAGTCTCGAACGTTCCGCGCGGCCCGAGGGTCGCGGCCTGGCCCCGGCGCACCGCCTCCGTGAGGTCCTTCGGGAGGTTCGAGCACGGCTCCAGCACGACGGTGTGCACGTCACGCCAGCCACCGTACGAGACGAAGAACCAGAGGAAGGGGAGCTGCCGCTGGTCCCAGTGCATGCGGAGCGACGCGCCACGCGCCGCGTCGTCCGCGCCGCACCACGCCGCCGGCAGGTCGGAGACATAGATGAACTCCTGCTCCCGCGCGGAGGCCGGGTGCACCACCCGGAGGTCCGTCACTCCCCCGTCCGCCCCACGGACGAACGGCCACCGGTGGGGGCCGGGCGTGGTGACGCGCGAGCCGAACGTGGGGTCGACGGGCACGACGGTGCCGCCCGGCGCCACGAGCCGCAGGCCCGGCGCGAGCTGGAGCGGAAGGTGCTGCTTGAACAGGAAGTGGAACGGCTCGTCCTCCCGGCTCTCGATCCGGTAGCGCACCTCGATCCCCGCGCGGTCGGCGAGGAGCCGGAACTCCTTGGTGCACCGGCACCGACGGACGGTGGTGTCGACGCCGAGGCGCAGCACGGCGGCTGGCCCCTCGTCGATCGCCTCGACCTTCCACGCGAGGGACCACCACTCGCCATGGTCCGGCAGCTGGCGCGACTCGAACAGTCCCGCCGCATCGTTCGGGAAGAGCTCCTCCCAGCCGCCCGCCCACACCGCGTCGTACTCCGCACCGGCCGCGGGCGCCGCGAGGGGGACCCCCGGGCGGTGCCAGACCCACTGGACGCCGCGCGCGAGGTCATGGAGCTCCCAGACGCGGCCACCGAGCCCGGGGAGCACCACGGCGCGCGTGTGGCCGTCCTCGAGGACCACCGCGCGATGCCCGTCCACCATCGTGTGCGAGATCAGCGTCGCCATAACGTCAGGGTCCTGCGCACCAGCGGCTCGCCTGGCGCGGCACCAGGTACTCGGTGAGTCCGTCGGCCATCGCGCGGTTGCCGGCGGGGGTCCAATGCATGTCGTGGTCGAAGTAGAGCTTCTCGTCCGCGACGCGCCCGGCGAACACCGAGAAGAGGTCCACCACCTCGATCCCATGCTCCGCGGCGAGGCGGAGCACCGTCTCGCGGCGCACCCCGGACGCCTTCGCGCCCGCGGGCATGAACGCCTCGCGTCCCGGCACCCACTGGGTGTCCGTGATCTCGTGCGCCCACGGGTAGATCGTGAGGAGGAACTCGCCGCCGTGGGCGGCCTCGAACTCGCGCATCCGGCGGATGCTGTCGAAGATCTCACGCCACTGCCCCGTGCGGTCGGCCGTGTCGCCCTCGAGCGTGTACGCGGTGATCTCCCGGTTGGCCTCCGTCA
Organism: uncultured Gemmatimonas sp.; assembly: GCA_964529705.1. Classification (GTDB taxonomy): domain Bacteria; phylum Gemmatimonadota; class Gemmatimonadetes; order Gemmatimonadales; family Gemmatimonadaceae; genus Pseudogemmatithrix. The sequence continues at coordinate 4,586 of CAZHAG010000016.1, read as the reverse complement.
CCACGGCGCGCACGGAGACGTCGCTGTAGTTGAGGCGCCGGTTCGCGTAGAAGAGGAGCACGCGGGTGAAGAAGAGGTGGCGCTCCGTCCACGCCCGGATGCGGTCGTAGGTGGACTCGGAGGACGTGAGCTGCGGCACGGCCACCACGGCGCCCGTCGAGTCACGCACCCCGATGCCGCGGTAGGCCTGCTCCTGCGCGAGGTCGCTGACGTCGAGGTTGAGGATGACGAGGTCGGGGTCGAGCGCTTGAAGGTCGCGCGTGAGTGCGATGAGCGAGAGCACCGGCGCGTAGCTGTCCACGCCGCCGTTGATCACCTCGACCGGCCCGCCCCCGCACGCCGCGCGCGCGTCGGAGAGGGCGCGCGCCAGCAGCACGGACGACGTCAGGTCGTCCTCCACGCCCTTCCCCATCGTGAAGGAGTCGCCGAGCATCAGGATGCGGTAGGTGCCCGCGGGCTTGTCGACGGACACCTCCGCGCCCCGGAGACCGAGCGAATTCACGCGCTGCACGTATGCGAAGTCCTGCTGACGGAACTCCGCGTGCGAGTTCGGCACGAGCCGATGGTGGCGGTACGCGTCCGGCACGAGCGGCGGCGAGAGCGGCTGGATCAGGATCCATCCGGCGGCGAGGTCGATCGCGGCGTACGAGATGGCACAGGCGAACCCCGCCAGCCAGAGCTTGGAGACGATGTCCCCGAAGCGCGTTCCGTACAGCGCCCAGGTGAGCGTGAGGGCGGTGAAGAGGATGGTGAGGACGCCGACACCGACCATCGCCGCCGGCCCCATCGTGCCCTCGACGACGAGCTGCTGGTACAGGAACACCGCGAGCAGTCCGCCCGAGGCGAGGACGAGTGCGAGGAGGAGCTTTCTCATGGATGGACCCAGGTGGCCCGGGGGGCACGCGGGAGGGGGAGGGGCGTCGAGGGTGTGGGCGCGCGGCCATCCCGACGGCGGCGATACGAGGATAACCCGGGGCGCGCGGCCGGGCCACCGACGTGGCGCGGAAGCGCAGGACTGATGAACTTCCTGAATCCATGACCGCCGCGACGCGCCACCGCTGACGCCCCATGCCGACCGCTGACGAACTCCCGGCCCGCGCGCGACCGGAATGGCCGGGGGCCGTCATCCTCGGCGCATTCCAGACCGGCGTCGTGAACCTGCGCAACCTGGTGCGACGCGGGGTCCGCACGCGAATCCTCGACTGCGACGAACGGCAGACCGGGTTCCGCTCGCGCCACGGGCCCGCTCTGCGCTGTCCCGACCCCGACCGCGCCCCGGGCGAGTGGCTCGAGGCCATGCGGTCGCTCGCGAAGGACGCGCCCGAGCGCCCGGTGCTTCTCGCCAGCGCTGACCAGTTCGTGACCGCCATCGCCCGCTTCGCGGACGAGTTGCGCCAGTGGTACCGAGTGGGAGACGGCGCGGAGCTCCAGGGGGCGCTTGCGGACAAGGACACCCAGTACGCGCTCGCCGAGCGGCACGGCATGGCGATGCCGCTCACCCGCTTCGCGTCCACCCGCGAGCAGGTCGAGGCGTTCGCGGCGGCAGCGATGTTCCCCTGCGTCCTCAAACCGGTCCACTTCCGGGAGTGGCAGCGCCTCCCGGCGGGCCATGCGCTCTCCTTCCGGAAGATCGCCGTCGCCCACGACGCGGCCGAGTTGCTCGCGCAGCACGCGCTCGCCTGTGCGGCGAACCCGCAGGTGATCGTGCAGGAGATCATCCAGGGGCCCGACACCAACAAGCGCGTCTACCTCGCGCACTACGCCGCCGACGGCACGCGGACGGGGCACGCGCTCTTCCGCGAACTCCGCTGCGACCCCGTCGGCTTCGGGAGCGCGACGGTCTCCGAGCCGGTGACCGACCCGGAAGCCGACGCGGCCTGCGACGCGTTCCTGCGCGCCATCGGCTACCGCGGCATCTGCGAGATCGAGGTGAAGCGCGACGTGCGCGACGGCCGCGTGAAGCTGATCGAGGCGAACCCGCGGCTCTCCGGCGGCGGCGATGCCGGTCCCTATGACGGCGTGGACCTCGCTTGGCTCCACTATCTCGACCGGATCGGCGTGCGGCACCGTCCCGTCGCGCCCCTGGGCCGCGACTTCCGCCACGTCGTGCTGCGCGCCGAGGCCCACGCGGCGGTGCGGTACTGGCGTGCGGGATTGATCGGCTGGCGCGAGCTGCTCGCCGCCTGGCGTCCGCCGCTCGCGTTCTTCGACCTCGACTGGCGCGACCCGGTGTACTCCGCGCGCACCCTCGCGGCCGCGGCGCGTGCGGTGCTGCGTGAGTCGCTCGCGCGCCGGAACCCCGAGTACGAGGTCGCCGCGCGGGATGCCGGCCTCACTCCGCATCGGCACTGATCAGGCGATCCCGCGCCGGCGGCACCCTTCCTCGTAGAGCGCCTCGTACCGCCGGGCCATCGCGGCGGCGCTGAAGCGTTCCTCGAACACCGCGCGTCCGCGCTCGGCGAGCCGCCGCCGCAACTCGGGATCGCTCGCGACGCGCTCGATGCCGGCGGACAGCCGCACCGCGTCGCGCGGCGGGACGAGGAGGCCGGAGACGTCATCCTCGATCGCCGAGGGCACGCCGCCGACGGCGGTGGAGACGATCGGACAGCGCGCCGCCAGCGCTTCGAGGATCACCATCGGCAGTCCCTCCCACGTGGAGGAGAGGACGAAGAGGTCCGCGGCGCGCAGCACATCGGGGATGTCGAGCCGCACGCCGGCGAAGTGCACACGGTCCCCGATCCCGAGCGCCGTGGCGCGCGCCTCCAGCGACTCGCGCAGGCTCCCCTGCCCCGCGACGACGAGGTGGAGCGCGGGGACGCGATCCCGCAGGAGCACGAACGCGTCGAGAAGCGTGGGGACATCCTTCTGCGCCTCGAGCCGCGAGGCGAAGAGCGCGACCACCGCGCCCCCCGGCACGCCGAGGGAGGCGCGCACCGCCGGGCGGTCGATCGCGCGATCGAAGAGCCGGCCGTCGATCCCGTTGGGGATGGTGGCCAGCTTCCGGCGGGGGATCCACTCGTACCGGTTCAGGTTCTCGGTCGTGTGCTCCGAGACGCCGACCACCTTGAACGCCCGCCAGGAGAGCAGGTGTTCGAGCACCATGTATCGGAGCTTGTCCGGGAAGTCGCGCGCGTGGTCCGTGTGGACCAGGACCCCCGCGTCCGAGAGCAGCGTGCCGATGGCGGCGTCCAGGAAGGGCTGCGTGTTGTGCGAGTGGACCACGTCGAAGTGACCGTCGCGCAGGAACTTCGCGACCCGCCAGGAGGAGAGGTAATCGGGCTTGCGGGCCGCCTGCTCGAGCACGCTGACCGTGAAGCCGTCGGCCGTGAGCATCTCGGCCAGCTCGCCGCCGAAGTTCAGGCAGAGGGCGGAGACGTCGAACCGCTCCGCGTCGATCGACCGGCAGAGCGTCTCCACGACGCGCGGCAGCCCGCCGACCCCGAGGTCGTGCGTCACCTGCAGGACCCGGATCCGCCGGGTCATGGCGCCACGCTCCCCGCCGCCCAACGCGCGATCAGAAGATCGTGTAGATGAACGGGGCCAGGGCGGAACCCTGCGCGAAGACCATGAGCGCGCCGAGGGCGACCATCACGATGATGATCGGGGCCAGCCACCACTTCTTGCGCGCGTTCAGGAACTCCCAGAACTCGCCGACCAATCCACGCCGCTTGCTCATCGTCTCGACTCGTGTGCTCAGGTTCGCAGGTCAGAACTGGCGCGCCAGGTTGCTGCGCCGTTCCTCGGGTTCACGCGACTTCCAGTAGGACGCGGCGCCGCGCGGCGCGCGCAACGGCACCTTGCCGAACAGCCGCATGAGCAGGCTGATCGGCGTGATCACCAGGAAGAACACGATCCCCATGAAGATCGGGGTCGTGACCTTCGAGATGAGGTGGGCCAGCCCCATCCAGGCGCTGAAGAGCGGGCCCAGCTTCCCGGGGATCGCGATGCCGAGCACGCCGAGCGTGCCCCCCAGCGTCCCCAGCACCGTGGTGGTCGTCGGGTGCCCGCGCCACCAGGCGATGGCGGCGAACACCAGGAAGGCGCCGCCGACCGTGAAGGCGAACTTCCGGCCCTCGGCCGGGCTCAGTCCAGCTGGAACTCGTTCCGCCAATCGCCCTCCTCCTTCCACTCCGGCTGGTCACCCTTCGCGAGCAGGTAGTGACCGAGCACGAGATAGTCGATGTGGGTCCGCATGAAGCAGCGGTACGCATCCAGGGGCGTCATCACGATCGGCTCCCCCCGGACGTTGAACGACGTGTTGACCAGCACCGCGCACCCGGTCTGGCGCTCGAACTCCGCGAGCAGCGCGTGGTAGTCGGGGTTCGTCTCCCGCGTCACGGTCTGCACGCGGGCCGAATAGTCGATGTGCGTCACCGCGGGGATGTCGGACTTCGGCACGTTGAGCAGGTCGAGCCCCCAGAGGCGGCGCTGCTCCTCGGTCATCGGCACCTGGCGCTCCTTCTTCACGGGCGCCACCAGGAGCATGTACGGCGAATCGGTGTCGAGCTCGAAGTAGTCCGCCACGCGCTCACGCAGCACGCTCGGCGCGAAGGGCCGGAACCCCTCGCGGAACTTGATCTTGATGT
>CAZHAG010000015.1:25685-33895 GCA_964529705.1 uncultured Gemmatimonas sp. | reverse complement strand
ACCTGATGGGTGCCAAGCTCATCGAGTCGCTGCGGACGTTCAAGGTGGACGGCACTCTCACCGGCCGCACGAGTGGCCCGACGGTCACGCAGTACGAGATCGAGCCCGCGCCGGGCGTGAAGGTGCGCCAGTTCGCAAACCTCTCGAACGACCTCGCGCTCGCGATGCGGGCGCCGAGCATCCGCGTGGTGGCGCCGATCCCCGGGAAGGGGGCGGTCGGCATCGAGGTACCGAACCCGACGCCCGACCTCGTGGCGTTCCGCGAGATGCTCGAGAGCCCGGAGTACCAGAACAAGCCGATGGCCCTCCCGATCGCGCTCGGGAAGGATCTTGAGGGGCGCGCGGTGGTGAACGACCTGGCCAAGATGCCGCACCTGCTCATCGCGGGGGCCACCGGCTCGGGGAAGTCCGTCTGCGTGAACACGATCATCACGTCGCTGGTCTACCGGCACACGCCCAAGACGCTGCGCTTCCTGATGGTCGACCCCAAGATGCTCGAGCTCTCGGTCTACAATGTGCTCCCGCACCTGCGCCACAAGGTCGTCACCGACAACCGCGACGCCGCCTCCGTGCTCAAGTGGGCGGTGCTGGAGATGCAGGAGCGGTACGCCCTGCTCGCGGAGAACGGGGCGCGCAACATCCAGGACTTCAACGCGAAGGTCCGGAACGGGACGTCATTGCGGAAGCCGAAGGACCCCAACGTCGGGTTCGAGGACCGCGAGTACAAGGCCGGGGTGCTGCCGTACATCGTCGTGGTGATCGACGAGCTCGCCGACCTGATGATGACCGTCGCGGCCGAGGTGGAGACCCCGCTGGCGATGCTCGCCCAGAAGGCCCGCGCGATCGGGATCCACCTGATCCTCGCCACGCAGCGGCCGAGCGTGAACGTGATCACCGGGCTCATCAAGGCGAACTTCCCGAGCCGGATCGCGTTCCGCGTGGCGTCGCAGATCGACAGCCGCACGATCATCGACGGGATGGGCGCCGAGTCGCTACTCGGGAATGGCGACATGCTCTTCATCCCGCCGGGGAAGAGCGAGCCGGCCCGGCTCCAGGGGGCGTACCTGTCGAACGAGGACACCGAACGCCTGATGCAGTGGTACACCGAGCGGAAGGAAGCCCGGAGGGCGGCGATGGCGGCCGATGGGCAGATCGCCACGGAGGAGCACGCCGACGAGGTGGACGTGCTCGAGGCCGTGCGTGCCCGCGAGGCGCTCGAGGCGGGCGGGGGCGAGGACAGTGCGGAGGAGCAGGGGGACCGCGACAAGCTCTTCCGCGAGGCCGCGGAGGTCTGCGTGCAGCACCAGGGCGGATCGACTTCGCTCCTGCAGCGCCGGCTCAAGGTCGGCTACGGACGCGCCGCGCGCATCATCGACCAGCTCCACCTGGCCGGCGTCCTCGGGCCGCCGGACGGCTCCAAGCCGCGCGACGTGCTGATCGGGCTCGACGACCTCGACCGGATCGCCGGGGAGCGCACCGCCGCCTAGCGTGCGCCCCCGGCCCTGGCGCTCGCGCGCCCGGCTAGAACCCGACCATCATGCCGGTCACGAAGCGCATCCGTTCGCGCTCGAAGTCCCACGTGCTCTCCCCCATCAGGCGCACGTTTCGGCGCAGGATGTAGTGCGCGCCGAACGACCCGGTGCGATACCGCGTCAGGAAGCCCTCGCCGACGTTCTGCTCGCCGAGGCGCAGGGAGACGACGGGATCGTCGGACTCGATGTAGTTGGCGAGCGCCGTGAAGTACCATCGGGCCACCGGGCCGCCGGGCCAGAAGACGAGCTCCGCCAGCGCGGCGTCGACGCTCGTGCCGAACGGGGCGGTGGCGCCTCCCGGGCAAGGGGAGAAGGGGGTGCAGCTCCCGTAGAACGGATCGCTGTCCCATCGGCGTAGCGCGGAGACGTTCAGCTCGGCTCGGCTCCCCAGTGCGAGGGTGGCGTCCGGGCCGAAGATCCGCGTCCGGTTGTGCACGCCGTTGGCGGTCTCGCCGCCGGCATAGCCGAAGGCGCCGAGCCGCAGGGGCCCGACGTCCTGTGAGAGGCGCAGGACGACCGTCTTGTCCGAGTCCCGGTCGTACTGGTTGGCGTCGGTCGCCGCGTCGAGTCCCTGGCCATTCACGAGCTGGAGCGTGAGGTCGAGTCCCTCGCGTGGGGACCAGAGCGCCATCAGGCCGCGGTCGTACGTGAGGTCGGCGCGCGCCTGGCCCACCCGCACCCGATAGGGCTGGTAGTCCTCGTACTCCAGCCGGAGCTCACGCTTGAAGAGCGGGTCGGAGACCTGGAACTGGCCGGCGATCACGCTCACCCCGCTCCCGCCGATGTCGGTGAACTGGATGTACGCGTCCTCGAGGCCAGCCACCTCACCATGGTCGGAGGCCATGAAGTAGAAGTAGTAGCTGATCTTGTCCGCGACCTGGCCGCCACTGAGGAGCTTGACGGTCCAGGGGAGTTGCTGGTCGGTGTTCGATTCTCCCGCCGCGGCCTTCGAGAGCGCCTGCTGGTAGAGGTCGAGCCGGACGCCGAGGGGGAACTCCTTCTGCAGCCGGAGCAACGGGTCGCCCGTGAAGAGCGTGTCGCGCGCGAGCTCGCCGACGGCGAACTCGAACCCGTTCGCTGCGAAGGCCTCGCCGAAGGCGGTCAGGCGCGGTACGGGCGCGTGGCAGAGCGCGCAGCTGACGCGGTACTTCCGCGCGAAGGGCGGGATCGCCTGCGCGGCCTGCGGCACCGCCGAGGCGAGCAGGACGGCGGCGATGAGGGAGAGCAGCGGCGCAGACCAGCGGGGGCGACGGGACATTCGTTCCTCGGTGCGGGGTCGTCGATGCGTGCGGCGGTAGCGCAGTGCGGCATCGCAAGGATGCGCGGGTACGTGGCCGAGCGGAGTCGGGTGCGTGCCGCACGCTTGCGGGGTGATTTCCGAAAGGGATACGCCCACGCGCGAGAATGTGCTCAGCCGCGACGATCCGGTGACGCCTGGCCGAGCCGGCTCCCTAGGTTCGCGCCCCATGGGCACGCACAACCAGCGACTGGGGCTCCTCGGGGAGGAGATCGCGGCACGATGGCTCACGCGTCGCGGGTGGCGCATCGTGTATCGCCGGTTCCGGAACGGGCGGCGCGACATCGACCTCGTCGCGCAGCGCGATGCCCTCGTCGCGTTCGTCGAGGTGAAGGCGCGGAAGGGAGACACCTTCGGCGATCCGGTGGAGGCCGTGAACCATCGGAAGCAACGCGAACTCACCCGGAGCGCACGCATCTGGATCGATCGGCACGGTCGGGCGGAGGAGCACTATCGCTTTGATGTGGTCGGCGTCCTGGTGGATGATCAGCGCGTGTTGGTCAAGCACGTCGAGAACGCATTCGAGGTGGTGCGGTGAGTGTTGACAACCGTGGAGAACCGGGCTGTTTCCACGTCGAATTCACACGTTTTCCACGGCCTGTATTCACGGTAACGGTATACAAATCAACATCTTACGCTGACCGTGTGGCCGCGATGGAGCGATTCCTCCGGGAATGTGCTAAACTCGCCCCGGGGCCAAGCCCACCCTTGCGCGAAGGGGTGCGATTCGCCATTTGTTCGGTGTTCGATGTGCAGGCGTTTTCTTCGCATTCCCTTCGGGGTAGCCCCGTCTGTTGAGCGGGGTAGATTCCCTCCACGAGTCGGCCGCGAGGCTGGCGATACACGCAGGACCATTGGGGTTTCGATGGCTACCACGGCCGCACAGAGGGACGATCGCACGAAGGCGTTGGGACTCGCCGTCTCGCAGATCGAGAAGTCGTTCGGGAAGGGCGCCATCATGAAGATGGGCGCGGAAGGTGCGAAGGTGAAGGTCGACGCGATCCCGACTGGGGCGATCAACCTCGATGCGGCGATCGGTGTGGGTGGGATCCCTCGGGGCCGAGTGACCGAGATCTATGGTCCCGAGAGCAGCGGCAAGACGACGCTCTGTCTCCATGTCGTCGCCAATGCGCAGAAGCTGGGAGGGACGGCGGCGTTCATCGACGCCGAGCACGCGCTGGACACGGACTATGCCGCCCGGCTGGGCGTGGACGTGGACAAGCTCCTCGTGTCGCAGCCGGACACGGGGGAACAGGCGCTCGAGATCTGCGAGATCCTGGTGCGGAGCGGGGCGGTGGACGTGATCGTGATCGACTCGGTGGCGGCGCTGGTGCCGAAGGCCGAGATCGAGGGGGAGATGGGGGATTCGCACGTGGGGCTGCAGGCCCGGCTCATGAGCCAGGCGCTCCGCAAGCTCACCGGCGCGATCGCCCGGTCGAACTGCTCGGTGATCTTCATCAACCAGCTGCGGGAGAAGATCGGGGTGATGTTCGGGAACCCCGAGACGACGACCGGCGGCAAGGCACTGAAGTTCTACGCGTCGTTGCGGCTCGACATCCGCCGCATCGGCCCGGTGAAGGATAAGGAGGACGTGACGGGTTCCCACGTCCGGGTGAAGGTGGTGAAGAACAAGGTGGCACCGCCGTTCAAGCAGGCGGAGTTCGACATCATGTATGCGGAGGGGATCTCCCATGTCTCGCTGCTGGTCGACATCGGCTCGGACGCGGGGATCATCGAGAAGTCGGGCGCCTGGTACAGCTACGGGAGCCAGCGGATCGGGCAGGGGCGTGAGAACGCCAAGATGTTCCTGAAGGACAACCCGACCGTGATGGCGGAAGTCGAGGAGAAGGTGAAGGCGGTGATCGGCATCACGAAGGCCGCGGCGATCGCCGACGGAGAGACGGAGGAGTAGGCGACAACGGAAGGCACGTCGTCCTCAAGTGTGCATCGAGGGTGCGATCTGTGGTGAGTCGTCGGGGCCCGGAATCCCCGCCGTTCCACTCGGGTCCACCCTCGGTGTATTTCCGGGTGATGGCGCGGCGACTGCCGACGAACCCCCGTCGTCCCGCGCCGCGCGCAGCGGCTACCGAAGTCCCGAGCGCAGCCCCTCGAGGGCCCGGACCTCCTCACGGTCCTTGCTGCGCCCGGTGGCGCGCTTGGAGACGATGAGGGCGTCGAGGGTGAGCGCCGGGATCTGCCGGCCGCCGATGGTCACGGTGGTCGAGTTCGCCAAGCTCGCGTGGAAGTCGCCGATGCCGGCGATGCGTTGGCGGAGGTCGAGTGGCCCCAGATTCGTGTCGAGGGCGAGGACGGCGGTGTGCGCCAAGGTCCGGGGGTCGGCGGCGAACGGGATCGTGCCTGGCGCACCACGGAGCGTGGTCTGGACGCTCCGCAAGAAGGACGCGAGCCGGTCGAGGTTCGCGGGCGCGCGGTCGTACACGATGTCGAGGTCGTCGGTGCGGCCGGTGGCGCCGCGCAGGTGCGCGGCCACGCCCCCGACGGTGACGAAGGCGACGCCGTGGGAGGTCAGGCCGCGGAGCAGGGCCTCTTGCAGGTTCCCGGTCGCGCCCCGCCCCCACGAGGGGAGTGGGGTGGGCGGCCCGGCCGCAGGAAGCGTCGCGATCGACGGCCGTGCGTCGGTCGCGCGGCGGCCGGGGCTCCGGCGGGTCGAGTGTGGCATGCGTTCCTGCGCGATTTGCGGGGAACGGGAGCGTTCGCGTTCAGGCATGCGTCGCGACCGTACGTTCGGCGCGAGCTCGGCGACGAGTTCCGGCCGAGCCCGTACGACCTGGAGCAGTCGCAGCGCGGCTCCGCGCGGCACACGGCGTTCCCCTTCCCACGCCTGCACGAGTTCCACGCTCACGTTGAGGATCCCGGCGAGGATCGACTGCGAGAGCCCGAGCCGGTCGCGAAGCGCGCGCACCTCTCGCGCGGCGAATGGAGGTGGCGTCTCGCGAAGCGCGGTCGCTCTCGGTGGCATCGTGGGTAGGGCTGGAGCGGAAGGTGTCGCACGAGGTGGTACGGAGTACCCCGTGACGGTGTACCATACTACGACCCGCCGCTGACCTGATGCAACGCTTCCGTCGAGTCCGGGACCGACACGCCGGAAGGGCGAGCGCGCCGTCGCCAGGCGTCGTCACGGCGGTCCGCGAACTGCGGCGCCGGCCCGGCCGCTTCACCGTGGACGTCGGCGCGGTTCCGGTCGCGCCGCTGACGGCGGAGATCATCGGCCAGTTCCGGCTCGGGGTCGGGTCAGCGGTAACCGAGGCCATGCTCTCGGCACTCCTCGCCAACGCCGCAGCGACGCGGTGCCACGACGCGGCCTTGGATGCCCTCGCGCGGCGGTCCCGATCGGAACGGGAACTCGAGCGGTGGCTTCAGCAGCGGGAGTTCGGCGCTGCCGAGATCGACGCGACGCTCGCTCGACTCGCAGAAGTGGGGCTCCTGGACGATGCGGCCTTCGCGCGCGGATTCGCGCACGCGCGGCTCGTCGGCAGGGGGTTCGGCGCGCGGCGCGTGGCGGCCGACCTGCGTCAGCGCGGCGTGGCCCGGCACATCGTCGACGCGGTGCTCGCGGACATCCGCGAGGAATCGGGCGGGAATGAGCGGGCGGCTCTGGTGGCCATCGCGGAGCGCCGGCTCCGGACGTTGCGTACGCTCGAGCCGGAGGTCGCGCGCCGGCGGCTCTCTGCCTGGCTGATCCGTCGTGGGTTCGCGGTGGGGGACACCCTGCGCGCGGTGCGCGACTTGATACCGTGAGGGGCGAAAGGCGAGCTTGCACGCCATGCACCCGCGCCCGCTGCCGATCCTCGCCCTCCTCCTCGCCTCTGGCCTGCCGTTCTCGCGGGCGGCGGCGCAGGATCAGGTGAAGGTGAACGGCCTGACGCTCCTCGTGGGTGTGCCGGGTGTCGCGTACGAGCGCCCCCTGCGCGAGCGGGTCTCGTTCCAGCTTGATGCCACGGTCTCGCCCTGGCGCTCGGTGGGTGGGGCGCCGCAGCAGTTCCTGATCGTCGTCCCCGAATGGCGGTTCCATCCCCGCGGTGTGGGGCGCGGCTGGTTCCTCGGGGCGCACGCCGGCGTTACAGCCTTCCGGTTGCAGAAATGGGAGTACCGTGACTCCGACCTCTACCAGGAGGGCTTCGGCCTCCTGCTCGGCCTCACGGTCGGGTATCGCAAGGAGTTGCGTGGGCCCTGGGGGCTCGAGGTGTTCGCAGGCGGGGGCAACTCGCAGTCGCTCTACAAGGGATACCACTACCTGACCGGCATCCGGTACGACTCGGCTCATGCGTGGAACCAGAGTGCGGAGTGGCTCCCGTACCGCGGTGGGGTGATGGTGACGTACCGACGCGGCGAGCGCCGCGCACGCTGACCTCCCCGTGGGGGTCGTTCGGTTCACGGTGCACTGAGAGGAGGCAAGTCGATGGCGGTCGCTCGCGTGTTCGACCTCGCTGGGAGGCGGGCCCTGGTCACTGGAGGCACGCGTGGGATCGGCGCCGCCATCGCGGAGCTGCTCGCCGAGTGCGGCGCATCGGTGTGCGTCGGCTATCGGTCGCGCCGCGAGGACGCGGAGCGCTTCGTCGAACGGCTTGCCGGCACGGGGCGAACGGCGCTCGCCGTGGCGTCCGACCTCGGTGATCCCGCTGGTGCCGAGTCGCTCGTCGCGTCGGCCGTGCGCGGGCTCGGGGGACTCGACATCCTGATCCACAACGCCGGCATCTGGCCGCCGGAAGAGGTCGCGGTCCAGGAGATGTCGGATGCGCGGTGGCGCCGCACGATGCGCGAGAACGTCGACGCGATGTTCTTCGTCGCGCGTGCCGGCGCTCGCGTGCTCGGCGATGGCGGGCGCATCGTCCACATCGCCTCCACCGCGGGTCAGCGGGGCGAGGCGTTCCACGCCGACTATGCGGCGAGCAAGGGGGCGATGATCTCCTTCGTGAAGAGCCACGCGGTCGAGCTCGCGAGCCGGGGCATCACGGTCAACGCCGTGGCGCCGGGTTGGGTGGACACGGAGATGTGCGCACTTCCTTTCGCGGACGGGGGGCGCGCCCGGATCGAGGCGAGCATCCCCGTCGGGCGTGTGGCGTCACCCCTGGACATCGCCAGCGTGGTGGTGATGCTCTGCATGCCCGGTGCGCGGCATGTCGTCGGGGAGATCGTGAACGTGAACGGTGGGAGCGTGCTGCCGGGGTGAGTGCCCGCCGCGCGCGTGGACGTCTCAGCGGGCGGTGACCCCCGGCGCGGTCCCCCGTTATCTTTCCGCGATATGCTGGCCTCCGAGATTCGCCGCCGCTTCCTCGACTTCTTCGCCCGCCAGGGGACAGCGCCGGACTCCAGGTGCCGCAAACAGTGAGTCCGCCAGTTCACGGCGGCCGAGATCGCCG
>CAZHAG010000015.1:0-25675 GCA_964529705.1 uncultured Gemmatimonas sp. | reverse complement strand
GTGCGCCCGTCCTCGTCGCTCGTGCCCGAGGAGGACCCGACGCTGCTGTTCACCAATGCGGGCATGGTGCAGTTCAAGAAGGTGTTCCTGGGCCAGGAGCCGGCGCCGGACGGTGAGCGCCGGGCGACGACCTCCCAGAAGTGCGTGCGCGCGGGCGGCAAGCACAACGACCTCGAGCAGGTGGGGCACACTGCCCGGCATCATACGTTCTTCGAGATGCTCGGGAACTTCTCGTTCGGCGACTACTTCAAGCGCGACGCGATCCGGTTCGCCTGGGCGTTCGTCACGGAGGAGCTGCGAATCCCGGTGGAACACATCCGCGTGACGGTCTACCGGGACGACGACGAGGCGCGCGCGCTCTGGGGGGAGGTCACGGGGATCGCTCCCGACCGGGTCTACGGTCTCGGAGAAAAGGACAACTTCTGGCAGATGGCGGAGACGGGTCCCTGCGGACCCTGCTCCGAGATCTACGTGGACCTCGCGCACCTCGCGCCCGACTTCGCCTTTCCCGAGGGGGCGTCGGGGGAGTGGACGGACCGCGCGCGCCGCGACTTCTCCGAGGCCGCCTTCGTGGAGGGTGCGGAGGCTGGGCGATTCCTCGAGATCTGGAACCTCGTGTTCATGCAGTTCGACCGGCAGGCGGATGGGACGCTGAGCCCGCTGCCCCGGCCCTCCGTCGACACAGGCGCCGGGCTCGAGCGGATCGCGGCGGTGCTGCAGGGCGTGTCGAACAACTACCACACGGACCTCTTCCAGCCGCTGCTCGACCGCGTCGGCGAGGTGGTGGGCGTTCCCTACGACTACGGGCGTCCCGAGTCGGCGAGCTACCGGGTCCTCGCGGACCACGCCCGCGCCGTGGCGTTCCTCCTGGCGGACGGCGTGTTCCCCAGCAACGAGGGGCGCGGCTACGTGTTGCGGCGCATCCTGCGCCGTGCCGTGCGCCATGCCTGGCTGCTGGGGCGCCGCTCGCCGACGCTGGTCCCGGTGGTCGAGGCGGTCATCGGTCAGATGTCCCCGACCTATCCGGAGTTGTCCTCCCGACGCCAGCATCTGCTGGACACGACGCGGGCCGAGGAGGAGCGTTTCCTGGCCACGATCGAAGGGGGATTGGCTCGGTTCGAGGAGCTCGCGCCAACGGGCGGTACTCGTGGGTTGGCCACCTCCTCCCGGACCATCCGCGGCGAGGAGGCGTTCAAGCTCTACGACACATTCGGGTTCCCCATCGACCTCACGGAACTGATGGCGCACGAGCGGGGATACGTCGTGGACCTGTTGGGTTTCGAGGCGGCGCTCGAGGCGCAGCGCCAGCAGTCCCAGGAGGACCGCCGGGCGCGCAAGCTGACCGTGGCGGCCGACGATCTTGCCGACCTGGCGCGCTGGGAGGCGAAGGAACGCCCGATCTCGGCGACCTTTGTCGGCTACGAACGCCTTGAGGTGCGCGCGCCGGTGACCGCGTTCCTCGAGTTCGGCGACGGGCGGGCGGCGGTGATGCTGCAGGAGTCCCCGTTCTACGCCGAGTCGGGCGGCCAGGTGAGTGACCGGGGAGAGATCGTCGGCAGCGACTGGCGGCTCGACGTGGCCGAGGTGCGACGGCTGGAGGGACGGGTCGCCGGAATCGGCACGCTCGTGGGGACGCCGCGCTTCGAGCAGGTGGTGGCACGCGTGCCGGAGACGCTCCGACGCGACACCGAGCGCAATCACACCGCGACGCACCTGCTGCATGCCGCCTTGCGCGAGGTCCTCGGCGACCACGTGCATCAGGCGGGCTCGCTCGTCGCTCCGGAGCGCCTCCGATTCGATTTCACGCATCACGGTCCCCTCGGGGCCGAGGTGCTGGATCGAGTCGAGCGCATGGTGAACGAAGGGATCTGGGCCAACGTCGACGTGCGGATCGTCGAGATGCCGTATCGCGACGCGATCGCGCGGGGCGCGATGGCGCTCTTCGGCGAGAAGTACGGCGATGTCGTCCGCGTGGTGGAGGTCCCCGGCCGCTCAGTGGAGCTGTGCGGCGGGACGCATGTGCGCAACACGGGACAGATCGCCCTGCTGCGCATCGTGTCCGAGAGCGGTGTCGCCGCCGGGATCCGCCGCATCGAGGCGCTCACCGGACGCGGCGCCTACGAGTACCTGCGTGGTCGCGAGCTCGCGTTCGCAGAGGTCGCGGAGCGCCTCAAGGTCCAGGCTGGCCAGCCGGCGCTCGTGGCGGCGAAGCTCGATGCCCTCGTGGCGGAGAAGCGCTCGGTCGAGCGTCGGCTCCAGGAGGTGATGCGGGGAGGGGGCGGGCAGGACGAGGCGCTGCTGGTGGGCCTGGAGGAACTGCACGGCACGCGGCTGCTCGCGAAGGTCGTGCGCGCCGAGGCGATGAAGGACCTGCAGGCGCTCGGCGATGTGGTGCGCGAGCGCCTGGAGTCCGGGGTCGGCGTCCTGGTGGCGGATTTCGGCGACGGGAAGGGCGGCCTGGTCACGGTGGTGACCGACGACCTCCGGTCTGCGGGCATCACGGCCAGCGGCGTGGTCAAGGCCCTCGCGGCGCGCACGGGTGTCCGCGGCGGAGGCAAGGAGCACATGGCACAGGCCGGTGTCGCGGCGGATCAGGTCGGCGGTCTCCCCGGGATCGCCGCCAGCGTCGTCCGGGATCTCCTGGCGGCCGCCCGATGACCTTCTCGGCGTGGCTTGCCACCGCGTCCCCGACATCTCCACCTCGCCTCGTCGCGCATGTGGAGGCGGTCGTCCGGGCACACCCGGTCCCGCCGGACACGCCGGTCGACGCTGCGCTGGTCGGCGCGGCCGAACGGCTCCTCGCTTCCGTGATCGGCGAAGGAGGGGGAGCGGCCCGCGAGCGCGCCGTCGACCTGTTGGCGGCCGACGCCTGCGTCACGTGGGCGTTCGAGGCGTCCGCCGACGATGTCGGGACCCTTCCACGGAAGGCGCACGCAGTGATCGCGCAACTCGCGCAGGCGGTCCGGTGAGCGGGATCGATCCGGTGGACCACCTGCACCAGCTCGCCGAGCTCGCCGCGCGCGCGGCTCGGGAGCTCGCGGAACCGCTGCGCCGGGCGACGGGACTCGTGCGCGAGACCGTCCGTGCGGGTGGCACGTTGTTCTTCTGTGGGAACGGCGGGAGTGCCGCTGACGCGCAGCACGTGGCGACGGAGTACGTGGTCCGCTACGCGCGCGCGCGGCGCCCGCTACGGGCGCTCGCGCTCACCACGGACACTTCGCTGCTGACCGCCGCCGCGAACGATTTCTCGTTCGAGGAGGTCTTCAGTCGCCAGGTCGAGGCGCTCGGGCGGCCCGGTGACCTGCTCGTGGTGCACACGACGAGCGGCAAATCCCCGAACTGCGTCCGCGCGATCGAGGCGGCGCGGGCGCTCGGGATGCGGACATTGGTGCTGACGGCGCGGGACGGGGGGCGCGTGCGCGCCATCGCCGACCTCTGCCTGATCGTCCCAACCGAGCGTACCGACCGGGCCCAAGAGATCCACCTGTCGATCCAGCACGCGATCTGCGATGCCGTGGACGCCGAGGTCGCCGGCGAAGGGTCCTCGGGGGGCTGAGCGCTCCGCGGACTCAGCCGCGCTGGTGCGGTGCAGGACGCGGGCGAGCGCCCATGGCCATCGCGACGTTCACCGTCGCGAAGAGGGTCACCAGCGACGCCGCGCGCAGGACGCGGAGGAAGAGCGAGAGCACGACGCCGTCGCCGAGGCTGAGCCCGGCCTGGCCACCCAGCACGCCGAACACGAGCTCCTGCACGCCGATGTTGCCGGGCGTGACGTGGATCATGTTGAAGAGCTGCATCGCCAGGTAGAGCAACAGGGACCAGCCGAGTGCGATGTTGAACCCGAGCGCCGCGAGCGCGAGCACCACGATCCCGAAGTCGATGGCGATCGTCAGGATACTGAAGAACAGGAAGTCGGTCGCGAATCGGCGCTCGCGGACGCACTCGAGTGCAGTGCCGACGGTTTCGTCCAGCACCTGGCGGAACCGCTCGGCCCAGCGCGCGTCCCCGCCGATATGGGGAGCCGAGCGGTGCAGCAGCACGGGCCCGAGCGCGAGACCGACCAAGGTCAGGACGGCCACGAGGCGCAGGTCCCACCCGCCCACGAGCGGGGCGACCGGCGACAGGAACATCGCCGGCGTCGAGCACGCGACGATGAGCACGTAGCCCAGCCAGACGACCACGTAGTAGGCTCGCAGGTAGTCCTGAAGGCGCATGCCGTAGACGCGGCGCAGCTCCATCGCGCGGTAGACGGCGCCGGACTGGGGTACCGAGAGATTCATTGCGAAGCTGTTGATGAACACGCGTGTCCACCAGAGGACGCGGATGCGGATGGCCGCGACGCGCTGGAGCGCGATGCGCACGCGGAGTCCGAACAGGACGGTGTTCACCGACATGATGAGCACGATCAGTGCGGACATCGAGAGCGACACGTTCCGGAGCACGCCGAGGGACATCCGCTCGCGCCAGAGCAAGGCGACCACGCCGCTGATCGCGAGCACCGCAAGCAGGGCGCGCGCAAGTCGGCGTCGGGAGGAAGTCGGCGGCGGAGCGACGGAGTCGGGCATTCCCTAACGAAAGAGCGTGTACCGCAAGGAGTCCAGTCGGACGGACGAGTTGCCGTACTGATGAAGGACGAGCCGGATGCTCCCCGCGTCGGGTGGCAGCAGGACGCGACGGTCCAGCCGGAGCGGACGCCCTTCGAGGACGAGGTCGGCGAGGTACGCCGCGGGCGCGCCACCCGGCACCGGGATCCGGGAGCCGCCGGCGTCGAGGCGCTCGACGAACGCCTTCACGAATCCGCGACCACTGAGCACCGCTTCGATCCGAAGCTCCCGCGATTCCACCCCGGTGGCCTCCGAGGGTTCCGTGGACCCCAGCGGCAGCTCGACGGGCGCCGTCGCCACGAAGGCGGCGATGTGTCGGTCGAAACTCCCCGCCGGGACGTGGATCGTGGACGACTCGCCCATCGACAGGTGTGCGGGCGCACTGATGCGGACGGTGCCAAGCGCCTTGCGACCGCCAATGTTGACCACCCGCCAGGCGCTCAGGGACAGCGACTCCGGCGGGAATGCCTGCGACGGACCGGGACGCCTTGGCGCTGGGCCCAGCGCGTAGACTTGCGCCGGACCATCGTCGAACATCAGGCGGGTGAGGGAACGGTCCGCGAGCAGCGGGGCCAGCATCGTGTGAGTGAGCGATGGTGGCGTGGGCTCGTGCACATGGATCCACGCGATCCCGAGGCGTCGCAGCTGCTCCGCGGCCGCTCCCGCTGAGGGCGCGCGGTAGGTGGGCAGGAGGGCCGGGTCGAGGTGCGAGATCACGCGCGTGTCCGCGAAGACGAAGTCGCCGGGGCGGAAGGAGAGCACGCGTGCGCCTCGAGCGGCGTGCGCGTCGATGAACCGGATGTGGGCGAACGCCAGGTCATGGTCGGGCGCGGCGAGGGCGAAGCGCGCGAGCACGAGCAGCGCGCCGAGGAGACCGAGCGCGACCAGGCCTCGGAGGCGGGACGGCGACAGCGCGCGGGGCCATCGTCCCATCCCGGCGACGCCTGCAGCTCGCCGGACGGCGTAGGATGCGAGGACGGCACTCGGCACCAGCACGCTCAGGAGGAGGCGCTCGTTCCGTACCAGGACGTTCGTGCCGATGGCGACCGTGGCGGCGGAGCCAAGCACGAAGCAGATCGGCCACGCGGCTAGGCTGAGGAGCCCATCCGGTGCGGTCCTGCTCCGCGACCGCACCTGACTCGCGAACGCCGCCACCGCGAGGAGGGCGCCCACCCCGGCCAGGATGAAGACGATCCCGTACGCCTCCGGCGCGAATGCTCCCTTGAGGACGCCATACTGCATGCGCGCCGTGACGGTGCTCACGCCCCGGGTGAAGTCGTAGAACGTCTCCCACTGGTGGTTCGCGGCCGCCACCACCGCCGGGCTGTCGCTGACCAGGTGCCCGGTACGGATCAGGTTCCACAGGAAGGGTGGGGCCGCGACCACGCTGGCGGTCGCGGCCAAGCCGGCGATGCGCGGGAGCCCTGGCACCCACTGCGTCCGCGGCCCGGCGAGGACCCGCGCGACGACCGCCATCGGAACCAGGAGGACGGCGACCGAGTGCGACCAGAGGGCCATGCCGAGGAGTACGCCGGGGGCGGCCCAATGCGCCGCCGGGAACGCGATCATCGCGGCCGCCGCCAGCCCTCCCGCGAGCACCGGGAGGGGATCGATCAGGCCGCCGACGGAACCGAGGAAGTAGAGAGGCGTCGCGAGCGTCAGGAGGGCCGCCAGGATCCCGGTGCCCGCGCGCACCCTCTCACCGAGCGCCACCACGAGCAGGAGCGTCGCCGTGGTGACCCAGGGATCGACGATGCGCACCGCGAGGCCGGTCGCGCCGACCGGGTCGCCCGCGGCGAAAAGGTACTGCAGCACGACGAAGGTCGGCGGGTGGGTCCACGCGAAGAAGAAGCCGGAGGGAGCGAGCGTCGAATCGAGCCGGGGGTATCCGCCCAGCAGGTCACGGGTCTCCAGCAGGTCGCGGACGACGATGGCGTACTCGACCGCGTCGTTGATCTCCCGAGGCAGCGCCAGCGCGGCATACCAGAGCAGGCCAAGTCCGATGAGCGCGATCAGGGCCACGCCACGGCCGTTCTCGGCCGGTCGGGGCGAGGGGAACGGCGCGGGCCGGCCGCCGAACCACCCCAGCGCCGCGAGGAGCGCGACCGTGAGCGCGGCATGGAGGATCGGTGACGCGCCCGGCAGGGCCGCGAGCACCGCCACCCCCGTGATGCCGACGACGAAGGGCGCGGTGCCGATGCCGATCGCGAAGCGGAGCGACGCGGACTCGATGCTGGTGAACCGCGCGCCGAGGCGCAGGGCGGTCCAGCTACCCACGAGGATCACCCCGCAGGGGATGAGCAGCGCGATCACCGTCCGGACGGGTTCACAGTCCGTACCCGACCCGCCGCCGCATGAATCCGCGCAACAGGATCACGAAGACCACCTGCGAGAGGGAGGTCGCCGCGGCCGCGCCGAGCACGCCCCAGACCGGCACCAGCAGAAGGTTGCCCATCAGGTTCGCCATCGCGACCAGCGCGAACATCGTCGACTGTGCGCCCGGCTGTCCCGCCTGCTGCAACATGCCGGTGAAGGGGATGTGCCGCGATGCCGCGACGATCCCGGCGACCAGGACCGCGTATACCGGCCAGCTCGCGTCGAAGTCATTGCGGCCGAGCAGCAGGGGCAGCGCGAACGGGAACGCGGCGATGGAGAGGATGCCGACGCCGGCGGCGACCAGCAGCCCCAGCCGCTTCCCGGACGCGACGAGCGCGTCGAGGTCCGTCCAGCGCCGTTCGTGGATCATCACGGCGATCGCGGGGTCGAAGCTGAAGCGCAGGACCATCACGAGTTGGTAGAGTCCCTCCGCGAAGATGCTCGCGAGGCTGTAGATGCCGACCGCGGCGGCGTCGGCGAGCACGCCGAGCACCAGGATGTCGATCTTCGTGTTGAGTTCGGTGACGATCCCCGCAGGCATCACCTTCAGCCCGAACGCGAGATGCCGCCGGTTCCACGCGGTCGCGCCCGGCGCGCGCGCGCCGGTGCCGCCGCCGCGGCACGCGAGCGCGAGCGCGACGAACAGGACGCCTTCCGCCAGGGAGAGCGAGCCGGCGAGCCACGCCCCCGGCCAACCCATCCCGACGCAGAGTCCGATGCCGAGCAGCACGAGTACGTAGCGCGCGGCGTTGCCCGTGGCATACGCCCGGACGCGGTGCACGCCGTTCAGGTAGTTGAGCAGGACCTTGTTGAGCGGGAAGAGCCAGATACCCGGGAGCGCGACGAGCAGTGCGACCGAGAGGTCCGGGGATCCGAAGGCCCGGGCCAGCAGGGGGTGCGCCACCAGGAGCGCGAGGGCGGTGAGGGAGGAGAGGAGGAGGACCAGTCGCAGCGCGGCGGCGAGCATCGCCCCCGTCTCCCCGCCGGCACGCGCGCTGATGGGAGCGTGGTACAGGACGGAGCCGTGGACCCCGAGCGCGCCGACCTGCCCCGCGATGATGAAGACCGCGAGCACCGTGTTGAAGGTGCCGAGGTCGGCCGGCGCGTAGAAGCGGGCGATCGCCAGGTTGAGGCCGACGCCGGCGGCACCGACCACCGCGTACGACACTGCGTTCCAGCGCACCGCGCGCGAGACCGGCTGGGCGCCGGCGGCGTCGGGGCGGGCTCGCGGGGGCGACGCGGCTGCCACGCGCTACTGCAACCGCGGGAGGTTGTTGATGATGGCCAGTGCGCCGTCGAGGTTGAACCCCACGAGCTGCGCGTACTCGCGCATCGACTCGTAGCGCGGCTTGTTGTCCTGCGCCACGCGACGCAACGCCTCGTCCCGCGTGATGAGGCCCGCCCGCACCTGGTTGCTGCGGAAGGTGTCGTGCTCGGTGAAACCGGCGACGGTGTGGTAGATGTAGTTGTAGAAGGAGGCCGTCCCGTCGCCGATGCGCCAGGACGAACTCGAGTCGGACGAACTCTCCCATCCGTACTGGGACGCGAGCGTCTCGGCGATCCGGTCCTCGTTCCACTCGATGTACTTGTAGAGGTACATGAACTCGCCGCGCGCGAGGTAGGTGGAGTAGAACGCGAACGCCGTGTCCAGGAGGGATCGGTTCAGATACGAGGGGTTGAGGAGGAACTGCCGCAGGTAGTACGCTGCGAGCTTGACCTTCCCCGGCGTGTCCAGCCCGACCATCGTGCCCGTGCTGCGATCCCGTACGCCGCAGAACCCGGTCTTGAAGTGCGTCACTTCGAGGTTGTTGCCGCCGCAGAAGATGACCAGCGGCGTGCCGGTCTGCTTGCTCACCTGCGTCGCGTAGTGGAAGAACTGCTTGTCCCCTGCCATGAAGAGCGGGATCATCCCGAGGTCCGGCCGCTTGAGCCACGCCTCGATGTTGATCCGGATGTTGCGGCGCTTCACGAGGATGTCGGCCGAGCGGATGACATGCTCGACGCCGAGTGCCGCGCAGATCCGCGAGCAGTTCCGGCGGGCCTCGTCCGTCACCATCGCCCAGTCGTACGTGTAGGCGATCGGGTTGAGGCCGAGTTCCTTCTTGATGACGTGCAGGCCGTAGCAGCTGTCGCGACCTCCGCTGAGCGCCACGATGCAATCGGGACGCCCGTCCGTCCGCCGGTGCTTGGCGAGGAGCGCTTCGAGTTCCGCGGCGGGTGCCGGACTCCAGGGCCGGTGCTCCCGGCACAGGTTGCACACACCGTCCGCGTCGAAGCTGATGAAGGGGAAGGTGTGTGGCAGTATGCAGCGCGTGCAGCGTCGGAGCGCGGTCGGCGCCGGCGACCAGTTCCGGATCCCGACGCGCGCGGTCGGTCCGGGAACGGCCGTCGGCACCGGTGTCGCAGCGGCACCCGCCGCCGGGATCGCGAACGGCTCGGGGCGCGCGGTCTCGAGCGGCACGACCACTCCCGATGACGGCCTGACCTGCGTGGTTCGGCCATCCCACAGGCGCCGCAGTCCCGGCGTGCGGCGGATCGCGTCCCGCAGGAAGACCTCTTCCGAGGCGAACAGGAAGATCCCGGCGTCGGGAATGGCGGCGTGGTAGAGCGAGCCCACGTTCGAAGCGAGTGCGAGGGCGGGAAAGGTCGCGCTGAGGAAGGCGATGTTCGCCTCTCCCTCGATCTCGCCGTACACGGCCCCGACCGCCTCGGGAAGTCCGCCCGGCCGCTCGGCGTACCGGTCGAGCAGCTTGTAGATGACCTCCGTATCGACCTGCCGCTCGCGGGTGAGATCCGGGTGTCGCCGCCAGATGGCCGCGTCATTGACGACGATCCCGTTGTGCACGCCGACGAAGGAACGGGAGTCGATCGGCTGGTTGTTGGCGTCCATGCCCTGCGTGCCGTTGGTGACCAGCCGCGAGTGTCCGATCACCGCGAGCGGGCCGGGGCGCCGGAAGACCTCTGCGGCGAACGCGCGGTACTCGGGCGTCCGGACCATCGCGCGCGCGGCGAGGGCCCGCTTGATGTAGTCGACGCCCGTGCTGGTGCGGACGGCCATCCCCGCGGCCTCGCTGCCGCGCTGTTCGGCGAGGAAGAGGAGGCGATGGACGACGGAGACGGCGGTGTCGCGCGTCGCATCGGTGGGGTTGCGGAGGACGAGGCCGAAGATGCCGCACATGGCGAGCTAGGGTTCCTGGGCGCGCTTGAGGAAGTACAGGATCCGGTCCTGGTTCGTGCGCACGCGGTCGAGCATGTCCGCCACGACGCCGACGAGGAGGAAGAGGCACGAGAGCAGGAACAGGAAACCCGCGCCGAAGCCCGCGAACAGGTATCCCGTGAACCGCCCGGTCGTGAGGAAGTGCCAGGCGAACATCGCGCCGAGGACGACGCCCGGCACGGCCAGGAGCGCGGCGATGCCGAAGAAGAAGCGGAGCGGGTAGTAGTCGCGGTAGGTGCGGAAGATGATCTTCGCCGCGTTGACCGCGTACTTCGTGATGCTGCCGGCGACACGCGACTTCCGGTCGGCGAAGTACTTCACCTCGAGCGGGACCTCGAGGATGCCGACTCCCTTCACGGCGAAGTCCAGGAAGCTCTCCTGTGTGTAGGTGTACGCTCCGTGCAGGTTGAGTCGCAGCAGGGCGTCCCGGGAATAGCAGCGGAATCCGCACGAGACGTCGGCGAACCGCATGCGCACGAGGCGCCCGATCAGCCACGACATCATGTGGTTGCCCCAGAGCTTCACGCGCGGCATGTCCGGGGTGAGGGCGGGGTCCTTGAAGCGCGAGCAGGACGCCATCTCGGCCCGCCCCTCGACGACCGGCGCGACGAGCCGCGGGATGTGCTCGGGGCTGAACTGGCCGTCCCCGTCGATGTTCACCAGCAGGTCGTATCGGTGGCGGACCGCGTGCTCGAGGGCCGTCTGGAAGGCGACGCCGACGCCCCGATTGCGCAGGTGCGAGATCACCTGGGCGCCGGCGGCGGCGGCCTCGCTCGCCGTCGCGTCGGTCGAGCCGTCATCGATCACCAGCACGTCCACGACCGCGACCCCCGGCATCCCGGAGGGGATGCGGCGGATGACGCCGCCGATGGTGCCCGCTTCGTTGAGGCAGGGGATCGCGACCAGCAGACGGCGCGTGGCGCGGTCGGAGGGGTTCGGCTTCATCAGTGCTCGCTCGGCAGGGCAGCGCGCGCCGGAGGCGTGCGCACGAACCACCACATGGCGAAGGCCATGCCGAAACTGAGACTCCAGTAGAGGTATTGGTCGGTCATGAGGGCGACGTAGGTCATCAGCATCCCCAGCCCCGCGACGAACCGGTCGCGCTCGCGGCTCACCACGTCGCGGAGCGCCAGGAAGGGCACCGAGAAAACTATGAGCACCCCGAGCAGGCCGCTACGGAGCAGGACGACGAGGATCGTCGAGTGCGCGTTGTGCTGGCGTGCGGGATAGTGCGGGATGAGACCACCGGTGTTCGCGTACGTCGCGCCGAACCCCTTGCCCGCGACGAGCGCGAGCGGCGCCTGCGAGACCTCATCCGCGATGAGCACCCCCTCGAGGAACCGCTGTCCCGCCGACCGGTCCGCCACCACCTGTCCTGCGGCGAGGTCCACCTCGCCCGCGAGCGCGACGGCCGCCACGCGGCCGCGCACCTGCTGCCAGAACCCGAGCACGACGAGTCCGAGGAGTGCCGCCACACCGACGGCGCGGAGCAGGGCCCGCGGCGCCGGCTGCCGCCAGAGGGACCAGCCGATGCCGGCGGCGATCGTCAGCATCGTGACGACGTAGTTCATGCGGAACGCCGATGCCGCGACGCCGAGCAGGATCACGGCGACCGTCGCGTGATGGACCGCACGGTTCCCGCCGCGCGCCGTGAGCCACCGCGCGAGCGTGACGGCGATGCCCAGGTGGATGTCTGGCGGGATGCTGACCTTCTCCCCGCCCGTCAGGAACCAGGCCACAAGGAGTCCGAAGCAGACGATCGCGGTCGCCCACGTGAGCAGGTCGAAGAGCGCCTCGAGCGTGACATAGCCGCGGCGGAGCAGGAAGTAGATCGCGCCGATGTACGCGGGGGTCGCCAGCCAACCGACGGCGTCCGTGAGATAGTAGCCCGGCTCCGTCTCTGAGAGGAACCCGATCGGCGTGAGCACGCCCGTGACGAAGAGGAGCACCGCCGGGACCCAGACGGGGAGCAGGGACCGCCGCACGAGGGCCGATGGGCGGTAGCGCAGCAGGAAGACGACGAGGAATCCCGCGCCGACGAGCTTGAGGCCGTACACCGCAGCGCTGCTCGACACCGCTCGGCCGTACCAGATGACCGCATGGACGGTCATCAGCGCCGGGATCAGGACCCAATGGATCGCGCGAAGCGTTGCGAGCGCGACCGGGTCGCGCGCCTCGACCGGCTCGAGCGCGTGCCCGGCGCTCACGCCGTCGACGAGGGCGGCGTCCGCGCCGGGCCCCGCCGGTACTCGACGAGCAGCCACGCCGTCGCCGCGGCCGCGCCCAGCAGGCCCATCACGAACAGGCTGAGCGCCGGCCGCGGCCATGCCGGACGCGTCGGGACGACCGCAGGCTCGAGCATCGCCATCACCGGCGTCGTCTCCCGCTCCTTCACGCGGCTCGACTCGAGCTGCACGGTCAGCGAACGCAGCACCTCGTCCGCCACCGCGAGTTCGCGCTGCAGCCGCTCGAGTTCGACATTGCTCACCGCGGAGGTCAGCATCCGGTTCTGGTCGCGGAAACGCGCCACCGCGAGCTGCGCGGACCGATGGCGCACCTCGGCCTCCGCCTGCTGCTCCTGGAGGAAGCGGCCTTGCTCGCTGGCGCGCCGCGTCTCGTACCGGATCAGGTCGCGGGTGAGCAGGTCGCTGGCCTCGCGGGCCAGGTCGGCGGCAGCCACGGGATCTGGCATGCGCGCCTCCGTCGTCACGATCCCCGTCTGGCGTTCCACGCTGGTGTGCACGCGACTGCCGACCCACTTCACCTGCCGGACGAACGAGGCTGGGAGGCGCAGGGGCGCTGGTCGGTGGTCCGCCTCGGGACCGAGCTGCGCGGTGGCCTGGGCCAGGGACGTGAGCGAGTCGTCCCGCGCCTCCATCCTCACCGGGGCCTCTTCCGTGCCGGAGCGGCGTGACAGCCATCGGCTCAGTGTGTCCGGACCCTCCACGAATCGGATCGGCCGCTGGAGCAGTCGCGCGCGGAACGAGAAAGACGCGACCAGCTCGGGGTAGGCGTCCGTGCTGACGACGGGCCCAAGGCTTCCGGTCGGCAGCGAGATCCCCGCGAGTCCCGCCAGGCCGGAAAGTCCGCCGAGGTCGGTGCGTGCGCTGCGGTAGGGAAGGACCTTCACGACCGCGACGTAGCTTCGCTCGGCGACGACCGAGTGCAGGACGCTCAGTGCCAGCGCGACGCCGACCACGACGGCATACAGCCGCCAGCGCCCGACGCAGAAGCGCGTGAACGCACCGACCGCCTCGGACACGGCGTCGAGGTCGATCCGGTCGGGATCCGGTGGTCCGCCGGTCGCTCGAGGAGGCGTGGGGGTCGTCATCGCGGGCGGAGGCGGTCGTTGAGGGAAGGTGGGCGCACCGGTCCCTCGGCCGCGCGAGCGGGTGGGACGTGCTGCGGGAGAATCCTACGCCCCACGCGGCGTCCGAACAAGCGCGCAACAGGCTAGAAACAGCCTGCGCACAGGCTTACCTTGCACGGGTCCCCGTTCGCCCCACTCCAACGTATCGAGATGCTGAATACCCCCTTCTCTCCCTGGCCTTCGTTCACCGAGGAGGAGACTGACGCCGTCCGCCGGACCCTGGCGTCGAACAAGGTCAACTACTGGACCGGACAGGAGGGGCGCGCATTCGAGAAGGAGTTCGCGGCCTGGAGCGACGCGGCGCACGCGGTGGCCGTGGCGAATGGCACGCTCGCGCTCGACCTCGCGCTCAAGGGGATCGGACTTCAGGCGGGCGATGAGGTGGTCGTCACGCCGCGCACCTTCATCGCGTCCGTCTCGTGCGTGATGACGGCGGGGGGGACTCCCGTCTTCGCCGACGTGGATGAGGACTCGGGCAACCTGACCGCCGAGACGATCGCGCGCGTCCTGACACCGCGCACGAAGGCGGTGATCGTCGTGCATCTGGCCGGCTGGCCCTGCGACATGGAGGCCATCCTTGCGATGGCGAAGACCCACGGGCTCGCGGTCATCGAGGACTGCGCGCAGGCGCACGGGGCCCGCATCCGCGGACGGATGGTCGGTTCGTGGGGCGACGTCGGGGCGTGGTCGTTCTGCCAGGACAAGATCATCACCACCGGCGGCGAGGGCGGGATGGTGACCACGAACGACCGGGCGGCCTGGTCGCGGATGTGGAGCTACAAGGACCACGGCAAGTCGTGGGACGCGGTCTACGAACGCCAGCACCCCCCGGGTTATCGCTGGCTGCACGACTCGGTCGGTACCAACTGGCGCATGCTGGAGGTGCAGTCCGTGATCGGGCGGATCCAACTCACGCGCATGGCCGAGTGGACGCGACGGCGGACGGAGAACGCACTGCGCATCGCGGCCGTCTGCGACCGACATGCCGCGGTCGTACGGGCCCCGCGCCCGGCCCCGCACCTGACGCACGCGTACTACCGGATGTACGCCTACGTTCGGCCCGAGGGGTTGGGCGCCGGGTGGTCGCGCGACCGGATCATGGCGGAGCTCACCTCCCGCGGCGTGCCCTGCTTCTCGGGCTCCTGCTCGGAGGTCTATCTGGAGCGGGCGTTCGAGGGCACCGCTTCGCGTCCGCACGAGCGGCTGCCCGTGGCGCGCCGTCTCGGCGAGACGAGCTTGATGTTCCTGGTGCATCCCACGCTGACGGCGGAGGAGATGGACAAGACGTGCGCCGCGCTCGACGCCGTACTCCTCTCCGCCCGTCACCCCGCCGTCGCCGCATGACCGTTGCTCCCTCGCGCTACCCGGACCGTCCATGATTCGCTCGCGTACCTGGCTCAGCGCCGTCCGCCGCGTCGGCAAGCTCAGCGTCGACTTCGGCGCCGCCCTCCTCGGCGTCTGGCTCGCGACGTCGGTGACGGCGGAGGTGCCGACCTTCTCCCTCCCGGGATGGCTGGCTGCACTCGGGTTCACGCTCGCGTCGTTCGCCGTCGGCGGGGACCGGGCGGTGTGGTACTACGTCGGCACGTCGGACCTCCTCCGCGTCGGGTTCGCGGGCGCCGTCATGGCGGTCTCGCTCGCGGCATTCCACGCCCTGGGCTGGATGGTGATCTCGCCGTCGACCATCCTCCTTGCCTGGATGACGGCCGTGGCAGTCGCTACCCTCGCGCGCCTGGGACGCCGGTGGCACGTCGCGTCGCAGGGGTGGGAGCTCCAGGATGACGTCGGTGGCGTCCGTCGCCGGGTCCTCCTCGTGGGCGACACGCCGACCGCAGCCGCGCTTTCGGTGGAGGCGCGCCTGCAGCGGCTGGAGGGCGTCGAGATCGTCGGCGTGCTCAGTCAGGATGCCTCGCGCATCGGGACGAGGATCGAGGGGCTGCGGGTGTGCGGCACGGTCGCGGACATGATGAAGGTCGCGGACGCGATGCAGGTATCGGAACTCCTCTTCGCCCTCGAACCCACGGAGACGACGCGCCAGCTGATGCGCGAGGCCGAGGACGCTGGCCTCCGCGTCCGTGCGGCCCTCGCGCTGCCGGACCTGCTGCGCAACGGACCCGCGCACCGGCCGGGGAGCGTGACCCTGCGCGAACTCGTCGACGGTGCCGGGATGCCACCCGTGCGCTACCGGAAGAGCGGGGACGTGAGCCAGCGCGTGCTCGTCACCGGCGGGGGCGGGTTCATCGGATCCCACCTCGTCCGGCAACTGCTCGATCGCGGATACTCGGTGCGGGTGCTCGACAGCTTCGCGTACGGACGTGAGGGACTCGCGGCCGTCCGCGGCCACCCCCGTCTCGAGATCCTCGAGGGCGACATCGCGAACCTCCGCGACGTCTCGGCGGCGATCCGTGATGTGGATGGCGCGATCGCGCTCGCCGCGATCGTGGGGGATCCGGCCTGCAACCTGGACCCCGAGGAGACGAGCAACCTCAACTATGCGTCGACGAAGATCCTCGTCGAGGCGTGCAATTTCTACGGGGTCCGCCGGCTCGTCTTCGCATCGAGCTGCAGCGTCTACGGGGCGAGCGACACCACGTTGCTGACGGAGTCCTCACGTCTCATGCCGGTCTCGCTCTATGCGCGCACGCGCGTGCTCAGCGAGAACATCATCTTCGACCGCGCTGCCGCCAACCTCGAGCCGGTGGTGCTGCGCCTCTCGACCGTCTTCGGACTCTCGCCGCGCATGCGGTTCGACCTGGTGGTCAATACGCTGACGGTGCGCGCCGTCGTGGACGGCAGGATCTCGATCTTCGGCGGCGACCAGTGGCGGCCCTCCGTGCACTGCCAGGACGCCGCGCGCGCGTTCGTCGCGGCGCTCGAGGCTCCCGCGTCGGCGGTATCCGGCGAGGTCTTCAATGTCGGCGGCGAGGCCCTGAACCACCGGATCAGCGAGATCGGCGAGATGGTCTCGCGACTCGTCGGTGATGTCGAGGTGACGCACGAGACCAACGTACCGGACCGCCGGAACTACCGGGTGGGCTTCGAGAAGATCCGGTCGCGGCTCGCCTTCGTCCCGGAGTTCTCCGTGGAAGACGGCATCCGGGAGGTGGCGGCGGCGATTCGCGCGAATCCGGCGCTCCGGAACCACAGCCTCCCGGTGTACTCCAACGTGCACGCGTTGCGGGAGCGGTACGAGTCGGAGCGCCGCGAGCGGCTGGAGGTGGGGCCGCTCGACTGACGCCGACGCGTCAGTCGAGGTCGTCGAGCGTGTCCCGCACCGCGAGTCCGATCGCCGGACAGATCCGCGCGGCGAGCGCGTCGCCGATCGCGAGAGCGGCGGTCGCACCGGGGCTGGGCGCGTTCAGCACGTGCAGCGCTCCCTCGGTCTCCTCGAATGCGAAGTCCTGGATCAGGGCGCCATCGCGCCCCATCGCCTGCGCGCGCACGCCGGCACCGCCGGGCCGCAGGTCGGAGCTGCGGATGGCCGGGACGAGGGCCTGCAGGGAGCGTGCGAAGAGCCTCCGCGACGCCGACCGCGCCAGCTCGAAGGTGGCCATCCGCGGGTAGCGGGCCAGGAAGCGCCAGAGACCGGGGAACGCGAGGGAGCCTGCGGAGTCGCGCAGGGACACGTGGCGCCACGAGTAGCCCTCGCGATGCAACGCGAGGACCGCATTCGGACCGCACTCGACACCGCCGCCGATCATCCGCGTGAAGTGCACCCCCAGGAAGGGGAACGCGGGATCTGGAGTCGGATAGATGAGGTGCCGCACGAGACCGGCGGCCCCCGGCTCCAACAGGAAGTACTCGCCGCGGAAGGGCACGATCCGCACGCGAGGGCTGGCCCCGAAGAGCCGCGCCACCCGGTCCGCGTGGAGACCAGCGCAGTTGACCACGAAGTCGGCCGTGAACGTCTCCGCGTCGGCCTCGATCCGCCAGCGCCCGCGGTCGCGGATGGCGCCGGTGACGGCGCGCCCGAGCATCACGCGCGCACCGTCCCGCCGCAGCTCCGCCGTGATCGTCCTCGCGACGGCGGGGAAGTCCACGATGCCCTCCTCCGGGACGAGCAGCGCGGCGTCGCAACGGACGTGCGGCTCGATCTCGCGCGCCTCTGCAGGGACGAGGCGACGCACGCCGCGCAGGCCATTCGCCGTGCCGCGTGCGAGGAGGTCGTCGAGCCGAGCGATCTCGCGTGCGCCGTTCGCGACCACGAGCTTCCCGCAGGTCTCGAACGGGATCCCCCGGGACGCGCAGAACGCGCGCATCGCGCGGATCCCGCGGACGGCGAGCGTGGCCTTCAACGAGCCCGGTCGGTAGTAGAGCCCCGCATGCAGGACGCCGCTGTTGTGCCCGCTCTGGTGCATCCCGACGTCCGCTTCCTTCTCGAGGACGGTCACGGCGATGCCCGGGTGCGCGCGGTGCAGCGCCCGCGCCGTCGCGAGGCCGACCAGCCCACCGCCGACGACGACGACCTCGATCGGGCCGGTGGTGGCGTGCATCGGCCAATGATATATTCCGAAGGTGTCCGTGTCGACCATGCGCGGCGGCCCGTATCGCGGCAAACGCGCGCTCGATCTCGCGGTGCTCGCGCTCAGCGCCCCCCTCACGATTCCGCTCCTCGTCCTGCTCGCCGCCCTCGTGCGCTGGCGCATGGGCAGCCCCGTCCTGTTCCGCCAGCCGCGCGCGGGACGCCATGGGCATCCTTTCCTGCTCATCAAGTTCCGCACGATGCGCGACGCGCGCGCGCCGGACGGGACGCTCCTTCCCGACGCGGAGCGCCTGCCGCCGTTCGGGCGCTGGCTGCGCGCAACGTCCCTCGACGAGCTGCCCGAGCTCCTCCACGTACTGCGCGGCGAGATGTCCCTCGTGGGGCCACGCCCGCTCTTCGTCTCGTACGTCGACCGATACTCCGATTCTCAGCGGCGCCGCCTGCTCGTGCCGCCTGGCCTCACCGGACTGGCGCAGGTCTCAGGACGGAACGCGCTCTCCTGGCCGGAGCGGTTCGCGATCGACGTCACGTACGTGGAGACCGCCTCCCTGGCGCTCGACCTGCGCATCCTCCTACGGACCCTGGCGACGGTGCTTCGTCGTGAGGGCATATCCGCGGCTGGCGAGGCCACGATGGGCGAGTTCATGGGCAACGCCCCGTCCGGTCGATCGGCGGAAACTGGCCACCTGCAGGGCGCGAACCCATGAGTGAGGCCCCGTTGGACCTCCCCCCGGATGCCGCCGTGGTCGGCGTCTATGGCGCGGGTTCGTTCGGGCGCGAGATCATGCCCCTGGTGCGCGAAGGGATCGCCAACGGCACGCTCGTTCCGTCGACCGGCCCGGCGATCGCCTGCTTCATCGAGGCGAACCTCGAGGTCCGCCGGGTGAACGGCCATGCGGTCCTCAGCGAGGACGAGTTCTTCGCACTGCCGGCCCGTGGCCGGCACTTCAGCGTCGCGATCGCCGACGCGCGGATCCGCCGGAAGCTCGTGGAGCGATGCACCGAGCGGGGCGGCACTCCCGTGACCATCCGCTCCAGCGGGACGGCCGTCTATGACGGCAGCGTGATCGGCGAGGGTTCGGTACTCTGTGCGCACACGTTGGTCACCGCGAACTCCACGCTGGGCCGTCATGTGCACCTGAACCCGTTCGCCTACGTCGCGCACGACTGCGTGATCGGCGATTACGTCACGTTCGCTCCCGCCGCGCACTGCAATGGGAACATCCACATCGGGGACGGCGCGTACATCGGGTCGGGCGCGGTCATCAAGCAGGGCCGCCCGGGCGCGCCACTCCGCATCGGCGCAGGAGCGATGGTCGGGATGGGAGCGGTCGTCACGCGCGACGTCGCGCCGGGAGCGACGGTGGTGGGGAACCCGGCGCGACCGATGGTGCGGCGCTGACGCATCTCTCGCCGTCGCGTCGCGCACGACGCGCTCAGCTGCGGTGGCTGGCGGCCGGCTTCCTCCTCGTGCATGCCCTGCTGCTCGGATCGGCGATCCTCGCGGGGATGCGCTTCCAATCCTGGCGGGACCATCGAGCGGTCCTCCTCGTCCTGGTCCTGGCCATATTCGGCTCGGCAGTCCTCGCGCTGCTGGCGCGCGTCCGTCGTCGATGGCACGTGATCCCGGTCGCACTCGCCCTGCTGCTCGCCGTGCGATACTGGATGCCGCTCGTGGTGAACCATGGGCAGACGTGGACCCTCTCCGAGACGCGCGCGGTGGCCGCACTGCGCACCCTGGCGTTGGTGCAAGAGGAGCACCGTCTCGCCAGGGGGCGGTATGCCGGGTCGACCGCCGAGTTGGCACCCTTCGGTGCCGGAGTCGGCGCCGACCTCGGGGCAGTGCTCGCCACCGGCGTGGAGGCCGGCGCGTGGACGCTGGCCGCGTCGGACAGCTCGGGATGGTCGGCGCGCGTCGACGCGGGTCCGATGGCGTGCTCCATGCGGGTGCGTGCCTCGGCGGGCGCCGCTCCGGCGCTTGGGACGGACGGGATCCCGCGTTGCGGCGACACCGCCCGCGTCGCGGCGGCGCCGGACGTGGTGTCAGCGGACGGGGCCGACTGGAATCCTCGGCTGGAGCCGTTCGGCGCGCCGGCGCTCGTCGGCACGTGGCGGCAACATCGGGCGACTCCCGACAGGCGCGCGGACGCCCCGCGGCCCTCGACTCCGGTGGCGACCTGGATCACGCAGGTGACTGGTCCGCTCCGAGCGTCTCCGACCGTCGCGGGCGCCCAGCTCTTCGTCGCCGCGCACGGCAATGGGGAAGTCGCCGCGTTGCACCTGGAATCCGGCGTGATGGGTTGGCGCACGCGCGTCCCGAACTGGGTGCATCACGATCCCGTGGTGGATGCCGAGCGCCTCTTCGTCACGTTCGGCAACAGCGAGTTCGGGACTCGAATCCAGTGGCTGACGATCGGTGAGGAGGTCGGAAGCCCTCCGAGCGGCGTCGTGGCGCTCGACCGCCGGACCGGACGCGTCAGGTGGAGCGCGGTCTCCGTCGGGAGCGTGATGGGAGCGGCGGCGCTGACGAGCGCCGGAGTGCTCACCATGAGCGTCTACGGCGAGCTCGTGACGCGCGCGCCGGACGATGGCGCGGTGCGGTGGCGGCACCGGCTGCCGGCCGGCTGGTCGTCCCCGATGTCGAATCCGCTCGTGCTCGACTCGCTTCTCGTCGTGGCCGGTGACGCTGGGAAATGGTGCGTGCTCGCCGTCGCGGATGGCGCGCGGAGGTTCTGCCGCGATGAACCCGGGGTGGTACACGGCATGGGCCATTCGAGTCCTGCCGGCGCGGACGGGGTCGTCTTCCAGACCGGGGTGGGGGAGCTCCAGGAGGGGCGTGACCGGTGGGAGCGATGGCGCTGTGCCGTGACCGTGGTGCTTTGCAGTCCGACCGAGCCGGCCAGGGAGGACGTGGCCGTCGTGATCGCGTCGGAGCTTTCCACTGGTGTCCGGCGCTGGGCCGTCCGTCTCGTCGGTCCGCGGCATCCCACCATCGGACATTTCGCGGGGACGCCCGTCGTTGTCGCCGACCGGATCGTCGTGCCGCTGCCCCGGCTCGGGACGGTGGCGGCGCTGCGTCGCGCCGACGGCGCCGTCCTCTGGCGTGCCGACGTGCGTCCGTCGCGGGGCTCCGTGACGGTCGTCGGCGATCAGGTGTTCACCGCGACGGCGGACAGCACGTTCGTGGTGTTCGACCTGGGGACGGGCGAGACGCGCTGCCGCGCCCGCCTCCCCGGGGTGAGTGATCGCGCCGGCCTGACGATCGGCGGGTCCACGGGCGTGCTCGCCCTCTCCGACGGCCGAGTCCTGGCGCGTCCGGTGGGCGAATGGATGGCCTGCCGGGCCGACTGGCCCGCGAGCGCGACGATCCGCTAGCGGGAGTCCGCTACCGCGTCAGGACGACGATCGTCGCCAGCGACGCGAGGATCTGCGTCACCACGGCCAGGCTGGCGAGCACGCTCGGTCCCGGTGCGACCTCGCCGCGCTCCGGCACCACGACGGTCGCCCCGGCGCGCGGCTTGGGGTCGACGGTGAAGACCCAGAGCGCGCGCCGTCGACTCTCGATCTTGCCGTTCGGCTGGATGACGTAGGCGCGCCGTGACCGTGCGCGCTCCGTGGTCCCACCGGCGGCGTCCAAGTAGTACCCGAGTCGCTTGCCGCTCGCGTGCGAGAGCGCGGTCGGTGCGTTCACCGCACCCCGCACCTCGACAGTCTGCCGCCGCTTCGGGACGTGGATCGAGTCCCCCTGCTCCAGGATCAGGTCATCGGATCGGTCTCGGGCCCGCATGGCCTCGAGCAGGTCGACCCCCACGCGGATCCGCGACACGACGCCGTCGAGCGCGCTGTCCGCGGCCGGCTCACTGATCGGTGTCGCGCCGCGCGATCCGTCGGAGATCCGGGCCGCCGTGGAGATCACTTGTCGTGCGGAGACCGAGTCGACGAGCCGCGCGAAGTACGCCCCGTCGGCATCGGCCTCAGGCGTGAGGCCGCCGGCGCGACGGACGAGATCGGAGAGCCGATCGGCGCGCGCCTGGAGGGTGTACGTCCCCGGGAACCGGACCTCGCCCGTGAGTGTCACGGTCCGGGGTTCGCGCCAATTCGGGTCATACTTGATCAGCACGTTGTCGAACGGCAGGAGTGCGACGTCCGGCTGCCGCGTGCCGGCCGACGCCGGCACGTCGAACAGGTAGGAACTGTCCAGGGCGACCGGGACGGCGATGGCGGTCGCCCGGCGGTCCTCGTGCTCCGGGATGCGGGCGATCTCCGCTTCGGCGAGATAGGCATGCTCCCGAAGGCCGCCGGCCATCAGCACGAGGTCGCGGAGCGTGAGACCGGCGCGCCACGGGAATCGCCCGCCCTGGCGGACGGCACCGCTGATCGACACATGGCGGGGCGGGCGGAACTCCGTCCTGCTGTAGACGGTGATTTCATCGTCGCCCTCTATGGCGATGGGCTCCGCCGTCGATCCCGTCGTGTCCAGCAACGTGGCACGCAACTGGACGCGGGTACTGTCGGGTCGCAGCCGCGAGATGTGCACGGTGCCGAGATAGGCGTCCGACTTGAGGCCGCCCGCACGCTGGAGCGCGTCGGTGAGGGTGAGCCCCGGCGTGAAGCCCTGGGTACCGGCAGACCAGACGTGTCCCTGTACGATGATCCGGTCCCGGACCCGCGTCGTGATGGACGGCGCGCGCACCACGTCGCCGTCCTCGACCGCGAGCGGCGGCACGCTGCCGTCAGCGCTCAGCGGGACGTCCACCACGGACCGTGCGCCGCCCGCGGTCCGGTCGGCGAAGGGGATGATGCGCTCGACGATCAGTCGACGTCCGGTCGCCGTGGCGCGCAGCCCACCCGCGGCGCGGGTGAGGTCCGCGAGCGACTCGCCATCCTTGAGTTCATACGTGGCCGGACGTGCGATGGCTCCGACGACCCGGGCGCGGGCTCCGTGCAACGGGACGAACACCACGTCGCCGTGCTGCAGGCGCACGTCCGCCGAGCCATCTCCGCGCAGAAGGTAGTCGTACACGTCGAGCGTGGAGACGAGCGCGCCGCCGCGCCGGACCTCGATCCGGCGGAGTGAGCCCCGCTCGGTGGGGCCTCCGGCCGCGTACAGCGCCGTAAGTGCCGTGCCGGCGCTCGTGACTCGATACGAGCCCGGTGCGACGACGTCACCGGTCACGAAGACCTGATTCGACCGCAGGCGAGAGACGGAGATGCTGAATCTCGTGGTCGCCCCGCTCCCGCGGCGCACGCCGCTGTACACGCGCCCCAGCCGGCTGTAGAGCAGCGACTCAAGCTCGGCGAGCGTGAGGTTCGCGACGCCGACCTGCCCGACCTGTGGGATCACGACGAATCCCTCACGCGTGACCTCCAGCGAGTGTGCGACCTCGACATCCCCCGTGAGGATGAGCACCAGCTGGTCGCCCGGGCCGATCCGGTACCCGGCGTCGACCGGACCGTCCAGGTTGGGCAGGAAGAGCGTCGACGCGTCGCGGAACATCGCGAGGCCGAAGATCGTG
This sequence comes from uncultured Gemmatimonas sp., assembly GCA_964529705.1. Lineage (GTDB taxonomy): Bacteria > Gemmatimonadota > Gemmatimonadetes > Gemmatimonadales > Gemmatimonadaceae > Pseudogemmatithrix. The sequence continues at coordinate 2,109 of CAZHAG010000015.1, read as the reverse complement.
AGTCCGGAATCCGCAGCGGCTACGCTGTCCGGCGTCGCGCGGACCGCGACGGACCGACGGACGTCGGTGACCGAAGCGGAGCGCCGAAGCAGCTCCTCGAGGTCCGACTCGTCCACGAGCCCCAGCGCACGCACCGCGTCGAACACCTCGTCACTCGGCGTGCCGGCGGTGCGGGCTCCTTCCGCGCTCAGGTACGAGTCAAGCAGCGACTCCGGATACCCCGCAGCCTTCAGCCGCTCCCGGATCTGCGCGGCGCTCAGTCCCGAACCGGCGATCTCCGACTGCAGGCGCGTTGCCAGGTCCGGCCGCGAGCGCAGCAGCGCCTCCGCCTGCGCTGTGGTGGGGCGCGCCTGAGCTCCGATCGGGGCGGCCAGGAGGAGCAGGAGCGCGACGGAACCGTGCGCGAGGAATCGGGGAGTTCGCAAGGCGATCATGGTGGTGAGAGACGTCGCAATCTAGCCCGCGGTCCGCAGGGCGACAACGCGAACGAGGGCGTCGGTCCTGTCGGACCAACGCCCTCGCTGTCGACCTCGGGGGAGCTTCGTGTCGAGATGGGCGCGGAGGGACTCGAACCCCCGACCTCTGCTGTGTGAAAGCAGCGCTCTAACCAGCTGAGCTACGCGCCCGAACGGCCAACGTGCGGCCGTCGGACAGGGCCGGAAGATATCCGCGCACCGCCCCTCCTACAAGGTGTTCCGGAGGTGAGCACTCCCCTCCGAGCCCCCTCACCTCTCACACCTCCCACCTCCCCTCTGCCTCTCATGGGCCCAGCAGGATTCGAACCTGCGCACTTCGGATTATGAGTCCGCCGCTCTAACCGCTGAGCTATGGGCCCTACGCCTGCCGGTGCCCTGCGCCCGTCCGCGCGAAGTCTGCGGCCCCCGAAGGAGCCCGGCAAGCGCCCGCGCCCCCCGCCGCGACTATCTTCCCGCGCATGCCCCCCGCCACGGAGCGCGAACCGCGTGTCGCCGTCGTCGTCGACTGGCTCGCCCAACTCGGCGGGGCCGAACTCGTCATCCGCGAAATCCTGGCCGCGTTCCCGTCAGCGTCGCTGCACGCGCTCTTCGACGTGATGCGGCCGGAGGCCCGCGCCGCGGTCACCGACCGCGCGGCGCACTCCAGCTTCCTCCAGCGCCTCCCACGCATCGGCGAGCGGTACCGCCGCCTGATGGCGCTCATGCCGAGCGCCCTCCGCTCGCTCGACGTCCGTGACGCTGACATCGTCATCTCGAGCCACCACTCGGTCGCGAAGGGCGTGCGGGTGCGTCCGGGGCAGTTCCACCTCTGCTACTGCCATACGCCGGCCCGCTACCTCTGGGACCGCCGCGACGAGTACCTGGCCGACCACGGCATCCGCGGCACCAAGGCGTTCGTCGCCCGCCGCGTGCTCGAGCAGCTCCGGCGGTGGGACCTGCGCACCGCCGCCGGCGTGACCCGCTTCGTCGTGAACTCGGAGTACGTGCGCGAGCGCGTCTCGCGCCAGTACCAGCGCGAGAGCCGCGTGATCCATCCTCCGGTCGATACGGAGTACTTCACGCCTGCGGCGTCCGGCATGGAGGCGCCGCGGGAACCGGACCTCTACGTCACCGCCAGCCGCCAGGTCCCCTACAAGCGCATCGACCGCATCGTCGAGGCGTTCCGCGACACACCCGCGCGCCGCCTCGTCGTGCTCGGGGACGGGCCGCAGCACGCGCGCATCCGCGAGCTCGCGTCGGGCGCCACGCACATCGACGTGCGCGGCGAGGTCGGCCGAGGTGAGCTCCGCGACTGGTTCCGACGTGCGCGCGCCTTCGTCTTCGCCGCCGACGAGGATTTCGGCATCGTCGCGCTCGAAGCGCAGGCCTGCGGCACGCCGGTGGTCGCGCTGGCGCGGGGCGGGGCGCTCGAGACCGTGAAGGGCGCTCCGGGGGCGGATCGCACCGGGCTCTTCTTCGACGACGACCGCGTGGGCGTGATCCGCGACGCGATCGACCGGTTCGAGGCGCTCACGCCGGCGCCGACGGCCTCCGCCTGCCGCGCGCAGGCACTTCGGTTCACCGCGGAGCGATTCCGTGCGCAGCTGCGCGACGAGGTGTTGGAGGGATGGCGCGCGGGCCGCGGGTAGCCGAG
>CAZHAG010000014.1:20098-34610 GCA_964529705.1 uncultured Gemmatimonas sp. | reverse complement strand
TCCAGCACGCGGCGCACGCGGCCCATCAGGTCCTCGATCTGCGCCTCGCTGATGATCAGCGGCGGCGAGAGGGCGATGATGTCCGCGGTCACCCGGATCATCACGTCCTCCTCGTGGAACGCCGCCACGAACGCGTCGAACGCGCGCGTGCCCGGGGCCCCCTCGCGCGGCTCCAGCTCGATCCCGCCCACCAGCCCGAGGTTGCGGATGTCGATCACGTACGGGGCGTCCTTGAGCCCGTGCAGCGCCTCCTCCCAGGTCGGCGCCAGCTGCGCCGCGCGCGCGAAGAGCCCCTCGCTCGCGTAGAGGTCGAGCGTCGCGAGCCCGGCCGCGGCGGCGAGCGGGTGCCCGCTGTAGGTGTACCCGTGGAAGAATTCGATCCCGCGCTCGCTCGACGCGAGCACCGTCTCGTAGATGCGGTCGCGAACGCAGGTCGCCGCCAGGGGTGCGGCCCCGTTGGTGATCCCCTTGGCGAGCGTCATCATGTCCGGCGTCACGCCGAAGTGCTGCGCCGCGAAGGGCGCGCCCAGGCGCCCGAAGCCGGTGATCACCTCGTCGAAGATCAGCAGGATGCCGTGCTTGTCGCAGATCGCGCGGAGCCGCTCGAGGTACCCGACCGGCGGCACCAGCACGCCGGTGGAACCGGCCACCGGCTCCACGATCACCGCGGCGATCGTCCCCGCGCCACGCTCGGCCACGATCCGCTCGAGGTCGTCCGCGAGCTCCGCCCCCTTCCAAGGCTGTCCCTGCACGAACGCGTTGCGCGCCGGGTCGTGCGTGTGCGGGAGGTGGTCCACCTGCGGGAGGAGTTGCGCGGCGTACGCCTTCTTGTTGAAGTCGATACCGCCCACCGAGATCCCGCCGAACCCCACGCCATGGTAGCCGCGCAGCCGCCCCACGAAGCGCACGCGCTCCGGCTCCCCGTTCGCTCGGTGGTAGGCGAGCGCGATCTTGAGCGCGGTGTCCACCGCCTCCGACCCCGAGTTCGAGAAGAAGACGTGGCCGATCCCCTTCGGCAGGATCTCGACGAGCTTGTTCGCCAGCGCGAAGCTCGAGGGGTGTCCCATCTGGAAGCCCGGCGCGTAGTCGAGCGTCCGCGCGGCGGCGGCGATCGCGTCCGCGATCTGCGGCCGGCAGTGCCCCGCGTTCACGCACCAGAGTCCCGCGACGCCGTCCAGGATCTGCCGCCCGTCGTCCGCCCGGTAGAACATGTCGCGCGCCCCCACCAGCATCCGGGGCCTCGCCTTGAACGCCTTGTTCGCCGTGAACGGCATCCAGAGCGCTTCGAGCGAGGGGTCCGGCATCACCGTCGGCGTCGTCATCGGGGCAGGTTGAGGGTCGGGTCGGGCGCCTAGAACGCCAGCATCCTCGTGACCTTGAGGGCGAGCGTCCGTTCGCCGAGCACGCCGGATTCCTGGTTCCGGCGGTCGGTGAACACGAGGAAGATGTCGCTCAGCGGCGCGTACCGGAAGTTGACGCGTGCGTTGGTCACGATCGTGTTCGACTGCGCGTTGTACTGCACGAACGCGCTGCCGAAGAGCTTCGTGGACCAGGCGTACCGCAGGCGCAGCCGTCCGATGTCCGCGAGGAACGGCCCGCTCGGCAGCTCCACGTCGTTGCGCGTGTAGGTCGCCTCGAGCGAGAGGTCGTAGCGCGCCCGCCAGGTCACCGTCCCGCCGTAGCTGCGCCGCGTGCCGTCATAGAAGCCACCCGCGGTCCCGTTCAGCGAGGCGGAGAGGGGCCGGCTCTTCCCCGTGGCGAGCGTGGCCGTCGCCTCCTGCCACCCGTACGCGCCCGCCGTGATCGTGCGCCCGGGGAAGACCGCGAAGTCCGCATCGAGCCGGTCGAACTCGTCCCGCGCCTCGAGCGTGAGCATCCCGTCGGGCTGGAACTGCACGTGCACGCCCGCCTGCAGCGTGCGCGTGTCGAGCCGGTTGGCGAGGTCGGTGATGTAGTCGAGCTCGATGTACGGTGCCACCTCCTGCACTCCGCGCCACCGGGGACGCGCGTGCACCCCCACGGTCGCGTAGCCCTGCTGCATCCCGCGCCGGCGCACGAACCCGATGCCGGGATCGAACGCCTCCGAGACGCGCTTCACCATGGCCGAGGTGTTCCAGAAGGCGTTCCGGAACGCGATCGAGGTGCGGGCGGCGTAGCCGTCCGAGGCGCTGCCGTCCGCCTGGCTCCCCGCCGCGTACGCGTTGATCACCAGGTTCTGGTTCGGCCGGAGGTTCGCATCCACGCCGTAGCTCAGGTTCTCCGTGCCGCCGGTGTCCGTCGCGGCCCGCCGCTGCACCAGCACGCCGATATCGGAGTTCCCCCAGACGTTCCGGCGCACGCGCGCCACGCCGAAGTTCTCGGCCGGCCCGAGCGCCGAGGCCTGCGTCTGCATGTCGAGCAGCCCGACCTCGAACCCCGCGGCGCGCCCCGTGAACCGCCCGCCGCCGATGATCGGCAAGGGGCGTCCGTCGGTCGTGAGGCCGATCTGCCGCGAGTTGAACAGCGTGAAGTCGCGCGGCGAGGCGCCCATCCGGTAGTTGCGCTCCTCGAGGTCGCCGAACGCGAACGACCCCGAGTTCTCGATGAAGAACTCGCGCCGCTCCGGGAAGAGGAGCGAGAAGCGCGTGAGGTTCACCTGCTCCTGGTCCACCTCGACCTGTGCGAAGTCGGTGTTGTAGGTGAGGTCGAGCGTCAGCGAGGGGGTCACGCCGTACTTCAGGTCGACCCCAGCGTCGGAGTGCGTGCCGAGCGCCGTGGCGGGCACCTGCGCGCCGCGCGAGTCGCTCCCCACCGCGTACGGCTTGAGCTGCAGGTTCCGGCCCTGCTGGAGCCCCGAGAGCCCCTCGAGCGTGCCGGCCTTGGACATCCGGTGCGCGCGGTACTGGCGTTCCAGCGGCGCCCAGTACGAGGTCTCGTTCACGCGGCGCACGCGGCGGATGAAGTTGATCCCCCAGTCCTGCACCGCCTTCCGGCCGTCGAAGCGGAGCGTCTTGAGCGGGATCGCCATCTCCACCACCCAGGACGAGTCGGTCACCCGCGTGCGGAGGTCGATGATCCCCTCCCAAGCGTCGACGATGGTGCGCGAATCGTTGAAGGTCTGCTCGTCGCGCACCGCCCCGCGCGGGTTGACCGCGAAGAGGAAGGAGTTCCGGCGGTCGAGGAAGGTGTCGAACACCACGCCGAAGATGTCGCTGTCGGTCGAGACGAAGTCGCGCTCGAGCCCCGTGGTGATGGCGAGCGCCGGCTCGGGATCGAGATTCTCCGCGGCGAGGTAGAGGTGGTCCGCGTCGTACATCATCCGGACCACGGTCTGGTACCGAGCGAGGTATCCCGTGCGCGGCAGTTGCTGGCGAAAGCCCGTGATCCGCTCGGCCTGCTCCCACTCGGGTTCATCGAGCACGCCGTCGATGCGGGGTGGCCGGGCGGTGCGCACGGCGTGCATCACGGGTCTGGGGGCGACCTCGGGATCGAGGTACTCGCCCGCCGGTCCGCCCGGGGCCGCGCCGGCGGCACCCTCCTGCGCGCCGAGCGACTGGCCGCCGCCGAGGAGGACGGCCACGGCAGTGGCTGCGACGGCGAGTGCGGTGCGGAGCGCCCGGCGGAGCAAGGGAATCATCGGAGCAATTACGCGACCTGGCACGGGATGGTTGACTGGCGGAGCATTCCGCTGCGGCCCCCGGCGTCGAGGTGCCTGATCGGAGGTTCTGGACCCGTATGACGAGGCGCCCGATCCGCGGACCGGGCGCCTCTTGTCACACTTCCATATGTATGTCGGACATCCCAATGGCCAGGGCCGGAATCGAACCGGCGACACGCGGATTTTCAGTCCGCTGCTCTACCAACTGAGCTACCTGGCCGAGCACCGAAACGTAGTCGGGGGCCGACCCGCTCTCAAGTCGCGGGGTACTGCGGGGCGGGCTGGGGAGCAACCCACTCTCCCACCGCCCTGTCGAACTCCATACCTTGCCCCTGTGCGGTCGGCGCCCGAAGTGCCCACGCCGCCCCCGTCCCATCCTCCGGACCCACCGCTCCATGAGACCTCCGATCGCGCGCCTCGCGACATTCGGCACCCTCGCCGTTACCAGGGCACTCACCCTGGTGCTCGCACTGGCAGCACTCGCACCGACTGCGGCCACCGCCCAGGGCACCCCCCTGCGAGTGCCGGTCGTGGTGGACACACTCCCCAACGGCCTCACCCTGATCATCCACGAGGACCGGACCGTTCCCGCGGTGACCACGAACGTCTGGTATCACGTGGGCTCGGGTGACGAGAAGCCGGGTCGCACGGGGTTCGCGCACCTGTTCGAGCACCTGATGTTCATGGGTTCCAAGAACGCACCCTACCCGCAGTTCGACCGGCTCCTCGAGGCCGCGGGCGCCAACAACAACGGCTCCACCACGGGCGACCGCACCAACTACTACGAGAGCGGCCCGGCGAACGCGCTCCCCCTCATGCTCTGGCTCGAGGCCGACCGACTCGGCTGGATGCTCGAGACCATGGATGCGCCGAAGGTCGATTTGCAGCGCGACGTGGTGAAGAACGAGCGGCGCCAGAGTTACGAGAACCAGCCCTACGGACTCGTCACGGAGAACCTCCTGCCGGCGCTCTACCCGGCCGGCCATCCGTACTCCTGGAGCACCATCGGCTCCATGGAGGACCTCTCCGCCGCGTCGCTCGACGACGTGAAGGAGTTCTTCCGCACCTACTACGCGCCCAACAACGCGACGATCGTCGTCGCGGGCGCCGTGAACCCCGACTCGGTCCGCCATCTGGTGCGCACGATGTTCGGCGAGCTCCCGCGCGGGCCCGCGATCACGCGCCCCACGCCGTCGAAGTTCACGCTCCGCGACACCGTGATCGTGCTCGAGGATCGCGTGCAGCTGCCGCGCCTCTACCTGGCATGGCACGGCACCCGGGAGTTCGGCCCGGACGACGCCGCGCTCGACATCGCGTCCTACGTGCTCGCCGGCGCGCGCAACAGCCGGCTCACGCAGGCCCTTGTCTACGAGCGCGAGATCGCCACCGGCGCCACGGCGTTCAACTCCTCCAAGCGCCTCGACGGGGACTTCCAGATCATCGCCACCGCGCGGCCCGGCTTCGGGCTCGACACCCTGAAGGCGGTGATCGACGCCGAGCTGCGGCGGCTCGCGACCAGCGGACCGACCGCCCGCGAGATCGAGCAGGCCAAGAACGCGATCGAGGCCTCCTTCCTCAACCGCCTCGAGTTCGCCAGCGCCAAGGCCGACCAGTTGAACGCGTACTACTACGCCACTGGCACCGCGGACTACTTCCAGAAGGACCTCGACCGCTACCGCGCGGTGAAGGCCGCCGACGTGCAGCGCGTCGTGCGGCAGTACCTCCAGGCAGGGCGCGTCACGCTGAGCGTGGTGCCCCAGGGCAAGCGAGAGCTCGCGGCGACGCGGGGGGTGGTGCAATGATCGGGCGTCAGGAGTCCCCAGTCGGCGTGCGCACTCGCGCGTCGTGCACGTCCGCGCCACGCCGGTCCGTCGGTCTCGTCGTGGCCCTCGCCGCTGGCCTCAGTGCCGGGCTCACCACCGCGCTCGTGCCGACCGCCGGCGCGCAACAAGCCGCATTCGACAGGACCCGCCCGCCGGCGCTCGGCCCCGCACCCGCGCTCACGGTCCCCACGGTCAAGCGCGGCCGCCTCGAGAATGGCGTTTCGCTCCGCGTCGTCGAACACCGCGAGCTCCCGCTGGTGCAGGTCACGCTCCTCGTGGCCGGCGGCGGCCGGCTCGACGGCAACGACCGCGGGCTCGCGACCTTCGTCGCCAATATGCTCGACGAGGGCGCCGGCAAGCGCGACGCCAATGCCCTGCAGGCGGAACTCGCCTTCCTCGGGGCCTCGCTCTCCACCGGCGCCGGGTGGGACAACACCTCCGTCTCGCTCAAGGTCGCGCGCCGCAACCTCGAAGCGGCCCTCGACCTGATGGCCGATGTCGTGCTGCGCCCGACGTTCTCGGCCGCCGAAGTGCGCCGGCAGCGCGACCTGCGCCTCGCTGGCCTGCTCCAGCAGAAGGACCAGCCGGGGGCACTTGCCTCCCTCGCGTTCAGCCAGCTCCTCTTCCCTGAGGGGCACCCGTATCACAACGCCCTCGGCGGCGATTCCACATCGACCGCGGCCATCGACTCCGCGGCGGTGCGCGACTTCCATCGCGGCAGTTTCCGCCCAGCGCGCGCGTCGTTCATCGTGGTCGGGGACCTGAGCGAGGCGGAGGCCCGTACCCTCCTCGGCGCGCGCTTCGGGCAGTGGCGCGCCGAGGGGCCTGAGCGGACGCCGCCCCCGGTGCTCGTGCAGCCCGCGCGCCCCACGGGCGTGAAGGTCGTCCTCGTGGACAAGCCCGGCGCCGCGCAGTCCGTGATCCAGATCGGGACGGTCGGCGTCGAGCGCACGAACGCCGACTACGCCGCCATCGAGGTGATGAACACGATCCTCGGCGGGTCGTTCTCCTCGCGGCTCAACACCAACCTGCGAGAGACCAAGGGCTACTCCTACGGCGCGGGCTCCGGCTTCTCCTGGCGCCCGCTCCCCGGCCCCTTCCTCGCCTCGTCGAGCGTGCGCACGAACGTCACGGACAGTTCGCTCGTCGAGTTCTTCTCCGAGTTGCGCACCATCCGCACGGCGCCCGTCGATGCGGAGGAGCTCGAGCGCGCCAAGGCCTACCTCATCCTCGGCGTGCCGGGCGACCTCGAGTCCACGTCGCAGATCGCCGGGCAGGTCGCGGGACTCGCGAACTTCAACCTCCCCCTCGACTGGCTCACCGAGTACGTGGAGCGCGTGGGCAAGGTGACGGTGGAGGACGTGAAGCGCGTCGCCGAGCGCTACCTCCCGGCGGAGAACGCCCTCGTGGTGGTGGTCGGCGACCTCGCGCGAATCCGCGCGGGCATCGAGGCGCTGAACCTCGGCGAGGTCTCGGTGCGCGAGGTCGGGCAGATCGTGCGTGAGTAGCGGACCAGCGCCGCGCGGCACGCCGCTCCGCATCGCCTTCCAGGGCGAGGCGGGGTCGTTCAGCGACGAGGCGTTGCAGCAGCTCTGGGGCGGCGACGCGGAGCGCGTGCCGTTCCGTGATTTCGCCGACGTGACGGCGGCGGTCGCCTCCGGCATCGCCGACCGGGGAGTCCTGCCGATCGAGAACACCATCGTCGGCTCGATCGCGGCGAGCCACGACGCCATCAACGCGCTCCCGGGGATCTTCGCAGTGGCGGAGACGGTCGTGGACGTCCATCACTGCCTGCTGGTCTCGCCCGGCACGCAGTTCGAGACGCTCACCACCGTGCTCAGCCATCCGATGGCGATCGCGCAGTGCGGGCGCTTCTTCGCGGAGCATCCGCAGCTGGAGGTGCATTCGGTCTACGACACGGCTGGCGCCGCGATGGACGTGTCGAAGGTCGCCGATCCGACCATGGCCGCCGTCGCGAGCCGGCGCGCCGCCGCGCACTACGACCTCGCGATCGCGCGCGCCGACATCGAGGACCGCCCGGACAACCAGACGCGCTTCCTCGCGATCGCGCGCGCACCGGCCCCGCTTCCCGCGGGCACGCCCGCACGCACGATGATCATCCTCACCGCAGTGGATCGTCCGGGCTCACTCCTCGAGGCGCTCGCGCCCCTCGCGCGTCATGGTGCGAACATCCGCCGTCTCGAGCCGCGACCCACTGGCGAGCCCTGGAGCTACCGCTTCTTCGTGGAGTTCGACCACGAGGTGGGGGACGCGGCGGCCGAGGCCGTCTCGCGGGACATCGCGGCCGCGGCGGAGGAGACCCGGCTGCTCGGCACCTATCCGCGCTGGAGCGCGGGGCGGCGCGGGTCGATCGGCTGGAAGTCGGGAGCCGGCCGCACCGTCTGAGTTCAGCGCCCAGCGCCGGGCTGACGCGCGCGCTACGGCTTCTGGTACGTCGCCGTGATGACCGACTTGAGCCCGCCGCGCACGTTGAAGTCCCCCACGACCTTGAGCGAGCGCGGCTTCACCTTGCCCGACAGGTCGTCCAGGATCCGGTTCACCACGCGCTCATAGAAGATCCCGTCGTTCCGGAAGCTCCAGAGGTAGAGCTTGAGGCTCTTGAGCTCGATGCACTCGCGGTCCGGCACGTACGTGATGTTGATCGTCGCGAAGTCCGGTGCGCCCCCCTTCAGGAGGGCGAGCTCCGCCGCGTCTGTCTCGATCCCGCCCAGGGGGCAGAGCGAGGTGAACTCCGGCGTCGTCATGAAGATCTCGTATTCCCGGTCGGGATACGGATTCGGGAAGGTCTCGAGCAGTTCCGGTTGTGGCATGCGTCAGCGGTGCGGAGGCGGGATGGGGTCAGCCGTCGCGCATGCGGCGCGAGTGCTCGTCGAGCGCGCGGCGCTCGTCGTCCGTGAGGCGCGCGATGCCCTCGGCGGAGATCTTGTCGAGGATCGCGTCGATGTTCGGGGGCTCTCCTGGCGCCGCCTGTTCCTGGCTCGATCGGCGACGCGAGGGCGAGGTGCGGCGCGAGGCGGCGGCATTCGTGCGGGCCACCACGTCGTCGATCGTGTCGCGGTCGCGCGCGCGCGAACGGGGGAGCGTCTTGGGCACCGCACGCGGCAGCTGGTCCTCGGGCGGCTCGTCCGGGAGCGCGGAGACGCCCTCGCGGAACTGCTCCACCAGCGTCACCTGCGTGGCGCGCACGAAGAGCCACGCCGCCGCGACGCCACCGAGGTGTGCGAGGAAGGCCCCGCCACCTCCGACCGGCTGCCGCATCCCCACCAGCAGGATGAGCGTGGCGATGAACACCACCATCCAGCGTCCGTGCATCGCGACGCCGGCGGCGAGCGGGTGCTCCGCGTCGTCCCACTGCATCGCGTGCGCCGCGAGCACGCCGAACGCGGGGGCCGCGGCACTGAGCAGGAGCGCGTTGCCGCCGACGAAGAGGTGGAGCGCCCAGCCGCCGAAGCTCGCCAGGACGCCGAACGCCAGGAACCGGCGCGCGCCCCACGCGCGCTCGAGCCGCGTGCCGAACACGGTGATCGCGTACACCGAGACCAGTAGCGTCGCCACGTCCGCGTGCACGAACGGATAGGTGATGACGGACCACCAGCGCCCCAGGTCGAGGTCGCCGCGGCGGAACCCGAGGAACTCCTGCACGCCCTCCGGCAGGAGGAGCGTCCACTGCAGGAAGTGCACGCCGAGCATCGCCGCGATCGTCCACGACACCACGCGCGGGAGGCGCGCGGGGTGTGGTGCGGAGACGGGGAGCGGCGTGTTGTCGGGCATCGGTCAGCGGAGACCGGTCGGCGGTGGGATCCGCAGCGCGAGCCGAACATCCGCATGCATCGCCGCAGTCTGCTCGAGCAGGTTCGCCCAGCGGCGGTCGAGCGAGGGGTTCGGATCGCTGGGCACGAACGGGTGGATCACCACCTGCGTCGCGCCGCTCGCGGCGTGCGCCTCCTCCACCAGTCGCAGCATGGCGGAGTCGGGCGTGTCCTCGCGCGCACAGAGCACGAGCGCGTGCGCGCACCCGGCCTTCGCCGCGATGCCGATCGTGCTGATCGCGCGGTCGAGGTTCGCCTCGGGTCCGTCGAACTCCACCGTCACCTGCGTGAGGGCCAGGAAGGGAAGCAGCTTGGCGAGCATCTCGGGGCGCTGGCCGTCCGTGTCGAGCATCACCGGGATCTTCGGCTTCGCGGCCTCGAGCGCGGCGAGCAGGAAGGGCACGTTCCCCAGCGCGTCGCGCCCGCCGATGACGATCGAGTGGAAGGTCGAGCGCGAGAGCTGGCGATCCATCTCCCGCAGCAGCGCGGTCGACATGTACATCGTCGCCGTCTCCGCCTCGCCCGCGAAGCGCACGAAGAGCTGCCGCCGCCCGGCCCATGGGCCGAGGGACTGCACGCCTGCGGGCACGCCACTGAGCGCCGCTGCCACCATCGCCTGACTCCCCGTCATTCCGTCCCTCCCTGGGTGCGGAGCGCGTCCATCGCGATCCGTTCACACAACTCCGGGAACCCGATCCCCGCCGCGAGCGCCGCCTGCGGCACGAGGCTCGTCCCCGTCATACCCGGCAGGGTGTTCGCCTCCAGGCAGAACAGCCCGCCATCCGGATGCAGCCGGAAGTCGATCCGGGCACACCCCCCCAGCTTGAGCGCCCGGTAGGCCAGCATCGCCAGCCGCTGGGTCTCCTCGGTGACCTCGGGCGGGAGGGGCGCCGGAAAGAGTTCCTCCGCCATCCCGGCCGTGTACTTGCACTCGTAATCGTAAATCTCGTGCTTGGGGATGATTTCGCCAACCGGGAGCGCGCGTCCCCCGAGCACGGCGACCGTGAGTTCGCGCCCCGGCACGTACGACTCCAGCATCACCTCGTCGTCGTGCAAGAACCCCTCCGCGACGGCCGCGGCCAGGTCCTGCGTCGCTTTCACGATGGAGAGCCCCACGGTCGAACCCTGCTTGGAGGGCTTCACCACGATCGGCGTGCCGAGCGTGAGGAACGCCCGCTTCGCGTACGCCTCCGTGCGCCACTCCTCGGGCTCGCCGGCGCGCGCCATCCACCAGTCGGCGGTGGGAACGCCCGCCGCGCGGAAGAGGTGCTTGGAGAGGTCCTTGTCCATCGCGAGCGCACTCGCGAGATGCCCGCTCCCCGTGTACGGGATCCCGGCGAGGTCGAGCAGCGCCTGGATCGTCCCGTCCTCCCCCGTGCCCCCGTGCAGCGCGAGCCAGACCACCTCGGTCCGCCGCGCCTCCTCGAGCACCGCGAAAGGGTCGGGATGCGGGTCGAGCTCCGCCACCTCGTGCCCGCGCTCGCGGAGCGCGGCCGCCACGCGACGGCCGCTCGAGAGCGACACCTCGCGTTCCGACGACGCCCCGCCCAGCATCACGGCGATCCGCACGTCAGCGCGCCATGAGGAACTGCAGCAGGTCGGACCGCGTGAGGATCCCCTGCACCGTGCCCTGGTCGCGCACCAGCACGGCCGGGTTGTTCCGGCCCAGCATCTTCACCGCCGCGTCCGCCGGCATCGTCGCATCCACCACGGGGAAGGGCGCGTCCATCTCGTCGCTCACCGACCGCTCGAGCACCTTGGTGTCCTCGATGCCGCGCACGCTCAGCGTGCCGTCGCTCACGGAGCCCACGCAACTCGGGCCGTCCATCACCGGGAGCTGCGACACGTTGTGCAGTCGCATCAGCCCGAGCGCCTGCCGCACCGACATCCCGGGCGTGGCGCTCACGAGCGCGGGGATCTCCCCACCCTTCGCCCCGAGCAGCTGCCCGAGCGTCATCTTCTCCGCGTCGAGGAGCTGGTTCTCCTGCATCCATTCGTCGTTGAACACCTTGGAGAGGTAGCGCTCGCCGGTGTCGCAGAGCACGGTCACCACGCACGCCGCGGGATCGTTGATGCGCCGCGCCACGTTGAGTGCCGCGTGCGCGATCAGCCCCGCCGAACCGCCGACGAAGAGCCCCTCCTCGCGCGTGAGGCGGCGCGCCATCGAGAACGCATCGCGATCGCTCACCGTCTGGAACTCGTCGATCAGTGCGAGGTCGAGTGTCCCCGGGATCTTGTCCTGGCCGATCCCCTCCACCTTGTACGGCGCGCCCGCCGGCTTCGAGGCACCGCTCGACCGCCAGGTCTCGGCGAGGATCGACCCCACCGGGTCGGCGCCGACGATCTGCACCTTGGGGTTCTTCTCCTTGAGGTAGCGCGCCACGCCGGTGATCGTGCCCCCCGTGCCCGCGCCGGCCACGAAGTGCGTGATCTTCCCCTCGGTCTGCTCCCAGAGTTCCGGGCCCGTGGTCGCATAGTGGGCCTCGGGATTCACCTGGTTGTAGAACTGGTTCGCGAGCACCGCGTTGGGCGTCTCGCTCGCGATCCGCTTCGCCATCGACGTGTAGCTGTCCGGATGGTCCGGAGCCACGGCCGTCGGCGTGATGATCACCTCGGCGCCGAACGCCTTGAGGAGTCGCACCTTCTCCGATGACATCTTGTCGGGCATGGTGAAGACGCACCGATAACCCTTGAGCGCCGCCGCGATCGCGAGCCCCACACCGGTGTTCCCACTCGTCCCCTCGACGATGGTGCCACCCGGCTTGAGCTTCCCCTCCTTCTCGAACTGCTCGATCATCGGCAGCCCGATGCGGTCCTTCACCGAGCCGCCGGGATTGAAGAACTCCGCCTTGCCATAGACGGGCGTGCGGATCCCCTGCGTCACGCGCGAGAAGCGGATGAGCGGCGTCCAGGCGATCGTCTCGAGCACGTTCGCGTACGGGCGGCGGTGGCGCGGATGGTCGGTCATTGCGTCAGGTGATGGTGAAGGGCGCTGCGGCGAATCTACGTCCGGCCCGAGGGGGGAGCGACCAGCGCAGGGGACGCGCCGTCCGTCCCATCCGCCGCGCGCGCGGCCTCGGCCAGCTCGCCGAGGAGCGCCAGCGCCTGGAGCGGCGTGAGCGCGTTCACGTCCACGTCGCGGAGACGTTCGACGAGCGGGTCCGGCTCCGCCGGCGCGAAGAAGGTGAGCTGCGCAGCGACGGGCGTCGCTCCCCGCCCTGTGGACTGCGGCGCGCCAGGACCTCCCGGCTGCGCCCCCGCGAGGGACGGCACGATCTGCTCCCCTTCCAGCACGCGCAGCAGCGCGCGCGCGCGGGCGATCACCGCCGGGGGAAGTCCCGCCAGCCGCCCGACCTCGATGCCATAGGAGCGGTCCGCGCCCCCCGGCTTCAGCCGGTGAAGGAAGAGGATCCGGTCCCCGACCTCCTGCACGGCCACGTTATAGTTTCGTACTGATACGAATTCATCGGCGAGCTGCGTCAGCTCATGGTAGTGGGTCGCGAACACCGTCTTGCACCCCACGCGCTCGTGCAGGTGCTCGCTCACCGCCCAGGCGATCGAGAGGCCGTCCCAGGTCGCGGTGCCGCGCCCGATCTCGTCGAGCAGCACGAGACTGCGCGCCGTGGCGGTGTGCAGGATCGCACTCGTCTCCGACATCTCCACCATGAACGTGGACTGGCCCCGCACGAGGTTGTCGCTCGCCCCCACGCGAGTGAACACCCGGTCCGCGATCCCCACCCGCGCCGAGGCGGCCGGCACGTAGCTCCCCATCTGCGCCATCAGCACCAGCAGCCCCACCTGCCGGAGGATCGTGCTCTTCCCCGCCATGTTCGGGCCGGTGAGGATGATCATCCGCGCGTCCGGCGTGAGCGTCACGTCGTTCGGGATGAAGCGCTCGCGCGGCATCATCCGCTCCACCACCGGATGCCGCCCGCGCACGATCTCGAGGGCCTCGCCGTCGTCCACCACGGGCCGAACGTACCCCTCGCGCGCGGCGACCTCGGCGAGTGAGGCCAGCACGTCGAGTTGCGCGATCCGCGCCGCGATGGCCTGCAGCCGGCCGATGGCGCTCCCCACGCGCGTGCGCAACGCCTCGAAGATCTCCCGCTCACGGGCGTCGATCCGCTCGGTCGCGTGCAGCACCTTCTCCTCGAACGCCTTGAGCGCGGGCGTCACGTACCGCTCGGCGCCGGTGAGCGTCTGTCGGCGCTGGTAGTCCGCCGGCACGGCGTCGCGATTGGCGTTCGTGACTTCTATGTAGTAGCCGAACACCCGGTTGTAGCCGACCTTGAGCGACCCGATCCCCGTGCGTGCGCGCTCCTCCGCCTGCAGCGCTGCGATCGCGTCCTTGCCCCCCGTCGCGATCGCGCGCAGCTCGTCGAGCTCGCCGTCGATCCCGGCGGCGATCGTCTCCCCCTCGCCGAACTGGAGTGGGGGGCGCGCGACGAGCGTGCGCTGGATCTCGCCGGCGAGCTCCGGCGCGTCGTCCCACGCCTCGGCGATCGCCTCGAGCGCACCCGCGAGCGTGCCGCCGCCACCGCTTTGCTTGAGCGCGCGCGCCACCTCGGGGAGTCGCGAGAGCGAGTCGCCGAGTGCGCGCAGGTCACGCGGCGTGGCGCGGCCCGCCGCGGTGCGACCGCCGAGTCGTTCGATGTCGCGCACGCCCTCGAGGGCCTCGCGGAGCGCGCCGCGCGCGAGTGCCTCCCTGACGAACGCGGTCACCGCGTCGAGACGCGCGTCGATCGCGGTGCGGTCCGTGAGCGGCGCGAGCACCCACTGCCGGAGGAGCCGCCCGCCCATCGGCGTGAGCGTGCGGTCGAGCACGCCGAGGAGCGTGCCGCTCGTGTCGTCGGTCGCGCGGAGCGATTCGACCAGCTCGAGGTTTCGGCGCGTCATCTCGTCGAGCGGCATCGTGCCGCCCGGACGCTCCACGGTGGGGCGCGCGAGGTGCGGCAGGCCGCCGGGTTGCAGTTCGCGCAGGTAGCGCAGGAGCGCACCCGCCGCGCCGACCGCGATGGCATCCGCAGCGCCGATGCCGAACCCTTCCACCGACCCCACCTCGAACTGCTCGGCGAGCGCCGTGGTCGCGAGCGCCGCGTCGAACTCCCACGCCTCGCGCGGCGTCACGAGCGCGCCGAGTGAGGCGGCGAACGATTCGGCCGACGACTCGGAGGCGCCGCGCGCCCGCGCGCCTCCCGCTCCCGCCACGACGAGCACCTCGC
>CAZHAG010000014.1:18385-19998 GCA_964529705.1 uncultured Gemmatimonas sp. | reverse complement strand
TCGGAGGCGCCGCGCGCCCGCGCGCCTCCCGCTCCCGCCACGACGAGCACCTCGCGCGGCGCGAGGCGTGCCAGGGCCGCGTCCGCGTCCGCGGGCGCGCAGCGGATCAGCCGGAACTCACCCGTCGAGAGGTCCGCCGCCGCGATCCCCGTCTCCTCCCCACCCTCGACCACGGCGCAGAGGAAGTTGTTCCGGTTCCCGTCGAGCAGGTCGTCGCTGAACGCCGCGCCGGGCGTGACCGTCTCCACCACCGCACGCTTGACGATCCCCTTCGCCAGCTTGGGGTCCTCCACCTGCTCGCAGATCGCGACGCGATACCCCTGCTGCACGAGCCGCCGCAGGTACTCCGCGGCCGCCTTCACGGGGACGCCGGCGAGCGGCACCTCCGCCGCACCACCGTTGTTGCGCGAGGTGAGCGTGAGGTCGAGCACGCGCGCGGCGAGCTCGGCGTCCTCGTAGAACATCTCGTAGAAGTCGCCCATCCGGAAGAAGAGGATCGCGTGCGGATGCCGCGCCTTGATCTCCCGGTACTGCGTCATCAGTGGGGTCGAGCCCTCCTTCGTCACCCCGGCGGCACCTGGACGATGAACGCGTCGGCGCGCTCCTTCTGCTTGTACGCCTCGGACGCGGCCGTGGCGGCGGCGCTTGTCGGGAAGCGGCCGAAGCGCACGCGGAACGGCGCCGTGCGCGTGTCCACGCGCGCGTCGTAGCCCTTCGCCTTCAGCTGTTCGACGATCGCGTTCGCCTCCGCCATGGTGCTCATCGCCGCGACCTGCACCGACCAGTTCCCTCCGCGTGACGGAGGTGCGGCGCTCGGTGCAGAGGTCGGTGCAGATGTCGGTGCGGAGGTTGGCGCGGACCGGGGCGCCGCCTGGCGCGCGGGAGGCGGTGCCGCCGCGGGCGCCGCAGCGGCCGCGGCCTCTTCCGCCGCGAGCGTCGCGGAGTCGGGGCACGCACGCATGAGATAGTCGTACTGGTTCTCGAGCTCCACCGAGCCCGGCTTGAGCAACGGTCGCGACGTCCGGAGCACGGCGCACCCCGGCGTACGGGACCCGCGCTCGAGCAGGAGCCGGCCCTGCCAGAGCCCGGCCTCAGCGCGCGCGGGACTGTCCGGCGCCTCGCGCGAGAGTCGCTCCAGATATCTCAGCGCGGCATCGCGGTCCCCCCGCGCCGCCTCGCCCTGCGCCAGGCGGAGCATCGCGTCGCCGGCACGCGGCGACCGCTCGTGCTCGAGCATCAGCCGCAGATAGTCCTTCTGCGCGGCATCCCAGGACTCGGCCAGCGTCGCGCGCCAGAAGAGCGCTTCCGCCTCCTCGCGTGACCGCGGCTCGGCGGCGTTGAGCACCGAGTCCACCAGCGCGCGCCCCTCCGCACCCTGCCCGTCGTTCACGAGCCGCTGCGCGCGACGGAAGACGGCGAGCGCCGCCGAGTCCGCGGGCGTCATCGCGGACGATGCCGCCGAGACCGCCGATGCCGGCGCGGTCTGCGCGTTGAGGACCGACGCACCGTGAGTCGCGGCCGGCGCCGCGGCGAGCGAAACGAAGGTGGCGGCCGCGGCGGCCATGAAGCGCACGACGCGGCGCATGACGCGGCGCATGACGCGGCGCATGACG
>CAZHAG010000014.1:5043-18285 GCA_964529705.1 uncultured Gemmatimonas sp. | reverse complement strand
GACGCGGCGCATGACGCGGCGCATGACGCGGCGCATGACGTGGTGCATGCCGAGTGGCGCAATGCTCCGCCGCGCGCTCACGCCGCCCTCCGCGCCGACGCCACCGGCGTGATGGCGAGAAGGAGCGAGGTCACGATCTGCCCTTCACTCGAGACCTTCGTGTCCTTGAGTGCACGGTCCGCGGCGAGCAGGTGCGGCAGCGCGCGGTCGATGTCGGCCGCACTCCACTTCGAGACCGATCGCGCCCAGCACTTCACCGCCTCGCCCCACGGTCGTCCGGTGTACACGTTCCCCGCCTCCTTGAGCAGCCCGAAGAACTCGCTCTCCAGGCGCGACGCGGAGAGTCCGCGCGCGCGCGCCGCCACGCCCCACCCGATCGCGAGCGTCTGCGCCGCGAGCGCCATCACCAGCACCACCGCGGAGACCTTCGGCTGCGCGAGCACCTCCTCCACCAGCGCGATCGCGGCGGTCGTCTCCCGCGCCGCGGCCCGGTCCAGCAGGTCGCCCATCGTGTGCCCGGGACGCACGCCAGTCACCGCCTCCACCGCCGCGCGGTCGATCGGCGCGCCGTCCGTGAAGGCCGAGAGCTTCCGCAGCTCGCCTGCGAGCAGTGCGAGGTCGTTCCCGCCGTACTCGGCGAGCAGCGCGGCCGCCGCCGGCTCGATCGACGTCCCGCACGCGGTTTCCGCCTGGTGGGCGATCCACTTCTGCAGGTCGTCCTCGCCGAGTGCCTTGAACTCCACGCCCGTGCAGGCCTTGAGCTGCGCCGCGTCCGGCTTGGTGCCGGCGGGGACCACGAGCACCAGCAGCAGGTCGGCCGCTGGACGCTCGAGATACTGCTGGAGGCGGTCGCGTGCCACCTTCTTGAGGCCGGCCGGATCGCGGATTATCACCACGCGGCGCTCCGCGAGCATCGGCAGCGCCTCGAGCGCCGAGGAGAGTGCCGCGACATCGCACTCGCCGCCGCGGAGCATCTCGAGGTTGAAGTCCCGCGTGGAGGGGTCGGTCGCGCGCTCGACGATCGCGCGGACCTTCTCCTCCTTCAGGAAGTCATCCGTGCCGTGAAAGAGATAGGCCGGATCGAACCGGCCGCTCTCGAGCGAGGCCTTGAGCGCCTTCATGGTCGCGGGAGCCATACGTCCGCAATATAGCCGCCGACGGACGGCTCGACTCGGCGGCGAGGCGCGTGGCGAGCGTCGAGCGGAACTGCCGCGAGGGAGCGAGGGGCCGATGGTGTCGCGCGAGCAGGAGTCCCGTCCGCAGGAGCGCATCGAAGCGACGGCAGCGCGGACAGTGGTCGGCGTGGGCGCGCATCTCCACCACGAGCCGAGGCGAGAGGGACGCGTCGAGCCACGCGAGGTGCTGGGAACGGAAGGAGGAGCAGCGCATCGGGAGGGGGTGGGGGAGACCCGTGACCGAGCTTGGGCGACCAGCAGGGACCAGTGGAATTACGAAACGCCCTCCCGATACCCCGGGAGGACGTTCCGCGTTCCGGCCTGCGTGGTGTCGGAGGTCCCACCCCCCTTCCAACCGTACTACTGCAGGGCCGGCTCGATGATCTCCGCGAAGGAGCTGCGGGCACGGTTCAACCGCGACTTCACGGTGCCCAGGTTGCAGTGCGTGATCTCGGCGATCTCCTCGTACGACTTCCCCTCGAGCTCGCGGAGCACGAACACCTGGCGGTGATGCTCCGGCAGCTGGGCGACCGTGTTCTCCACCAACGAGCGGATGTGCCGCTTCCGGTAGAGGTCGTCCGGGCGATAGGAGTTGTCCTCGAACTCGAGGGGGCGCTCCTCGTCCTCCCAGCCCGCGGTCATCGCCTGGAAGAGCACGAGCGGGTTCCGCGAGCGGTTCCGGAGCTCGTTCTTGGCCAGGTTCGACGCGATCGTGTAGATCCAGGTCGAGAACTTCTTCGACTGGTCGAACCGCGCGAGGTGGCGGTGCACGCGGATGAACGCCTCCTGGACCAGGTCCTCGGCGCGTTCACGGTCGCCGACCGTTCGATAGATGAAGTTGAGCAGGCGGGTCTGGTAGCGGTTCACCAGCGCGTCGAAGGCGCGGGTCTGACCAGCCAAGTATTCAGACACCAAAGCGCCATCATCGAGCGTTTCAAGGTCGACGAGCGTGCGGAACTGGATCTTCCGAGCGGTGGCGCGAGCGGCGGTTCCCATCGGCCCCTCCCATCCAAAGGAGTACAGCGGCAAATCTTCGCTGATATTTGGATGCAGGGGGTGTGCCAGTGGTTGCTGGCTCGTAAGTCGTTGTCAGATAACACCTTAATCGTCTCTTAATGTGCCCCGATGTCTCGCTGGCGAGAGAATTCCGTCCTCAATAGAGGACACGCTGACTCCTGATTCGCTGCCGGGAGAATCCTCAGGCTCGGAATCCAGCCGCGAAAAGCAGCCCGATGATCGTCTTCGCGTCCGTGATCTCCCCCGCCTCGATCATCCGCAGCGCAGAGGTGAGCGGCGTCGGGACCACTTCTATGAACTCGTCCGACTCCCGGTTCGCCGAGCCTCGCGTGAGCTCCGACGCCATGAAGATGTGGATCTTCTCGTTCGTGAACCCGGGGGTGGTCCACATCGAGGTCAGGAGTTCCATCCGCGCGGCGGTGCAGCCGGTCTCCTCCTTCAGCTCACGATGTGCGCACGCGAGCGGCGCCTCGTTCGGCTCAAGCCGGCCCGCGGGGATCTCCCAGAGCGTGTCGGCGACCGCGTAGCGGTACTGCTTGAGCAGCAGGACCTGCGGGTCCTTCCCCTGGATGTCACTCAGGAAGGGAACCACGGCCGATGCGCCCGGGTGGTGGATCAGCACCTGCTCCCCCTCCGATCCGTCGGGGAACCGCACGCGGTCCAGGTGCGCGTCGAGGAACCGGTGCTGCCATACCCTGCTGCCGTCGATGCGTCCGGGCCGTTCGCTCATGCCTGCTCCGTGGGATCGTGGTCGCCCGGATGCGACTCGAGCGTTCCGAGGCCGATGGCGTCGAGCGGTGCCGTAATAGTTCCTGCATCGCCGACGGCGAGGGCGAGCAGTCGGGAGGGATCGAGGTGCGCGACCGCGGCCGCGTGCACGAGCGCGGGTGTGATGGCGCGGACGCGCGCGCGGTAGCTCGAGAACCAGTCGTCGGGCAGCGCGTAGAGGACGGCCGCCGCCAGCGCGCCGGCCACGGCGGCCGTCGTCTCGTACCGGATCGGGAACACGCCCGCCAGGTACTCCGTCGCCAGCTCCACCTCCGACGCACTCGGCGGCGCCGCGCGCATCCCGTCGATCTCGCGCAGGATCTCCGCCAACGCATCCGCGGTGACCTCGCTCTTCACCGCGGTGCTCACCACGAAGGGCCCCGCCCCGCGCCGCCACTCGAACGCGGAGTTCGCACCGTACGTGAACGCGTTCCGCTCCCGCAGGTTCAGGTTGATGCGCGAGGAGAAGAGCCCGCCGAGGATCGCGTTCATCACGACGATCGGCAGGTGGTCTGGGTGCGTGCGTGGCACCCCGACATGACCGACGCGCAGTTCCGACTGCGGCGCGCCGGGCTTGTTCACGACGACGGTGCGCCGCGCGGCGTGCGCGGGACGCGCGGGATCCCCGTGCGCCGGGACCGCGGCCGCAACGGCAGCGCCGACGGGCGTTCCCGCATTGGCCGCTCCACGCCAGTCCCCGAGGCGACGCTCGACGAGCGCCCGCGCCTCCCCCGGCGAGACGTCGCCCACGACGATCAGCGTCGTCGCGGCGGGACGGTAGTGTGCCGCGTGGAAGGCGCGCGCGACCTCCGCATCCAGCCGCGGGACGCTGCGGGCGGTGCCGTCCGTCGCCCGCGCGTAGCGGGCCGTGCGGTCATAGAGGAATCCGTCGAACCGGAGGTCGGCGAGCCCGCGCGGCTCCGCGAGCTCCTGGGCGAGCGCGGCGATCCGCTCGTCGCGCCGGCGTGCGACGTCGCGCGCGGGGAAACTCGGCGCGCGCAGCACATCCGTGAAGAGCGCGAACGCCTCCTCCAGCCGCGAGGTGGTCACGGTCATCCGCAGCGATGAGGTATCCCAGTCCGCGGTCGCCGCGAGCGAGGTGCCAAGGGCCTCGAACCGATCCATCAGCTGCGCACCGTCGAGTCCGGCGGCGCCCTCGAGGAGTGTGCGCGCCGTGAGCGCGGCCGCCCCCTCGCGCCCGGCGTCGTCCAGCACGGCTCCCGCGTCCACGAGCGCGAGCACCGTGGCGATCGGGAGTCGCGGCATCGGGGCGACGACGACGCGCACGCCGTTCGCGAGCGTCGCGCGCTCCACCTCCGGGAACTCCCAGGGGCGCGCCACACCGGGCCGAGGACGCGAGGCGACGCTCACGCGCCCCCCGCCGCCGCTTGCGCCGCGTCTCCGGCGGTGGCCGGCACGTACACGAGCGACGCCCGGTTCGTCACCACGAGCGCGCGCGTCGCGAGCGCGCTGACCGCCGCCGCGTCCACCGCGGCGTACCGGGCCAGCTCACCGTTCACCAGGTCGGCCTCGCCAAAATAAGTAGCGAACTGCGACAATTTGTCGGCCCGCGCGGCCGCCGACTGGAGCCCCGTGAGCCAGGCGGTCTCGAGCTGCGCCAGCGCGCGCGCGAGCTCCGCCGGCCGCACCCCCTCGCCGAGCACCCGGTCCACCTCAGCCACGATCGCGGCCTCGAGCGCCTCGCCCGAGACGCCGGGCCGGGCGGTCGCATCGCAGATGAGCAGGTCCGCGCCCTTCGAGAGATCGAACGTGTAGGCGCTGGCGCTGGTGGCCACGGACTGCTCCCGCACGAGCGCGCGCGTGAGCCGGCTCCCCTCCCCGTCCCCGAGCACGGCCGCGAGCAGGCTGGCGGCGTGCCACCCCTCGGCGCCGAAGGGCGGCACGCGGAACGCGAGGAACACGCGGGGCGCCGCCACGGCGTCCGGCACCACCTCGCGCCGCCACTCGCCGAACTGCCCGGGCACGGCCATCGCGCGGAGGGGCGGACGCCCCGAGCCGCGCGCGATCGGCCTGAAGTGCCGGGCGATCATCGCGCGCGCCGCGATGGGTTCGAAGTCGCCGGCCACCGTGAGCACCGCGTTGTCGGGCGTGTACCAGGTGCGGAAGAACTCCGCCACGTCCTCCAGGCTCGCCGCGCTCAGGTCGTCCATCGAGCCGATCAGCGAGTGATGGAACGGATGCTCGGGCGGGAAGCAGAGTGCGGGAAGGCGTTCCCACCAGGTGCCGTAGGGCTGGTTGTCCACCGACCAGCGTCGCTCGTTCTTCACCACGTCGCGCTGGGTGTCGAGCTTCTCCTGCGTCATCGCCGGGAGGAGTCGCGCCATCCGGTCCGCCTCGAGCCAGAGCGCGAGCTCGAGCTGGTGCGACGGCATCGTCTCGAAGTAGTTCGTGCGGTCGAGCCAGGTCGACCCGTTGAGCGTGCCCCCAGCGCGCTGCACCAGTTCGAAGTGCTCGTTCGCCGCGACGTTCTCGCTCCCCTGGAAGAGCATGTGCTCGAAGAGGTGTGCGAACCCGGTGCGCCCCTCCCGCTCGTTCGCCGACCCCACGTGGTACCAGAGGTTCACCGCGACCACCGGGATCGCATGGTCCTCCGAGAGCACCACGCGCAACCCGTTCGGGAGCTCGTACTGGTCCACCGGGATCCGCGTCGCCGGCAGCGGCGGTCGCACGGCGCTCGTCACCAGTCGACCACCGCGGCGAGGGGCGCCTTGAACGTCTCCCCCAGCAGGTAGCCGGGCTGCCGGAACACGCGGCCCCACACCCCGGTCACACTCGTCGGCGAGGTCAGCACCTCGAGTCCCTGCCGCCGCGCGACGAGCGAGGCGCGGAAGAGGTGGAAGGGATCGGAGACGAGCACCACGCGGCGCAGCCCGCGCGCGTCGAGCAGCCGGCCCACCGCACTGAGGGACTGCCCGGTGGTGCGCCCTTCGTTCTCGAGCAGGATCGACGAGTCCGGGACGCCCGCAGCGAGCACATAGGTGCGACTCACCGCGGCTTCGCTCTCCCGGTCCCCCTCGGCGATCCCGCCGGTGAGCACCAGGCGCGGGGCCATCCCGCGCGCGTAGAGCCCTACGGCGTGGTCGAGACGTGCGCGGAGCACCGGCGAGGGGCGCCCGCGGTACTGCGCGGCCCCGAGCACGACGATCGCATCGGCGGGCGCGGCGCGGTCACGGCTCGCGACCCAGAGCACCCCGGCGGCGGAGACGGCCCACAGCAGCAGCGCCGCTCCGACCACCAGGAGGCTCACGCGACGGCGCAGGGAGCGTCGGGGCTTCTCGGGCATCGGCGGAAGCTACCGAGGTGACCGGGTGGAGGGTACGCCTCAGCGACCGAGTCCGATGAGCGCGAGCGCGAAGGTGTCGAGCTCGGCGTCGAGCGCCGCGGCATCCATGGATGCGCCGGCGCAGGCGAGCCCGTCGAGTTGGCGAAGCAGCAGGCGCCCGAGCGCCGGATCGGGCACGCGCGGCGTGAGGACCACGTCGCCGAGCACGGCGACCGCGAGCGCCGTCGCGGCCGCCTCGCGCTCCACGTGCGCGCCCCGCACCCGCGAGGGCGCGATGTCCTGCTCCAGCATCAGCGCTCCGAGGAGCGCCGCTTCCCCGCGTGCCGCAGGATCGAGCAGCAGCGCACGCCAGGCGGCCATCGCCTGCCCTCGGCGCGAGGCCTCGCGCAACCGACGCGCATTCTGCCCCGCCACCCGCACCGCGAGCGCCTCGAGCAACGCCGCCTTGTCCGCGAAGTGGTAGAGCAGGAGCGCCTTGCTCACCTCCGCCTCCGCCGCGATGGCCTGCAGGCTCAGCGCGCCGACCCCGCCGCGCACGCCGAGCGCGAGCGCCGCATCCAGGACGCGCGCCGCGCGGTCCGTCCCCTTAGTGCGTGGCAACGGTGCCCGGCTCGGGCGCGGTGACGCGATAGCCCCCTGCCGAGAGCTGGGCGGCGAGCGCGTCCTGCGCACCCGGCTCGCCGTGCACGAGATAGACGTCCTGCAGGCGCGGCGAGCTCGCGCGCGCCGCCGCGAGCCACTGCTGCAGTCCGGCACGGTCCGCGTGCGCGCTGTAGCCGGTGATCACCTCGACCTCGGCGCGCAGCGGGACCTCCTCCCCGAACACCTTGAGCGTCTCGCGCCGCTCCACGATCCGACGGCCGAGCGTGTGCTCGGCCTGGAAGCCGACGATGAGGATGGTGCTCCGCGGGTCGCCGGCGCTGTGCGCGAGGTGGTGCAGGATGCGCCCCGCCTCGGCCATCCCGGATGCGGCGATCACGATCATCGGCCCGGAGCGACGCATCATCGCCTTCGAGTCCTCGACTCCCGGCGTGAACTGCACGAGGTCGAAGTCGAAGATCGCCGCGCGATCCTTGTCGTGCACCCGCACCATCGGTTCGGTGGTGTCGAAGATCGTGGTGTTCTCGCGGAAGACCGCGGTGGCCTCCGACGCCAGCGGACTGTCGATCACGATCGGCACGCGCGGGATCTCCCCCGCGAGCGTGAGCTGGTGGAGGTTGTAGAGCAGCTCCTGGGTCCGGCCGACCGCGAACGCGGGGATGAGCACGCGCCCACCGCGCCCCACGGTCTCCCGCACCACGCGCGCGAGCGTCGCGCGCGCGCCTTCGACGCTCGTGTGGTCCCGGTCGCCGTAGGTGGACTCCATGATCATCCAATCCACGTCCGCCAGCGGCTCGGGGTCGCGGATGATCGCGAGCCCGGAGCGCCCGACGTCCCCGCTGAACCCAAGGCGCCGCGTGACGCTTCCCTCCTCCCACTCCAGCGCGACCGAGGCGGAGCCGAGGATGTGGCCGGCGTCCGTGAAGCGCGCCCAGACGCCGGGCACGACCTCGAAACGCGCCCCGTACTGGTGCGGGCGCATCTGCGTCATCGCGGTGGAGACGTCGCGCAGGGCGTAGAGCGGGTCGATGACCTCCTTGTGCCGCTTCTGGAGGAACTCCGCGTCCTTCTCCTGGATGTGCGCCGAGTCCGCGAGCATCACCTCGCAGAGGTCGCGCGTGGCGGCCGTGCTGTGGATCGGGCCGCGGAAGCCCTCCTTCACCAGGAAGGGGATCCGTCCGGCGTGGTCGATGTGCGCGTGCGAGAGCACCACCGCGTCGATGCGGTCGGTGGCGTAGGGGAGCCGCCGGTTCTTCTCGCCGACCACGCTGCGGCGCCCCTGGAAGAGCCCGCAGTCGAGCAGGATGGTCCGCCCGTCGAGGTGCACCAGGTGTGCCGAGCCCGTGACCTCGCGTGCCGCGCCGACGAATTGGAGTCGCATCAGCGCTCGGGTTCGGCCTCGCGCTCGAAGATCACCGTGAGCCGCAGGTCGTGCTGCGACATCGTCGTCGGCGTCCAGCCGCCGCGGCTGCGCTCGTTGAACAGGTCCGTGAGCGCGTCCTCGTCCTCGCGGCCGTGGCGCGTGAGGCGGACGATGACGGCCTGATATTCTTTCATGGCGCCGAAGATACTAGCTTGTCGCCCATGCTCACCACCCCTCCGCTCCCCGGGCTCACGGTCGTCTCGCACCCCCTCGTACAGCACAAGATCACGCTGCTGCGCGACCAGGCGACGCCCAAGAAGATCTTCAAGGAGCTCGTCGACGAGATCGCGATGCTGATGGCGTACGAGGCCACGGCCGACCTCGCCCTCGAGGACGCCGAGGTGGTGACGCCGCTCGAGACGACGACCGGGCAGCGCGTCGCGGGCAAGAAGCTCACGCTCGTGCCGATCCTCCGCGCGGGACTCGGGATGGTCGAGGGGATCCTCAAGCTCGTCCCCTCGGCGCGCGTCGGGCACATCGGGCTCTACCGCGACCACGACACGCTCGAGCCGGTCGACTACTACTTCAAGGTGCCGGGCGACGCCGCCGAGCGGGACTTCTTCCTCCTCGACCCGATGCTCGCCACCGGCGGGAGCGCGGCGAACGCGGTCGCCTCGCTCAAGCGCGCGGGCGCGACGCGCATCAAGTTCCTCTGCCTCGTCGCCGCTCCCGAGGGCGTGAAGCGCCTGCACGCGGCGCACCCCGACGTGCAGATCCTCGCCGCGGCGCTCGACCGTGAGCTGAACGCGAATGGCTACATCCTCCCCGGCCTC
The DNA here is from genome assembly GCA_964529705.1 of uncultured Gemmatimonas sp. Classification (GTDB taxonomy): domain Bacteria; phylum Gemmatimonadota; class Gemmatimonadetes; order Gemmatimonadales; family Gemmatimonadaceae; genus Pseudogemmatithrix. The sequence goes on along the minus strand of CAZHAG010000014.1, from coordinate 9,225 downwards.
GGCGACGCGGGCGACCGGCTCTTCGGGACGCGCTGAGTTCCCGAGCTCCCGCCGAACCGCCGTCGCGAGCGCAGAGCCGACGGCACTCGCTGCACCCGGTCACGATCCTCGACATCGGCTGACCCTTCGCGATTTGCTTGCAATCGCGTCCTCTTGTCTGGAATCACGATGGGTCGTATCCTTCGGCCCGTGATGCCTCGCCCGGTGAACGTCCCGTTGGCCGCCCCGTTGATCGCACGACGCCCCTCCCCCACTGCATGCTGATCAACCTGCTGCCCGACTTCTTCGCCGTGCTCCAGAGCGCGGACCCGGTCGCAGCATACCACCGCTACTTCGAGGCGCACCGCCAGATCTTGGCGGCGTACTGGCACAACTACGTCATCGAGCCCGCCGGGCCGCATTTCAATGACGTCGTCCGCGAGACCGTCCGCGCCGACCGCGCAGACCTTCAGACGATGCTCGAGCGCACCGACGTCGTCGCGCTCGCCAAGCAGGCCGAGTCCGCCTGCACCGAGCTCTTCGCGATCGACTCCACCATCGACGTGGTGCTCATGGCCGGCGTCGGCGCCGCGAACGCCGGTGAGTTGGTGGTCAACGGACGCGGCATGGCCTTCGTCTGCCTCGAGCACTTCACGAGCGTCGCCAACCCGAGCTCGCGCGGACTCGGCCTCGACCCCGAGCTCATCCCGATGTGGCTCGCGCACGAGATCGCCCACTGCGTGCGCTACACCTCGCCCGCGAGCCGCGCCGAGCTCCACCGCGTCGTCGCGGCGGCCGGCGGCTTCTATTCATACTGGGACTCGGGCCGCCATGCCACGCTGCGCGAGCACCTCGTCAACGAGGGGCTCGCCGTGCACGCCTCGCGCCTCCTCAGCCCGGGGCATGCGCCCTGGGAGTACTACGGCTTCCAGCGGCGGCAGTACGCGCGGGTGCGCGAGCTCGAGTCCGTGCTCACGCGCGCCGTCGCCGAGGACCTCGACCGCACGGGGCTCGGCCTCCGCCTGCGCTGGCTCTCGGGCGGCATGAGCGACGAGGCCCGCACCGTCCATCGCCACATCCTGCCGGAACGCTCGGGCTACTGGCTCGGCGCCAAGCTCGTCGAGGACGTCATCGCGGAGAAGGGGATCGCGTGGGCGCTCCGCGCCGACGCACAGGAGATCATGCACATCACCGACGCGGCCGCTCGCACGGCATAACCACCGAGCGCACCGTTAGGTGGACGCGCGCGACCGGCTCCGGGGCCGGCCGCGCGTCGTCTTGTCCGCCCCTCACTTCCCCACGCAGAAGGTGCGGAACACGCGGTCGAGCACGTCGTCCACGTCGATGCCGCCGAGGAGCTCGTCGAGCGCGTGCGCCGCGGCGCGGAGGTGCGTGCCGGCCACCGGCGCCGGCAGCTCGCCCGCCTCCCACGCATGCGTGAACGCGACCACCTCCTCGCGGGCGGTGCGGAGCGCCGCGGCCTGTCGCGCCCGCGTCACCACGGGGAGCTCCTCGTCGGGGTCGGGGGTGATCGCGGCCATCGCGCCCGTGATCGCTGCACGGAGCGCGTCCAGTCCGGCTCCCGTCGTGGCGCTCACCTCCACGACCGCGAGCGCCGTGGGCGGCGCGAGACCCTCCGCTTCTCCGGTGGCGCGCGCGGCGCGTCCCATACCGTCCGTGCGCAGGTCGCTCTTGGTGCGCACGGCGATGCGCGGCGCGGCGCTCAGCGCCGCCACCTCCATGCAGGCGCGCTCGAGGTCCGCGTCGCGTTCCGCGCAGACGAGCACGAGATGTGCCGTGGCGAGCCGGCGCGCGCTCACCTCGATGCCGAGTCGCTCCACCGCGTCGTCACTCGCGCGCAGCCCGGCGGTGTCCACGAGGCGGAGGGGCCAGGGCGCGTGGTCCACCAGCACCTCGAGCGCGTCGCGCGTGGTGCCGGGGACCTCGCTCACGATCGCGCGCGGGTCGCCGGCGAGCGCGTTGAACAGCGACGACTTCCCGGTGTTCGGCGCGCCGGCGAGCACCACCGTGAGGCCGTCGCGTCCCAACTCGGCGCGGGGCAGGGTCGCCAGGAGCGCGTCGAGCTCCACGATGACGCGCGCGGCGGCCGCGCTCGCGCGCGCACGGGGCTGCGGGCCGTCGTCCTCCTCGGGGAAATCCACCTCGTAGGCGATCAGGGCCTCGACCTCGAGCAGCGCGTCGCGCAGCGCCCCGAGGCGGTGCGAGAGCGCGCCGGAGAGTTGCCGCAGCGCGGCGCGGTGCATCGCACGCGAGCGTGCGTCGATCAGGTCCGCCACGGCCTCCGCCTGGAGCAGGTCGAGCTTCCCGTTGCGCACGGCGCGTTCCGTGAACTCCCCCGGGAGCGCGGGACGCGCGCCCGCTTCCACGAGCGCGGCGAGCACCGCGGCCGTCACGTAGCGGCCGCCGTGCACGGAGAGCTCCACCACGTCCTCGCCGGTGAAGGACGCCGGCGCTGGGAAGTGCGTCGCGAGTGCGTCGTCGAGCGGCTCGGACGGCGCGTCGCAGGCGTGGACGCGTACGCGCGTGGCGCGGCGGGGCGCGGGAGGCCAGGGGGTGAGCACGCGCGCCGCGGCGGCAGCCGCACCGGGCCCGCTGATCCGGACGACGGCGAGGGCGCCGCGCCCAGGGGCCGTCGCCACCGCGGCGATCAGGTCGCCGCGGACGTCAACGCTTCTTGCGCGCGCCCCCATCGGCGGCTGGAGGCGCGGCGGCGGCCACCGCCGTGCCCGGCGTGGCAGGTGCGGTCTTCGCGCGCTCGTTCGCGATCAGCCACTGCTGCGGGAGCGCCGCGAGGTTCTGCACCGCGTAGTAGAGATTGAGCCCCGAGGCGAAGTTGAGCAGCGCGACCGTCATCACGATCGGCATCAGGTACGCCATCATCTTGGTCTGCGGGTTGGGGGGCACGTTCCGCATCCCCACCCACGAGAGCACGAACATCGAGAGCCCCATCGCCAGCGGCAGGATGTAGTACGGGTCCTTGAGCGAGATGTCGGCGAGCCAGAGGAACGAGACGCCGCGGAACTCGATCGTGTTCTGGAAGACGAAGAAGAGCGCGAAGAGGATCGGCATCGGCAGGAGCATCGGCAGGCAGCCCGAGAGCGCCGCGAAGGGCGAGACACCGGCCTCCTGGTACACCTTCATCACCGCCTCCCGCTGCTTCTCGGGGTCCCCCTTGTGCTTGTTCTGCGCCGCCTGCACCAGCGGTGCGATGCGCTGCATCTGGATGCTCGAGCGCATCATCCGGCTGTTGAGCGGCCACATCGCGAGCCGGATCGCCACGCCGAAGATCACGAGGATCCAGCCGTACTCGATCTGGAGCGTGCGCTTCATCCAGAGCAGCACGCGCATGACGATGGTCGCGAAGGGCTGCACCACGCCGCTGATGAACCCGCCGTACGGGTTCACGTTCTCGAACTCGCGTCCCATGGCCACGAGCCGCTCCCACTCCTGGGGGCCGGCGAAGAGTTCGAAGCGGATCCCGGCCGCGGGGAGCGGCGAGACGACCGTCGCCGCCGCATTCACGGCGACCTTGTTCACACGCACGGCGCCCGTCACCTGCACCTCGGCAAAGGGCGATGGCGCGCTGTCCGCGGCGAGCACGCCGACGAGGAAGTACTTGTTCTTGGCCACCGCCCAGGTGAGCGGGCCGGGCTGCAGGAGGCGCTCCCCGGGGTCGGGCTTCCGGAAGTCGATGCGCTCCGCGCCGCCCCGCTCCGGCTTCATCGCGTATGCGAGGTGGCGCTCGTCCTCGGTGGTGTCGGACTCCTGGGAGGCGAAGCCCGTCGGGAGGTCGGTGAGCAGGAAGGCCGGCTCCGGCAGGCCCTCGGCGCGCCAGGCGACGTCGGCGAGGTAGTTGTCCACCGCAAGCGCGTAGCGGACCGTGATCCGCGCGGCACCGAGCGCGCCGGTGAACGTGAGGCTCTCGCGATCGCCACTCACCTCCTTGGTGCCCGTGAACGGCACCGTGTCGAGCGCGATCGTGTCACCGCCGGCGATCAGCCGGTAGCGGAGCATCGGCGTGCGGCCGTTCTCGAGCACGACCGTCCCGGCGCTGGCGCTGAGCTGCTGGTAGCGCGGCAACTCCGCCGACAGGAGGGCGGCACCACGCGTCGAGAACGCGAAGGTGGCGAGTGGGTTCGTGACGGTGAGCGTCTCGGGCGCGGCCAGCGCCGGCGCGCCGGC
>CAZHAG010000014.1:0-4943 GCA_964529705.1 uncultured Gemmatimonas sp. | reverse complement strand
CTGCGTCCCGGCGGCAGGTGCGGAGGCCGGATCCACCACCGCGGTCGGCGTGGCGATCGGCGCTCGCGGGAAGAGCACGGGCGTGATGACGACGACGGCGCCGGTTAGCAGGAGCGCGAGGAAGAAACGCTTATCCATCTCGGGTGTGCGGCGAAGGTGGGTCGGGCACCGGGTCGAATCCCCCGGCACGGAAGGGGTGGCAACGCGCGATCCGCTTCACGGCCAGCCAGCCACCCCGGAGCGCCCCGTGCTTCTCGAGCGCCTCGATCGCGTAGTGCGAGCAGGTGGGATGATAACGGCACGCCGCCGGCAGGAGCGGCGAGAGCACCACCTGGTAGGCGCGCACGACGAGGATGAGCAGGGTGCTCATGGCGCGCGCCCCAGTCGCTCGGCGATGCGTCGCACATCCGCGCGCAGCGCCGGACCTCCCGCGGCGTACGCCGACGGCGCCGCCCGGAGCACCACGTCGAGTGGCGCCTCGTGCTCGGCGCGCAGGCGCAGTGCCGGGAGGATCTCCAGGCGCGCGCACTCGCGCAACCGCCGCTTCACGCGGTTGCGCGCGACCGCCGTCTGCTTGTGCTTGGGCACGATCAACCCCACGCGGGGGTGACGCAAAAGGGAAGCGAGGAACCGAACCTCCACATGCGTGGTTCGGAATCGCTTCCCATCGCGGCGCACCGCCTCGAGATCCGCCGTTCGCGTCAGCCGCGAAGCTGGCGGAAAACGGCGGGCGGTCTCAGGCGCCAGCGTACTTGGACGGCAGCTTCACCGTGAGCCGCTTGCGTCCCTTCTTGCGGCGGCGGCTGAGGACTTCGCGTCCCCACTTGGTCTCCATGCGCGCGCGGAATCCGTGCGTCCGAATGCGACGCTTGTTGCGCGGGCGGTAAGTCGGCTTCCCCATCGTAGCTCCAAAAGGCTTGAAAAAGCGTTGTGTGCAGACCGCTAAACGTATCCGCGCCCAGCGCTTAGGTCAACCCAGCGCAGTGCCCGGTTGCGTCTGGCTTGCAGTCACGAGCGTTGACTTGTCCACACGGCGGGGGTAGCTTCGACCCCCCACCAGATTTCCACAGCAGTACGCCACCCGCACGGCCCGGAATGTCCCTCACCGCCACCGAAGTTTGGACGCGCCTCCTCGACCGGGCGCGCACCGAGCTCTCGGATCACATAGTTGAGACCTGGCTCGTTCCGCTGACCGCGGCCGAGTTCTCTGGTGAGGCACTCACCCTCAACGCCCCGGACCAGTTCTCGGTGGAGTGGAACGAGCGGCGGCACGCGGCGATCCTGGAATCGCTGGCCCCGGTTGCGATCGGCCACCCGGTCAAGATCGCGCTGCGGGTGCAGCAGGAGCGGGTGCAGCGGTCGCAGATGGACCTGTTCGTACCAGTAAAGGGGCAGGAGCGGCCCACCATCGCGCCAGAATCGGCGCCTCAGAACGTCACCCTCAGCTCGCTGAACGAGCGGTATTCCTTCAATACCTTCGTCATCGGCAAGTCCAACGACCTCGCCGCGGCCGCCGCCATGGCGGTATCCCAGGCGCCGGGCAAGACCTACAACCCCCTCTTCTTCTACGGCCCCACCGGCCTCGGGAAGACGCACCTCATGCAGGCGATCGCGCAGGAGATCATCCGGCGCGCCCCCGCTACCCGCGTCACCTACATCACCACCGAGCAGTTCACCAACGACGTCATCACGTCCATCGGCAAGGGCGCGATGCACGACTTCCGCCGTCGCTATCGCGAGACCGACCTCTTCCTCGTGGACGACGTGCACTTCATCGGCGGCAAGAACTCCACGCAGGAGGAGTTCTTCCATACGTTCAACGCGCTCTACGAGGCGGGGCGGCAGATCGTCCTCACCTCCGACCGCCCGCCCTCCGAGATCCCCAAGCTCGAGGCGCGCCTCGCCTCGCGCTTCGCCTGGGGGATGGTCGCCGACGTCGGCCAGCCCGACCTCGAGCACCGCATCGCCATCCTGCGCCGCAAGGCCGAGATGGACCACCTCGAGCACACGATCCCCGACGACGTGCTGCACTTCATCGCGGACCACGTGCAGTCGAACGTGCGCGAGCTCGAGGGCTCCATCATCAAGCTCCTCGCCTACGCCTCGCTGAAGCACCGCGTGATCACCGTCGACCTCGCCCGCGAGGCGTTGCGCGACAAGCTGCGCTCGAGTGATGGCGGCCCCGTGCGCTCCGAGCGCCAGGATCGGATGGGCCAGATCCAGCAGCGCGTGGCCGGCGAATGGGGCGTGACCGTCGAGGGGATGCAGTCCAAGACGCGCACCAAGAACCTCACGGTGCCTCGTCAGGTCGCCATGTACCTCGCTCGAGAGGTCCTGGGCCTCCAGCTCGTCGAGATCGGCCAGGCGTTCGGCGGGCGGGACCACTCGACCGTCATCCACTCGCTCGACCGGGTGACGGCGATGATGAAGGAAAGCGCGGAGTTCCGGGGTCGTGTGGACAAGGTGAGGGAAACGGTCAGGCACTCCACCTGAATCACATGTTCCCCACGCGCCATCCGCGCCGGCGCAGGTGCTCCACCGTGCTCCACAATCCCTCCACTGCCAGCGCACATGAGGTCAGCAGCGGATGATGCGCCGCGACATGCGGTTCGGGCGTTCGTCCACATTCCACACCTTGCTACTACTACTACGGATAGAGTAATTCAGCTTTAGAGATAGAAGCTTCCGCCCCCGTTCCACACATTCCCGTCCTCGGTCCGCCACCGAATGCGCTTCACCATCACGCGTGAGAAGCTGCAGGAAGGCCTCGCAGCCGTGACTCCCGCGGTCCCAAACAAGACGACGCTCCCCGTGCTCGCGAACCTCCTGGTCCAGACCTCGGACAAGGGGATCCGCATCTCGGGCACGGACCTCGACATCGCGGTGAGCACCGAGGTGACGGCGGACGTCGAGGGCCTGGGCGCGATCACCATCCCGGCGCGCAAGCTCAGCGAGATCGCGCGCGAGCTCCCGCCGGCGCCGGTGAAGATCTCGGCCACGGGGGACCAGCGCATAACGCTCGAGTGCGGGCGGTCCAAGTTCAAGCTGCTCGGTCTCCCGAAGTCGGAGTTCCCGAGCTTTCCCGCGGTGCAGTTCGAGAAGGCCGCGCGCATCCCGTCGGGAGAGCTGCAGAAGCTCATCGGGCACACGGCGTTCGCCGCCAGCACCGAGGAGAGTCGCCCGATCCTGAACGGGGTGCTCTGGGAACTGCGCAGCGACCTCATGCGCATGGTCGCGACCAACGGCCACCGCCTCGCGAAGATGGAAGTGCCGGTGAGCGGCGGCCAGAAGTCCGACCTGATCATCCCTCCCAAGGCCCTCGAACAGATACGTCGGCTCTTCGCCGCGGAGGAGGAACTCGAGGTCGCCCAGGGGGAGAACCACCTTGGCTTCCGCTCCCCCTTCACCTCGGTGTTCACGCGGTTGATCGAGGGCCCGTACCCGGGCTACGAGCAGGTCATCCCGAAGGACAACGACAAGTACGCGATCCTCGACAAGGCCGCGTTCACGAGCGCGCTCAAGCGCATGAGCGTGGTGGCATCCGACCAGACGCACCGGATCCGCCTGTCGTTCAACGCCGGCATGCTGAAGTTCTCCGTGAGCACGCCCGACCTTGGCGAGGCGCAGGACGAGCTCCCGATCCGCTATGACGGCGACCCGCTCGACATCGGCTTCAACGCGGCCTACCTGCTCGAGATCCTGCGCTACATGCCGACGGACGAGGTCCGCATGACCTTCCGGGCGCCGGAGCGCGCCTCGACGCTCGAGCCGGAAGGGTGGAGCGACGCGTCGAAGTACCTCTGCCTCCTGATGCCCCTGCGCCTGGTGGACTGAGCCGGGCGCGCGCGGTCAGGGCGCGACGATCGTGATGTGCGCGCGTTGCTCCAGTTGCTGCGACCGCCGGCGTCCGCGCATCTCCATCCGCAGCACGGCCTCACCTTCGCCCCCGACCACCCAGCCGTCGAGCGTGAGCTCGAGGACCATCGTGCCCGTGCCCTCGGCGGTGATGTCGAGGGGCTCGCCGAACTGCGTGCCGCTCCCCGACATCCTGCTCGTGGACTGCCGCTCGACCAGGACGACGGTCGTGTCGCCACGGCGCTTCGTGCCGACGACAACGAAACGGCGCACCGTCTCCACGGAGAGCGGGATCGAATCCCGGCAGGTGAGATAGCGGGCCGAGTCGGCCCAGGCGCGCCCGACGAAGAGTGTGTCCGGCGGCGAGACCCAGAGCTCGCGCAGCGCGGCGACGGCGGCCGCGGTGGCGCCACAGTCGTCGTCGCGGGGCAGCGTGAGCTGCGGCTGCACGTCCGGCGAGGCCTGTTCCGCGGCGTAGACGACCGGGAGCGAGAGGCCAGCGGGCGTCGCCGGCTCCGCCTCCCCACCGACGCCGACGGAGTACCGCACGAGCGACCCCGCGATGCGGGCGGGGATGCCGGCAGCGGCGGTGGGGGCGGGTGAGAAGGTCCAGGTGGTGCGCGCCGTCGCGCGCAGGGTGTCGACGCGCTCGAGCGAATCCACGCGCGAGACGAGGGTGGCCGTGACGTGCAGCTCGTGCGTGCGCGCGGTGGTCGCGAGCCTCAGGATCCAGCGCGGCTCACGGTCGGCCGGCTCGCTCGCCGGGCTGGGCGCGCCGGGGCGCGGCTGCGCGGACCGCGGGGCGGACGCGCACCCCGACAGCGCGAGCGAGCCGACGGCAAGAGCGACCGCGAATCGTCGAATGAGCATCCCGAGTGGCACTCCACGCAGAGGGAACGGGAAAGGTGGCAGGCGGAGCCTGGGCGGACCGTCGGTCCCTCCCACCTCACACCTACCACCTCTCACCAGCCGTTGTTCGGTCCCGCCTGTAAGCCGGGTTCTGTCGGGACCTCGCGGCCCCGGACGATCATTCCTCTCGGCGCACGGTCGCCCGTGCACTCTAGCGGCCAACCCGCGGCGTCTTGATC
>CAZHAG010000013.1:33715-38987 GCA_964529705.1 uncultured Gemmatimonas sp. | reverse complement strand
CTGGATGCCGAACGAGAAGTCGAGCTCGTCCTCCATCTCGAAGCGCTTCTTCTGCGTCTCGGTGAGCACCGAGTACGCCAGCTGCAGCGTGTCCTTGGGGTGCAGCACCACGTCCTGCTTCGACGGCTGGATGTCGCCGTCGATGCGGAGCATCGGACGCTCCCCCGTGGTGATGTGCAGGTCGCTCGCGCCACGCTCCAGCATCTCCTCGAGGAGGGTGCGGAGGTTGACCTGGGCGGCCTGGTTCTGCGGGAGGTTCGACGTCGGAGCGGTCATGAACGCGGCGTGGCGTGGAGGGAACTGAGGCGGGCGCCTAGGCGCTCGTCTCGCGGACGACCTGTTCCAGCGTGGTGATGCCCTTCCAGACCTTGATCAGGCCGTCCATCCGCAGCGTCAGCATCCCGCCCTCGATCGCGGCGTCCTTGATCTCCGCGGCCCCGACGTTCTGCAGGATCAGCTTCCGCAGGTTCGGCGTCATGAACATCACCTCGTACGCGCCCTGCCGTCCCTTGAGTCCCGAACCCGCGCAGGCGTCACACCCCTTCCCCTTGAAGAAGGGCATCTCGGCGATCGTCGTGTCGGGCGTGACCTTCGCCAGGAGGGGGGCGGCGTCCTTCGGCGCCCGCGCGATCATGTCCTTGATCGCCTCCTCCGTGAAGCGCAGTTCCCGGAGCGTCATCGTCGCCGGCATCTTGGCGGCCTCGAGCTCCACCTCGTCCGGCTTGTAGGTCGTCTTGCAGTTGCTGCAGATCCGGCGCAGCAGGCGCTGCGCCAGCACGAGGTTGAGCGCCGAGCTGACGTTGAACGGTTCGAGTCCCATGTCGAGGAGGCGCGTGACGGTCTCGGCGGCCGAGTTCGTGTGGAGCGTCGAGAGCACCAGGTGGCCGGTGAGCGCGGCCTTGATCGCGATGCCGCCCGTCTCGAGGTCGCGGATCTCGCCGACCATGATGATGTTCGGGTCCTGCCGCAGGAACGCCTTCAGCGCCGCGGCGAAGGTCATCCCGATCTCGGTCCGCACCAGCACCTGGTTCACGCCGTAGAGGTTGTACTCCACGGGGTCCTCGGCCGTCATGATGTTCGTGTCGACCGAGTTCACTTTCGAGATGCAGCTGTAGAGCGTGGTCGTCTTGCCCGAGCCCGTGGGACCCGTGACGAGCACCATGCCGTACGGGTTCGACACCGCCTCCATGAGCTCCTTCTCGGCGCGCGGCTCGATGCCGAACTTCTCGAGGTCGAGCGTCAGGTTCCCCTTGTCGAGGATCCGGAGCACGACCTTCTCGCCGAAGAGCGTGGGGAGGGTGGAGACGCGGTAGTCGATGACCTTCTTGCCCATCTTGAGCTTGATGCGCCCGTCCTGCGGGACGCGCCGCTCGGCGATGTTGAGCGCGCTCATGATCTTGAAGCGCGAGATGAGCGCCGGCTGCATCTTCTTGGGCGGCTTCATCACCTCGGAGAGCGCGCCGTCGATCCGGTAGCGCACCCGGAGCTCATGCTCGAAGCACTCGAAGTGGATGTCGGAGGCGCCGCGCTTCACCGCGTCGGTGAGGATGGCGTTGATCAGCTTCACCACGGGCGCGTCGTCCACGGCCGCCGCGAGCGCGGTGGCCGACATCTCCTCCTGCGTGTCCTCGACGACCTCGACGTCGCCCTCCGTCTCCATCCCCTCGATCTCCGAGAGGAGGGCGGACATCTGCACGTCGTTCGACTCGTAGTGCTTCTCGACGACGTTCTTGAGCGTGAACTCCCCGGCGATCACGGGGAAGATGTCGTAGCGCGTGATGAACTTGAGGTCCTCGATCACGCCGAGGTTGCTCGGGTCCGCCATCGCGACCGTCAGGGTGCGACCGTCACGCTTGAGCGGGAGCACCAGGTGCTTCACCGCGAGGTCGGCCGGCACGAGCTTCACGATCTTGGGGTCGACCTCGAACTTCGAGAGGTCCACGGCGGGCATCTTGAACTGCCGCGCCAGGTAGCGCGTGAGCTCGTTCTCCTGCAGGTAGCCGAGCTTCACGAGGTTGTAGCCGACGCGCGTGCCGCTCTGCCGCTGCTCGTCCAGCGCCTTCTGCAATTGCTCGCGTGAGATGAGCCCCTCCTTCACGAGGAGGTCACCGATCCGCACGCTGCCAGTGGTCGCTGCAGAGGTCATGGATACGGAAGATGGCGGTGCGACGGATCCCGGGCAGCGAGCAGGGCGCCGCCGGGGGTGGAGAAGAGACGAAGGTGTCCGGCGGGAGGCGACGATGTCAAGGACGACGACCACCGCTCCGAGCGGAATGCTCCGCGTCCGTAGGACGAGGCGGAAGCGAAAACGTGACATGCGGTTGCAGCCGTCGGGCGAGTGCGGGACCGATCCCCTTCACGCGCTGCAAACCCTCGAGCGATCCGAACGGGCCGTGCGCGGCCCGCTCCTCCACGATGCGCGCCGCGAGCGCTGGACCGATCCCGGGGAGGCGCTCGAGATCCGCAGCGGCCGCGACATCGAGGTCGACCATGAGTTCGCGCGTTGCCGACGTGCTTGCCGAGGCGCGGTCCGCCGAGGGACGGTCCGCCGCCGACGCCGACGTGCGCGGCGTCGGTCGCCGGCCACCGGCCGCGATGGCGGAGTCCACTCGCGCGATCTGCAACGCGAGCGCCGCTCGGTCGGCAGGGGGCGCCTCCGCCGGCCGCAGCGACGCGACCCCACGGACGGCGACGCCGAGTGCCGCGACCGCGGCGACGAACAGGAGGGCGCGATGCTCGGCGGGCGTCGGCACGCCGAAGCCTGGGTTCGATGGACTCCGAGCTCGGCACCCGTTCATCGCGGTCCGGCGCGCGGCCTTCCGCCGCGATCCTGCGTCGACCGCGGACCGGGAAGTCGATCGCCGCGCTATGCTTATAGTGGCGTGTTGATGTTCCGATGTTGTTGCGATGTCACGCGCTTCATCGCTACTTCGCGAGGTCCCTCAAGAGGGTCACGGCGACATCGCCGACGATCTGCAGCGTCGACTGCGACACCTTGTCCGGCGTGTCCTCGGGCGTGTGGTGCCACGGGTAGTCGAGGTCGATCACGTCGATCACCCGCAGCCCCTTGGCGAGGAGCGGCACATGGTCATCCGTGATCTCGATCCCCATCCGGTTCGTGAACACCGCTCCATGGCCGAGCCGCTGCGCCGTTGACCAGACCCGTTGGACCACCTCGGGCGCGCCGCGCACCGAGTGCCCCTCCTGCTCGAACACCGGCTTTTCGTCTCCCACCATGTCGAAGAGCACGCCGAAGAGGGGCGCATATCCAGGCTCGGGCAGGTGCTCGGCGAAGTAGTGCGCGCCGATGAGCACGTCGGTGTTCGTGTCGAAGCTCCCCCAGTCCTCGCCGTCCGTGAACAGGAGGTCCACCCCGGTCGAGGGTGCCTGCTGCTTGAGCACGTCCGCGACTCCGAGGAGGATGGCGACGCCCGAGCCCCCGTCGTTGGCGCCCGGCACGGGGAGTTGCGCCTGCGACGGGTCGAGGGCGCGGTCGGAGACGGGGCGGCTGTCCCAGTGCGCGAGGAAGAGCACGCGCTGCGGATCCGTCGGGCGGAATCGTGCGAGGATGTTGCGCATCGGGAGCCGCTTCCCGTCCGCCGTCGTGTGCGTCCACTCCTGCACGATCACGGTGTCGGCGCGCGCGCGGAGCTCCTCGACGAGCCAGTCGCCCATGGCGCGGTGCGCCGCGGTCCCGGGGACCCGGGGTCCGAACGCCACCTGCTTCCGCACGCGCTCAAGGGCGAGCGCCCCGTCGAACCCGGTGACAGCGCCGGGGATCTCGCGGGAGGAAGCGTCAGCCCCGCCGCAGGAGGCGGCGGCTCCGGCGACGAGGGCCGAGCAGAGGCCGACCAGCAGGAGGGGACGGCGGGAGGGCACAGGAAGCACCGGGTCACTCGGGTTGAAGGGAGCCAAACCAATGCGCCGCCGCGGGGTAACCACAGGACCGCGGCCTTGCCCCGTCCCCGACGCCCAGTGGAATATACGAATCCCCATGCGTGACCGCGCCCCGAACCCGCCTGCGTGAAGATCGTCACCCGCTACATCCTGCGTGAGCACGCGGGTCCGCTCCTCTTCGCCCTCTCGGCGCTGACCTCGCTCCTCCTCCTGAACTTCGTCGCCAAGCGGTTCGGCGACCTGGTGGGCAAGGGGCTCCCCTGGACGGTCATCGCCGAGTTCCTCTCGCTCTCGATCCCCTTCACGCTGGCGATGACGCTGCCGATGGCGGTGCTCGTCGCCACGCTGCATGCCTTCTCGCGCCTGGCGGCGGAGAACGAGATCACGGCGTTCAAGGCGAGCGGGGTGAGCGCGCGGCGCCTCATGGTCCCGGTGATCCTCGCCGCCAGTGTGCTCACCCTCTTCATGGTCTGGTTCAACGACCAGGTGCTGCCGCGCGCCAACCACCGGCTCGCCACGCTGCAGTCCGACATCGCCCGCGTGAAGCCGACGCTGGCGCTCAGCGAGCAGGTCATCAACGAGGTGGTCGCGCGGCAGCTCTTCCTGCGCGCGGGGCGCATCGCCTCCGGCACCAACCAGCTGCGCGACGTCACGATCTACGACCTGAGCGTGCCGACGAAGCGCCGCACGATCGTCGCCGACAGCGGCGTCCTGGCCTTCAACGCGACCGGCGAGGACCTGATCCTGCGCCTCTACGACGGCTCGATGACGGAGCTCGGCGACACCGATCCCAGCCGCCTGCAGCGCAGCTTCTTCCGCGAGGACGTGATCCGGGTGCGCGGCGTCGCGGCGCGGCTCGAGCGCAACGAGGACCGGATGTACTACAAGTCGGACCGCGAGATGTCCGTCTGCGAGATGATGAACCGCGTGCGCGAGTCCACCGCCCAGCGCGACTCGGCGTGGGTGCGGCTGCGGATCGCCGAGGCGGACGGCGTACGGGCGGAGCGGGCGCCCGCGGTGAGCGGAGGGATCGGAGGGCTCTACTGCGTGGCGGTCAACCGGGTGCTCACCCTGCTCACCCCGCGGGACGCGGTCGCGGCCATGCCTGGCATGCTCGCAACGCAGGACGGCGCGCAGGACGGCGCGCAGGACGGCGCGCAGGACGGCGCGCAGGACGCCGCGCAGGACGCCGCGCAGGATGCCGCGCAGGATGCCGCGCAGGACCCGGCGTCCCGCCAGCTCGACGCCCCGCCAGCCGACCCCTCCGTGCTCGCCGGCATGGCGCTCGAACTCAAGATCGCGCAGGCCAACATCGACACGTACCGCGTGGAGATCGAGAAGAAGTTCGCGATCGCGACGGCCTGCCTCGTCTTCG
>CAZHAG010000013.1:24050-33615 GCA_964529705.1 uncultured Gemmatimonas sp. | reverse complement strand
TACCGCGTGGAGATCGAGAAGAAGTTCGCGATCGCGACGGCCTGCCTCGTCTTCGTGCTCCTCGGCGCGCCCATCGCGCTCCGGTTCCCACGCGGGGGTGTCGGGCTCACCATCGGCGTGAGCCTGGCCGTGTTCGGGCTCTACTACGTGGGCCTGCTCGGCGGCGAGGCGCTCGCCGACCGCGACCTGGTGGGACCGGGCGTGGCGATGTGGAGCACCAACATCCTCCTCGCCTCCATCGGGCTCCTGCTCATCGCGCGGCTGGGGAGCGAGGGATCGACCTCGCGCGGGAGCGAGACGATGGAGTGGTGGAACCGCGTGCGGGATCGCTTCCGCCGGCGGCGCGCCTGATGCGAATCCTCCGTCCGCTCGACCGGTACGTGCTCGGCGAGTTCACCAAGGTGCTCGCGGCCACGGCGCTTGGCTTCCCGGCCCTGGTGATCATCATCGACGTGAGCGAGAAGCTCGACGCCTACCTGAGCCGCAAGCTCCCCATCGCGGACATCCTGCTCGCGTACCTGTACGGCGTGCCCGACACGATGTTCCTGGTGCTGCCGGCCGCCGTGCTCTTCGCCACGGTCTTCACCATCGGCGGGTTCACCCGGCACAGCGAGCTCACCGCGGCCAAGGCGTCGGGGGTGAGCTTCCACCGGTTCATCGCCCCGATCGCCGTCGGTTCGCTCGCCGCGACGGGGTTCGGGCTCATCCTCGCCGAGCTCGTGCCGCCGCTGAACGCGCGGCGGCTCGAGCTCCTGCAGGAGAAGGTGTTCCGCAACGCCGACAAGCGGTCGAACTTCGCGTACGCCGCCGAGGAGGGGCGCGTCTACAAGGTGGGATACGCCAGCGTGCAGGAGGCGACGCTCAGCGCGATCGAGATCGAGCGGAAGGGACTCGGGCCGGACTACCCGACGTACGTGATCGCGGCGAAGGAGGGGTCCTGGACCGAGGACGAGGGGTGGATGCTCCGCGACGGCGTGATGCACATCCTCCCGGACACACTCTCCAACGTCACGGTGCGGTTCGACTCGCTCACGGACGCGCGGTTCACGGAGGCACCGAGCAGCCTGATGGCCAACCCCAAGGCCCCGGCCGAGATGGGCTATCGCGACCTCGGGCGCTTCATCGCGGCGATGGAGCGCTCGGGCACGAACGTGAACAAGCTGCGCGTGGAGCGGATGCTGAAGCTCGCGATCCCGGCGACCTGCTTCATCATCATGCTCATCGGTGCTCCCCTGGCCACCAGCACGCAGCGGGGCGGGACCGCGTTCGGCGTGGGGGTGAGCCTCGCGATCACGGTTATATTCCTGATGTTGCTCCAGCTCACGCAGGCGATCGGTGCGGGCGGGATCATCAAGCCGGAGGTGGCCGCCTGGCTTCCCGGCACGCTCTTCGCCGTGATCGGCTCCGTGCTCCTCCTCAAGGTCCGAACCTAGCGTGCCTCACCGCCCCACCGCGTCGTACCCGGTCGTCCAGCGATCGGGACTGCAGTTCTTCCGGTTCATGGGGCAGACGACCCTCACCTTCCTCGCGGGCGTCGGGGGGCGGGTGCTCTTCCTGCGCGACATCCGCCGGGCCCTCGGCGAGGGGCGGACCTGGCGCGGGCAGGTGTTCCACCAGATGCGCGCGATCGGCGTGGACTCGCTCCCGCTCGTGATCATGGTCGCCGCGTTCATCGGCGGCGTGATCGCCATCCAGATGCGCTACCAGCTCTTCCCGGGGATCCAGTTCTCGATCGTCGGGCTCTCGACGCGCCAGATCGTGATCCTGGAGACGGGGCCGCTTCTCACCGGGCTCGTGCTCGCCGGCCGCGTGGGCGCCAAGATGACGGCGGAGATCGCGACGATGCGGGTGACCGAGCAGGTGGACGCGCTCGAGACGCTCGCCTACGACCCCGTGGCGTACCTGGTGGTGCCGCGGCTGATCGCGGCGACGATCATGCTGCCGATCCTGACGGTGTTCGCGGACGTCTTCGGCGTGGTGTCGGGGCTCCTCGCCTCGGTGCTGCTGACCGACGTGCAGTACAGCCAGTTCATGGAAGGGGTCCGGCTGGGGTACGACCAGTTCCAGGTGACCTACAGCCTGATCAAGGCCACGCTCTTCGGCGCGGCCATCGCCTTCTTGTGCACGTATGAGGGCTATATGACCTTCGGGGGAGCCGAGGGCGTGGGGAAGAGCACGGCGAAGGCCGTCGTGATCTCGTCCATCGCGATCCTCATCCTCGATGCGGTCACGGCCATCTTCCTCGCACCATACCTTCAAGGATGAAACGACGCGACGAAGTCCTCGTGGGCATCGTGGCGACCGCCGCGCTGGCGCTGGCGGTCGTCGGCTCACTCTACCTGGCGCGCGGCGGTCTCACGCCCGGGTATCCCGTCTACTCGGTGTTCCCCTGGGGCGCCGGGCTCAAGCAGGGGCAGCCGGTGATGCTCTCCGGGGTGACGGTCGGGTACGTGGATGTCGTCGACATCCGCCGGGACGGTCACCTCGTGGTGACGCTGCGCGTCTACAAGCGCTTCCAGGTGCCGAAGGGCACCACGGCGCGGGTGGTCCCGAACGGCTTCTTCGGCGACATGATGGTGGCCATGACGCCCACGATCGCCACGGACGAGGCCTTCGCCATCGGCGACACGATCCCGGCGGGACCGCCGAGCCTCGCGATCGGGGACGTGATCGCGCGCGTCGACTCCATCGGGCGCGACGTGCAGGTGCTCACGGGCGCGCTCCGGAAGCAGATGGTCGACCAGGGCGGCCTGGCCGACATCCGGACCACGGTGCGGAGCGCCAACGCGCTGATCGAGTCGCTCGGCGAGATCGCCGCCGCGCAATCGGCGGAGCTGACGCGCACGCAGCAGTCGTTGCGGCGCATCGCGAACGCCGTGGACTCGGCGCAGGTGGGGGCGACCGTGAGTTCCCTCGCGGAGGCCTCGGGGAACGTGAGCGCGCTAGCGACCGACCTGCGCACGACGACCGCCCGGCTCAACGGCGTGCTCGGCAAGCTGGAGGGGAGCGAGGGATCCGCCGGCCTCCTGATGAACGACCCCGGGATGTACCGCGACGTGCGCGGGCTGCTCCAGCGGCTCGACTCGCTCACGGCGGACTTCACGAAGAACCCGCGGAAGTACATCAAGCTCAGCATCTTCTGAGGCACGCACGACGTACATGTGAACAGCGCGGCCGCCGGCGAGCGCCGGCGGAGGGCGGGATGCAGAACGGCCCGGCGAGTCTGACTCGCCGGGCCGTTCTCCCGTTCCGTCACGCCGGGACTTCGGCGTGGGCCATCAGTTGAAGGTGTAGCGCACCCCGAGCTGGATCCGGAAGACGTCGGAGGTGCCCGAGTTCCGCTGGAACGACTGGCTCAGGAGGCTCGTACCGATGTTGCGCATGCGGTAGAGGGATCGGTTCTGGCCGTCGACACCCGCCGGCACGAGCGGCGACGTGGAGGTGAAGCTCCAGCTCCGCCCCCAGTCCGAGTTGAGGAGGTTCGTGAAGTTCAGGATGTCCATGCGGACCTGGAGCTTGTTCGGCTTGTCCATCACCGAGCGGACGATGTCCTGGGTGATGCTCAGGTCCATGCGGGCGACCATCGGGAGGTGCACCGCGCCGCGCTCCACATAGCCGCCGCGGTGATTGCGGAGGTAGCGGTCCTGGCGGATGAAGGCCTCGAACGCCGCCTGCTGCTCGGCGACCGTGAAGGTCCGCCCCGACGAGGTGAACTGCTGGAAGTTCATCTCCGCGATGTTGCGCGGGATGTAGATGAGGTCGTTGCTGGTGCCGCCGTCGCCGTTCATGTCGCCGCCGAAGACGTACGACCCGTTGCCGCCGGTGCGGGCGTCGAAGAAGGCCGAGATGCTCGTCGGACCCACCGGGATGATCTGGCGGGTGTAGGAGGCCACCATGAAATAGCGGTGCCCGAGCGTGGTGCCCGAGTAGCCGACGCCCGGGGTGTTCGGGCCGGACACGTGCTGGTTGTTGTTCCACGAGCCGAACGCGATCGAGCCCGCGTCCACCGTGTTGCGCGACTCGCCGTAGCTGTACGCGGCCTTCGCGTAGAAGCCGTCCGCGAAGCTGCGCTCGAGCGAGGCCGCGATGTTCCAGGAGTTGCCGCGGTTCTGGTTCTTGAGCACCACGGCGCTCGTGATGTTGCAGTTGATGCGGTGCTGCACTCCCGAGACCGTCGGGCAGTTGTCCACCACCCAGCGCGGGCGCTGGTCCGCCCCGCTGAAGGCCGTCTCGGCCGCCGGCAGGTTCGCATCGATGTAGTAGACGCCGTTCACGTCCTGGCCGAGCAGCCACTCGATCGTGCCGGTGAGGTTCCAGGGGAGCTTGCGGTCCACGGCGATGTTCGTGCGCCAGACCTGCGGGAACTTGAAGTCCTTGTCCGTGAAGGCGAGCTCGTACGACGACGCCGGGGCGCCGGTCACGGTGGTCGGCTTCCAGAAGTCCGGGTTGGGGTTGAACGGGCGGGTGTTGCTGTTGTTCACCTGCTCGAAGCCGGTGAGCACGCCGTTGTTGCCGATCTGGTTGGAGATCCAGACGTAGGCGGGGCGCCCGGTGAAGATGCCCGTGCCGCCGCGCACCTGGGTCACGCCGTCGCCGGTCACGTCCCAGTTCACGCCGAGGCGCGGGGAGAAGAGGATCTTCGAGTCGGGGAGCTTCTGCGTGGAGTACTGCACGGTGTTGCCGTTCTCATCGCGGAAACTGTACCCGTCCACCTGGGAGTTGGCGAAGCCGGTGTCGCCGAACTTCGGCGCGTCGATCCGGACGCCGAGGGTGAGGGTGAGGTCGTCGTTGAAGCGCCACTCGTCCTGCAGGTAGGCGCCGGCGAAGGTCACCTCGAGGGGCTGGACCGGCTTCGTCTGGCCGGGGATGTTCGACCAGCGCACCTGGAAGCGGTTGAGCGTCACCGGGGCGGTGGTGCGCGCCGGGTTGGCCAGATAGCCGTTCGCGTCCGCGTAGAAGTCGGCGAGCGAGTTGTACACGTACACGCTCTGCGAGCCCGGGAAGAAGACGTTCTCCGACTCGTACCGCTCATAGCTCACGCCGAGCGTGATGTCGTGGCGGTTGCCGTAGATCGTGAAGTTGTTCTGGAGCTGCGTGCTCTTGTAGCGGAGCTCGTTGTTCGGCGTGAAGGGCTCGAAGCCGAACGTGGTGTAGACGGAGTTGGACTCGAGGATGTCCACCATCGGGAAGAAGGACCCGCGCGAGGCGCGGCTCTCGTCGTTCTTCGTGTATCCGACGATCAGGTTGTTCGACATGTTCGACCCGATCAGCGCGTTCCACTCGCCGACCAGGGACTGGATGTTCTCGAGGATCTGGTAGTTCGAGTTCTGGAAGTTCAGGCCGTTCAGGTTCGACCGGCGCGTGCCGAAGCCGAGCGAGGACGAGTTGGAGAGCAGGACGTCCGTGTTGGAGTTCAGCTCGGTGTAGCGGAGGATGAACTTGTTCTTCTGGTTGAGCGAGAAGTCCAGCTTGGCCGTGAGCCGGTCCGAGGGGGTCTCGTGCGTGTATCCCTGGTACGGGCCGGTGACGTAGTTGAAGTTCGTCGCGAGGTAGTTGCTCAGCGAGTCGAGGCTCGACGCCCGCACGCGGGTGGTCGTGCCGCCGATCGGCTGGCTCCCCGTGTTGGCGAGGAACGTCGTCCCCGGCTCCTTGAGGCCGTCATCCTCGTAGCTCACGAAGAAGAAGAGCTTGTTCTTGAGGATCGGGCCGCCGAGGCGGATGCCGTACTGCTTGAAGTCGAAGGTGCCGGGGTTGAACTTCTGGCCCCCGACGCGGGTGCCGACGAGTCCCTCGTCGCGCGTGTTGTAGTAGAGCGAACCGGAGAACTCGTTCGTGCCGCTCTTCGTCACCGTGTTGACCGCGGCGCCGACGAAGTTGCCCTGGCGCACGTCGAAGGGCGCGATGTTGACCTGCACCGCCTCGATCGCGTCGAGCGAGATCGGAGCGACGCCGGTGCGGTCACCGGGCTGCCCCGCGAGGCCGAACGAGTTGTTGAAGTACGACCCGTCCACCGTGATGTTGTTGAGGCGGTTGTCCGCGCCGCCGAACGAGGAGCCGTTCGCCTGCGGCGTGAGGCGCGTGAAGTCGTCGATGCGCCGGCTGATCGTCGGGAGCCGCTCGAGGGCCTCCGTCGCCACGGTGGTGGCCGCGCCCGTGCGCGTGGTGGAGAACTCGCCGCCCACCGAAGTCACCGTCACCGCGGTCAACGTGGTGGCCACCGACCCCATCCGGAACTCGACGTCGGTCGAGACGCCGAGCGTGATGGTCAGGTCGTCCTTGGCCTGCCGGGCGAAACCGATCCGCGTCGCCTCCACCGTGTAGGGGCCGCCGACGCGCATGCCGGGGAGCGTGAAGCGCCCGTCCGCGCGCGTCGTCGCCACGTACACGGTCCCGGAGGGACGGTGCGTCGCCGTCACCCGCGCACCCTCGAGCGGGTTGCCGGTCGAGTCGGACACCGATCCGCGCATGGTGCCGGTCGTGACCTGGGCGTCCACCGCTGGCGCCAAGGACGTGCCGATCGCTGCGAGGGCGCCGAACAGGGCCAGCTTACGAAGACTACGGAGCATGTGCTTCTCCTCTCTTGCCGTTGGATTCCACCACGAGAACCGCGCCACAAATGTAGTGCTTTCCCTGCCCGTTCGTCCAAGGGGGCGCGCGTTCAGCCTTCGGCCGCTCCCCTCTTGCGACGTCCCACCGTCAGGTAGTAGACCGGCACACCCGTGAGCACCACGGCGAAGACGCCGATGGTCTGGAGGCGGCTGCTCTCCTGCACGAAGGCGTTACCCAATAGGTACAGGACGGCCAGCATGAAGACCGCGGGGACCACCGGATACCCGGGGCAGCGGAAGGAGGGCTGGTAGTCCGCCCGCCCGCGCAGCCGGAAGATCGACGCCACCGCCAGGAAGTAGAAGGGGAGGAAGGCCGTCACGAAGGCGTCCGCCAGCTGCTCGAAGCTCCGCAGGAGCACGAAGGTCGCGCCCAGGGTCGCGGTGAGCGCGATCGCCACCCAGGGGGTGCCGAGCTTCGGGTGCACCGCCGCCACCGGCTTGAAGAAGAGGCCGTCCGCCGCGAGCGCGAAGAAGATCCGCGGGCTCGTGAACAGCACCGTGTTCAGCGTGCCGAAGGTCGAGACCATCACCGTGACCGAGACGAAGACGACCCCCGCCGGCCCGATCACCCTCTGCGCGACATCCGCTGCCACGAGCTTGGAGACGCGGATCTCCTCGATCGGCAGCACCGCCAGGTAGGCCACATTCGCGAGCAGGTAGATGCCGATCACCATCAGCGTGCCCCCGATCAGGGCGCGCGGCAGGTTGCGCTGCGGGTCCTTCACCTCGCCCCCGTTGTACGCGAGGTCGGCCCATCCGTCGAATGCCCAGAGCGTGCTCACCAGCGCGAGGCCGAACGCCGAGACGGTGATGCTCCCGGGTGGGAGCATCGGCGCGTAGTGTCCCCCCGTCTGCGGGAGCCCGACCGCGAACGCCACGAGGATGATGAAGAGGAGCCCGCCGTACTTGGCGAGGACCGTGAGGTTCGTGAACGTCGCGCCCACGCGCACGCCCGCGATGTTGAAGCTCCCGGTGAGGAGGATCGCGAAGGCCGCGATCCAACGCACGGTCATCACCTCCCCCTGCTGCGAGGGGTCCCGGCCGATCACCCGCCAGAAGTACTCGGCGAACGTGATCGCGATCGCGCCGAGCGAGGCGGCGCGGATCATCACGAGTTGGCCCCAGCCGAAGACGAAGGCGGGGAGCTTCCCCCACCCTTCGCGCAGGAAGACGTAGACGCCCCCCGTCCGGGGGAGCGCGCTCGCCACCTCCGCGATGGTCAGCGCGCCGCAGATCGCGAAGATGCCGCCCGCGACCCAGGAGGAGAGCATCGGGAGGGGCCCCGGCAGCTTGTCCGCGATCCCCGCGGGGGAGCGGAATATCCCCGATCCGATCGTCGAACCGATCACGACCGCGATCGCGCTCCAGAGACCGATGCTGCGCTGGAGGCCGGGGATCGGACCCGGCGGGGCCTGCTGGGCGGGTGGATGCATCGGCCGATAATACGTCACAGGGTTCCCTGTGGGGAGGGGCACGGGCGATACTTCGGGATGCCATCCTTCCTGGCGGCGCTCCTGCTCTGGGGCGCCATCGCCGCCGCCCTCGTCGCGCAGGGCATGATCCTGCGCTCGAGCCGGCGCGTGCTCCGCACGGCCTCCTCCCGCGGCCCGCTCATCGAATGGGCGTTCGCGATCGGCCCCGCCCTGCTGCTCGTGCTGGTGCTCGTGCTGAGCTGGCGCGCCGCCACGCGCCCCCCCGTGATCCAGATGGACGTGCTCCCCACCGCCGGGGAACTCCGCTCATGAGCACCACCGTCGCCGAGCGCACGCTCTGGCAGGACCTCGTCTCGCTGACCAAGCCGCGGATCATCTCGCTCCTGCTCGTGACCACCGTCGCCCCGATGTACGTCGCCGGGAAGCCGACCCTCGCGACCGTCCTGCTCGTCTCCCTCGGCGGGTATCTCATGGCGGGGGGAGCGAACGCGGTGAACATGTACCTCGACCGCGACATCGACGACGTGATGGCGCGCACGAAGCTCCGCCCCATCCCGAGCGGGCGGATGCACGCCCGCAGCGTCATCGCCTTCGGCGTGGGGCTCGCGACCGCCGCCACCTGGCTCCTCGCGACCTTCGTGAACGTGCTCACCGCGGCGCTCGCACTCGGCGGGTTCTACTTCTACGTCTTCATCTATACGCGCTGGCTCAAGCGCTCGTCGCCGCAGAACATCGTGATCGGCGGAGCCGCGGGTGCCTTCCCGCCCCTCGTGGGCTGGGCGGCCGTCACCGGGCGCGTGGACCTCACCGCGTTCTACCTCTTCCTGATCGTCTTCTACTGGACGCCCCCGCACTTCTGGGCGCTCGCGCTCAACAAGCAGGTGGACTACGGGAACGCCGGCGTGCCGATGGCCCCGCTCGTCTGGGGCGAGCACGAGACGAAGGAGCAGATGTGGTGGTACTCGGTGCTCCTCGTCGCGCTCACCGTGCTGCCGGTGGCGTTCGGCGCCTTCGGCCTGGTCTACCTCGCGAGCGCCCTGGTCCTCGGCGGCATCCTGCTCTGGGGCGTCTGGCGCGTGCGGCGCGCCGCGGCGTTCGCCAAGCCGGCTTGGTGGGTCTACGGCTACTCGCTCCTCTACCTCGCGCTCCTCTTCGTCGCGATGGTGGTCGACCGCTACGTGCCGATCGGGTAGCCGCGCGCCGGACGCACGCGGCGCCGGCGGACTAGACGACGACGAGCTCCCGCTGGATCTCGCCCGGTGTCACCACGAGGCGGCCGTCCGCGTCGACGTAGGCGTTCACCTCGGTGCGCATCCCGATCTCCCCCGCGACGTAGATGCCGGGCTCGATCGAGAACCCCACGCCCGGGATCAGGAGGCGCGTCTCGCGCGTCTCGAGGTTGTCGATGTTCGGGCCCGAGCCGTGCAGGCCGCGAGCGTCGATCGAGTGCCCCGTGCGGTGCGTGAAGTGCGGCCCGAACCCACGCTGCTCGATCACCGCGCGCGCGGCGTCGTCCGCCTCGCC
>CAZHAG010000013.1:17383-24040 GCA_964529705.1 uncultured Gemmatimonas sp. | reverse complement strand
CGCTTTTCATCGAAATTGGCTATTTCGCCGATGCCGGGTTTCTGACAGCTTGGCGCCTCGCCGCCGCGCACGGGACCCCCAGCCGCGAGCCGCTCGCGCAGCAGCGCGATCGCCGCGTCGCGGGCGTCGCGGATCGCGGTCCAGATCTCGCGCGCACGCGCACTCGGCGCCCCGATACTCGCCATCCAGGTCTGGTCCGCCCACATCCCCTTCCCGCCGCCGTCGGTGGCGAAGAGGTCGATCAGCACGATGTCCCCCTCGACGAAGGCGCGCGGCGACGACGCGGACGGATGGTAGTGCGGGTTCGCCGCGTTCGCGGTGGCGGCGACGATCGGTCCGTGGTCCGCCTCGAGGCCGTGCGCGCGGAACCCCTCGTGCAGCTGCGCCATCACCTCGTGCTCGTGCAGGGGCGCGCCGCTCCGCGCAGCCGCCCCGATCCGCGCGAACGCCTCGTGCGCGAGCGTGCGCAGCACCTCGGCGTTGCGGCGGTGCGCGGCGACCTCAGCCTCGCTCCAGACCGCGAAGAAGCGCGAGACGAGGTCGGCGCTCGTCACCACCTCGGCACCGCTCGCGCGCACGAGTTCCAGCACGCCGGCCGGCACCACGTCCACGACGGGCACCGCGTCCCCCGGCGAGTACTCCATCGCGATGCGCTTCCCGTTCACTAGCGCCGGCAACTCCGTCTCGAGCGCGCGCCACGAACTGTAGACGCGCCTGGGCCAGGCCGAGGGCCAGGCGCTCCAGGGACCCTGCTCGATGGCGTGCGTGATCGCGACCGGCGCGCCCTTCGCCGGGATCCAGCCGAAGATCCGTCGCGTGACGAACCCGTCGACGCCGAGGATGGCACCGGCCACCCGGTTGAGCCCGCGGAAGTCGTACAGGAGCCAGCCGTCCACGCCGGCCTCCGTGAGGGCGGCCTGGAACGCGGGGAGGGTCTTCGGCGTCAGCATCGTCGCTCCGATGGGGGCGGTCAGCGGATGGCGCGCCACTCGGCGCGCCACTCGCAGGTCTTCTCGCCGCGGGACATGCAGCGCACGTGCTCCACGGCGCCGACGCCGCCGACGAGGAGCTGCATGAGCTCGCGGAGGATCGCCTCGTAGAAGGCGCAGCCGGTCTGGCGCGGCCCCGCGTCGAGCGAGACCGAGACCGGGACATCGAGGAGGATCGTCGCGCCCACGCGCCGCACGCCGCCCCCGAGGTAGCGGGCGCCGATGCGCCGCACGTGCCGGAGGGCGAGCGGACGCGCGACCATCGTCGGCAGCGCGCGCACGAGTTTGCGCGTCGGCGCCGCGATCCGGCCGTAGGTCTGCCGTGCCAAGCCGCGCCCCGCCTCGCGGAACACCGCCTCCGCGTCCGGCCGCCGGCCGATGAGCTTCGCGATGCCGACGCCCTCCTCGATCGGCAGGCGCTGGCTCCGCTTCACGGCGTCGTTGTAGCGGCGGATCTGCGCCAGCACCGTGTCACTGAGCCCGAACCGCTTGGTGCGGAGCTCCTCGACGAACTCGGCCTCGAGCTCGCCGTCGGGCATGTCGACGGAACGCACGGCTTCGAGCAGCACCAGCGGGACCAGCGGATCGACGGTCGTGGACATCAGGGGGTGGGAGGTGGGACGCGGAGCAAGGTAATCGCGCCGCGCACGGCGCGCATATCTTCCTCCCTCGTGTCCCCACGCACGCCCCGCACACCCCGTCCGCCCCACCCGCGACCGGCGCGATGAGCCCCTTCACCGAGACGGCCGACGCCTGGATCATGCGAGCGCTCCTCGGCGCGCTCGTGGCGGCCGTCGTGGCGGCGCTCGCACGACGCGCCGGCGCGCTCACGACCAGCGGACAGTGGATGGCCTTCGCGACCGGGACCGCCACCGCCGCCGCGGGGTGGGGTTGGGCCGCTCTCCTCTTCGCCTACTTCGTGCTCTCCGCCGCGCTGACGGGCTGGGGCGCCGAGCGGAAGCGCACGCTGACCCACACGGTACTCTCCGGGGGCGCCGCGCGGCGCGGCGTGCAAGTGGCGGCGAACGGCGGCGTCTTCACCATCCTCGTCCTGGTGGGCGAGTTGCGCGGCGAGTACGCGCTCCTCGTCGGCGGGATGGGGGCGTTGGCCGCGGCCGCCGCGGACACCTGGGCGACGGAGGTCGGGCTGCTCTTCGGCGGGACGCCGCGCTCCGTAGTGGGCGGAGCGCCCGTCGCACCGGGCGAATCCGGCGGCGTGACGCTCGCGGGGTTCGCCGGCAGCGCGGCCGCCGCGCTGCTCTTCGCGGCAGTCGCGCGTTCCCTCCAGGCGGACCCTGGCCTCCCCTCCGGCCGCCCCGACGTCGCGGTCTTCCTCGCTGCCATGGCTGGCAGCGTGGCGGACAGCGTCCTCGGCGCCACGCTGCAGTCGAAACGGTGGTGCGACCAGTGCCGTACGTGGACCGAGCGGCGTGTGCACCACTGCGCGTACCGCACGCACCACGCCCGAGGATTACGTTGGATGACGAACGACACGGTGAACTTCCTCGCGACCGTCGCCGGGGCGCTCGTCGCGCTCCTGGCGTTCGGCGCCTTGGGCTGACTCGATGCATTCCCACCGACCCGCACCGACCCGCGCAGATGCCCCTTGATCGCGACCGCTTCCGCTCCGCGCTCGGACGCTTCGCCTCCGGCGTCACCGTGCTCACGATGCGGGACGCCGAGGGGACGGACCACGGCATGACGGCGACCGCCTTCTCCTCGCTCTCGCTGGACCCGCCCCTCGTGCTGGTCTGCGTCGACCGGAGCGCCTCCATGGCCGGGCCGCTCGAGCGGGCGACGCACCTCGCCGTCAACCTGCTGGCGCGCGGGCAGGAGGAGATCTCACGGCGCTTCGCGGAGAAGGACGTGGACCGGTTCGCCGGGGTCGCGGTCGTCCGCGGGATCGGGGAGGTGCCCCTCATCGACGGCGCCATCGCCCAGCTGCAGTGCCGCATCCACGCGCGCCACCCCGGAGGGGACCACGTGATCGTGGTGGGCGAGGTGCTCGACGCGCAGGCGCACGAGGGCGAGCCGCTCATCTATCATCGCGGACGCTACGGGAGGGTCGTCTCGTGACGCTCGACCTCGAACGGGAGGAAGTCGTGCAGGCGCTCTGCGCGCACTACGCGCAGGACCACCTGAGCACGGGCGAGCTGGAGTCGCGCTTCGAGCGTGTCTACAAGTCGACGGACCGCCGGGAACTGCGGACCGTGCTCGAGGGACTTCCGGCCATGGGACCGCTCGTGCCGCCCCCGGCGCCCCTCTACGCGCTCGCCAACACCGGCGGCGGTCTCCCCGCGGACGAGAAGCGGTATCTCTCGCTCTTCTCCGAGGTGAAGAAGGAGGGCGCGTGGGTCCCCGCGCGGAAGATCAGCCTCTTCGTCATGTTCGGTTCGGCACTACTCGACCTGCGGGAGGCCGCGCTGCCGCCCGGGGGGATCGAGATCGACGCCGACGTGATCTTCGGCGAGGCGAAGATTCTCCTTCCGCCAGGCATCGGGGCGCAAGTGGACTGCTCGGCCGTGATGGGGACCGCGGAGGACAAGTCGCGCCCGGGGGTGCCCGGCGCCCCCGTGGTCCGTGTGCGCGGCGGTGCCTTCATGGGAGGGATCGTGGTGATCACCAAGCTCCCGAAACCCGCGCGGATGGAGAGCTGGCGCCAGCAGCTCAAGGCGTTCTTCGGTACGGGCGGCGACGACGGATCGGGACTGACCTGAGGCGACGCGCGGGCGGGCGCCCGCTCCGGCGCCCACCGCGGCCTCCTGCGCTCAGGGCCCCTGCGAGAGGAAGCGCGCCGCGTAGCGCGCGATGCTCTCCTCGATCACCTGGAGCGCGACCTCGCTCTTCTCCCACCCCACGACCTCGACGCGCTTCCCCTCGAGGTCCTTGTAGATCGCGAAGAAGTGCTCGATCTCGCGCAGCGAGTGCCCGGGGAGGTCGGCGATGTCGAAGTACTCCCCGTGCGCCGGGTCGTCGATCGGCACCGCGAGGATCTTGTCGTCCGGCTCCCCCTTGTCGAGCATCTTGAGCACGCCGATCGGACGCACGTCGATCAGACACCCGGTGAAGGTGGGCTCCTTGATCATCACGAGGACGTCGAGCGGGTCGTTGTCCTCGTGCAGGGTGCGCGGGATGAGCCCGTAGTCCCCCGGATAGTGGACCGCCGAGTAGAGCACGCGGTCGAGCCGGAAGAGCCCGGAGTCCTTGTCGAGCTCGTACTTGTTGCGCGCGCCCTGGGGGATCTCGATCACCGCCGTGACGATCTCGGGCGGCTGGCGCCCCGGCGGCAGGTCCTTCCAGGGGTGGATCATGGCGCTGCGGGAGTGGCGGCGCGCGGCGCGCGGGCCGCGAGGGCCGCGCGGGCCGCCTCCGCCGCATGGGCGGCCCGCCGCTCCATCGCGCGACGGCGGAGGCGGATGGTCAGTGCGTACCCCGCGTAGAGGACGATCGTCGCGGCGTAGGCCATCTGGTAGTAGATCGCGTTGTCCGGCATCGCTCAGCGCCCCCCGTCGGGCGTCGCGTCGAGCGTCGCCTCGAGCGCGTCACGGTCGGTGGCGAACGCGTACCGCGCGCGCACGAGCGCCGCGTAGAGCAGCGTGAAGGCGAAGAAGGCGAAGAAGAAGGTCTTCACCATCACCGGCGGCATCTGGAAGCCGTCCGGGTTCGCGACCACCGGCATCGGGTGCATGGTGCGGAAGAGGTAGACGCTCAGGTGGATGAACGGGACGAGGAGCGCCCCGAGGATCCCGAGCACGGCGGAGAGCCGCGCCCGCGCATCCCGCTCGGGGATCACGCCGCGCAGCACGAGGTAGCCGAGGTAGACGAACCAGAGGAAGAGCGTGAGGGTGAGCCGGGCGTCCCAGGTCCACCAGGTGCCCCAGATCGGCTTCGCCCAGAGGGGACCGGAGACGAGCACGGCCGTGGTGAAGACCACGCCGACCTCCGCCGAGCTCTCGGCGAAGCGGTCGAGGCGCGGGTCGCGCAGGAAGAGCCAGAAGGCGCCGGCGAGCGCGGTGAGCCCGAAGGCGAGGAACGCCACCCAGGCCGACGGCGCATGCACGTAGAGGATCTTCTGCGCGTACCCCTGGAGCATCTCGGGAGGCGTGAACCAGATCGCGCGCACGTAGGCCGCCGCGGTGACCGCCACCGCGAGGAGCGCGAACCAGTCGAACGCGCGGCGCGGCGCGGCACTTGTCTCAGGCATCCGTCAGTCTTCGATCGTGAAGGGATAGGCCACGGTGCACGCGTAGACGAACACCAGGTCGAACGCCAGCAATATACGCAGCCACGCGAACGACTCCGCGATCGGACGCCCGGAGAGCACGTCGGCGGTCGCCTGCGCGGCGGGCATCACGACGGGCACGAAGAACGGGATCGCGAGCACCGGGAGGAGGAGCTCTGCCATCCGCGTGTTCGCCGTGATGCTCGCGAAGAGCGTCCCCACCGCCACGAGGCCGACGGTGGCGAGCAGGAGGATGCCGAGGAGGGGGAGCCAGGCGCCCGCGAGCGGCACGTTGTAGAAGACCGCGATGGCGGGGAGGGAGACCGCCTGCACCCCCGCGACGAAGACCACGTTCGCGAGCGCCTTGCCGAGGAAGATCGACTCGCGCGCGACCGGCGCGACGAGGAGCGCATCGATCGCGCCGTCCGCGGCCTCCACGCCGAACGAGCGGTGCATCGCCAGGAGGCCCGAGAAGGTGAAGGTCACCCAGAGCACGCCCGGCGCGAGGGCGAGCGGCCCCACCGCCGTCGGGTCCCAGGCGAAGTAGAAGATGACGATCGCGAGCAGCGAGAAGACCACGCTCGAGAGGAAGGCGCTCCGCGTGCGGAACTCGATCGCGAGGTCCTTGCGGGCGATCAGCCATGCGGTGGCGAGCAGGCCGGGCGCGCTCACGCCACCAGCTCCTGGTACTCCGTCGCGTACCGTCCCGCATCGAGCCCCTCGGCGCGCTCGAACCGCACGAAGCGGCCCGCGCGCATGACCGCCGCATGCGAGGCGAGCACGAGCCCCTCGTGCAGGTGGTGCGTCACCACCACCAGCGCCGCCCCAGCGGCCCGGCGCTCCCGGAGGAGCGCGGTCAGCGCGGCGCCGCCCTGCGCGTCGAGCCCCGTGTACGGTTCGTCGGCCAGCAGCACGTCGGGCGCGTGCACGATCGCGCGCGCGATCGCCACCCGCTGCTGCAGCCCACGCGAGAGCGAGCGGACCGCGACGTCGGCGCGGTCCGCGACGCGCAGCGCCTCGAGCGCCCGCACCGCCGCATCGGCGGCATCCGGCACGCCGTGCAACTCCGCGGCGAAGCGGACGTTCTCGCGCGCGGTGAGCGCGTCGTACAGCATGGAGCGATGGGAGATGAGCCCGACGCGGCCCCGGGCCGCGGGATCGGGGAGGCGCACGTCGCCGATCCGCGCCTCGCCGCTGCTGGGACGCAGGAGTCCCGCGAGGATCCGGAGCATGGTGGTCTTCCCCGCACCGTTGGGACCGAAGAGCGCGAGGCACTCGCCGGCCGCCAGCGCGAGGGTCACGTCATCGACGGCGCGGCGGACCCCGAAGGTGCGCACGAGGCCCGTCGCGGCGACCAGGGTCGTCATGCGGCGGGGTCCGGGGGGGCGGCCATCGCTGAAGGGTACTCACCGGCGGACGCGCGCGGAACTCGCGCACGCCCGCCGG
>CAZHAG010000013.1:0-17283 GCA_964529705.1 uncultured Gemmatimonas sp. | reverse complement strand
AGGCGCCGGAACTCGAGGCGGTTGTCGGCGTTGAGACGCGCAGGGGCGAACAGGGGCTGCATCAGGGCCTCCACTGGGACGGTCGACTGCTTGGTCATCGATTCCTCCGCGCAGGGGGGGAGCCTTCCGACCATCCAGGACCCGTTCACCTCAGTGGAGCGGGATCAGGGGCGATCCCGCCGTGCCGCGACTGCATCCACCTTCGGCAACCGGACGATCTCGGACACTCCGAGACTCCTGGCTTTGCGACCCCATCTCGCGATGGGTGTGCTCTTGTCGGCGTGGCGAACTGCGCTTGCGTCAGTGAGGACATGCGAGAAACGTGCCGCTCGATGATTCCACGTAATGTGTTATCTGACAGAGTCTTGGATAGCTGTCACGAGGTGACGGAATGGCCCGCGGGCGCTTCGCGCCATGAAAGTGGCAAGAAGCCAGCCGGTGTCGTGTATCACGACATCGCTGACTCGCGCCGTCGCCACCGCTTTCATACCATTCCCGCATGACCGACATCGACGTCCTCCTCAGCGAGACCCGCAGCTTCCCGCCCCCGGCCGAGTTCAAGCGCCACGCCCGCGTCCGCGACCGCACGCTCCACGACGCCGCCGCAGCCGACTTCGAGAAGTACTGGGCCGACCGCGCGTCCGAACTGCACTGGCAGAAGAGGTGGGACCGCGTCCTCGACTGGACGCCCCCCCACGCGAAGTGGTTCACCGGGGGCAAGCTCAACGTCTCGGAGAACTGCCTCGACCGGCACCTCGCCGGCGCACGGCGCAACAAGGCCGCGCTCATCTGGGAGGGCGAGCCCGGCGACCGCCGCACGCTCACCTACTGGGAACTCGCGCACGAGGTCCGCACCTTCGCCAACGCGCTCAAGGCGCTCGGCGTGCGGAAGGGCGACCGCGTCGGCATCTACCTCCCGCTCATCCCGGAGGCGGCGGTCGCCATGCTCGCCTGTGCGCGCATCGGCGCGATCCACTCCGTCGTGTTCGGCGGCTTCTCTCCCGAGTCGCTCCGCGACCGCATGAACGACGCGGAGGCGAAGGTGCTCATCACCGCGGACGGCGGGTATCGCCGCGGCAACGTCATCCCGCTCAAGCGGAACGCCGACAAGGCGCTCGAGGAGTGCCCCTCGGTGCGGCACGTCGTGGTGGTGCAGCGCCACTCGGGCGGCCCGATCGGCGAGGCGCACATCGCCATGAAGGAGGGGCGCGACCACTGGTATCACCGGCTCCTGCAGGACGCCCACGACCGCTGCCCGCCGGAGGCGATGGACGCCGAGGACGTGCTCTTCATCCTCTACACCTCGGGCACGACGGGGAAGCCGAAGGGCATCGTCCACACCACGGGCGGCTACCTGGTGGGAGCCACGAGCTCGATGGTGAACGTCTTCGACCTCAAGGACGACGACGTGTTCTGGTGCACCGCGGACGTGGGGTGGATCACGGGGCACACCTACCTCGTCTACGGTCCCCTCGCCGCCGGCGCGACCTGCGTGATGTACGAGGGTGCCCCCGACTGGCCAGAGCGCGACCGGTTCTGGTCACTCTGCGCGCGCCACGGCGTGACGATCCTCTACACCGCCCCCACCGCGATCCGCGCCTTCATGAAGTGGGGCGTCGAGCACCCGAAGCGGCACGACCTCTCGAAGCTCCGGCTGCTGGGATCGGTCGGCGAACCGATCAACCCCGAGGCCTGGATGTGGTACCACGAGCACATCGGCGGCAAGCGATGCCCGATCGTGGACACCTGGTGGCAGACGGAGACCGGCTCGATCGTGCTCTCCCCCCTTCCCGGCGTGACCGCCACCAAGCCCGGGAGCGCCACCGAGGCACTCCCCGGCTACTTCGCGGAGCTGCTCGACTCCACCGCGAAGGTCATCCCCACCGGGGGCGGGCTGCTCGCGCTCACCAAGCCCTGGCCCTCGATGCTCCGCACCATCTGGGGCGACGACGCGCGCTACGTGCAGACCTACTTCACCAAGTGGGAGGGGCGCCCCGACCTCTACTTCCCGGGGGACGGCGCCAAGCGCGACGACGACGGCTTCTTCTGGATCCTCGGCCGCGTGGACGACGTGCTCAACGTCGCGGGGCACCGGATCGGCACCATGGAAGTCGAGTCCGCGCTGGTGGAGCACCCGATGGTCGCCGAGGCGGCGGTGGTGGGGAAGGCGCACGAACTCAAGGGACAGGCGATCTGCGCCTTCGTGACGCTGCGCGACGGGGCGACCAAGTCCCCCGCCCTGCGCGACGAGCTGCGCGAGTTCGTGGCGAAGAAGATCGGGGCGCTCGCACGCCCGGACGACATCCTCTTCTCCGCGGACCTCCCGAAGACCCGGTCCGGGAAGATCATGCGCCGCCTCCTCCGCGACATCGCCGACGGACGCGCGCTGGGGGATACCACCACGCTCGCGGACCCGGGCGTGGTGGCGGCGCTCAAGGACCAGTACGAAGAGAAGGAGGGGTGAGCGCGGGCTCACCCCTCCTTCGGTCCGCTGGATCAACGACAGCCGTCGCGGCCGCGCCCCTCAGGGCGTCTTCTTGGCGGGCGCGGTTCCCTTCGCCCCGGCCGCCGGCACCATTGCCGCCGCCTGGGCGTTCGCCTGACGGGCCATCTCGAGCGAGACGAACTGCCGCATCTCGTCGTAGTTCCGCGGCTGGACGAGCTGCCCGCCGATGAGGAAGGTCGGCGTGCCACCGACCCGCAGCCGTTCCCCTTCCTTGCGGTTGGCGGCGATCTGCGGGAGCTTGCGACCCGAATCGAAGCACTCGTTCCACGCGGCCATGTCGAGTCCGGCCTCCCCCGCGAGGCGCTCGATCACGCGCTTGGGGGTCTTGGTCGCTCGCCCGTCCCACCGGTCCTGGTCGCGGAAGAGCAGGTCGTGCATCTCCCAGAACTTCCCCTGCTCGTCGGCGCAATGCGCGGCGTTGTGCGCGGCGATGGTGTTCGGGTGGATGTCGGTCAGCGGGAAGTCCATGAACCGGAAGCGCACGTCCCCCGTCTCGACGAGCTTCTTCATCACGTCGGGCCCGGTCATGGTCGCGTAGAACGCGCATCCCGGGCACTCGAAGTCGGCGAACTCGATGATCTCCACCGGCGCATCAGGGCTCCCCTTGACGATCCCGGCGGCCGCGACCGGCGGCAGGGAGGGGTCGAGCGTGACGACCTTGGCGGGACGGGAGACGACCCAACCGAGGACGCCGAGCCCCACCACGCCGACGACGGCGAGGATGGCTCCGAAGGGACGGTTGGACGACTTCTTCTTGCTGGCCACGATGCTGCACCTCCGAGGGGGACGCTGAACGGGGGGACCCCTCAAGTTACACGGTCTGGAGGGGGAGGGTAGGAGAATGGAGGGTGCTCCATTAGCTTTCGTGGATATGGTGAAAACCATCCGAACCCCGAACTTCACGAGATGAGCAGACAGAGAAGCCGCGGCCGCGCGCCGGCCGCCCCCGCGTCGCCCTTCGACCAGGCGCGCGATGAGCTATTCCAACATGTGATGCGCTGTGGCGTGATCGGCTCGGCGCCGGAACACCAGACGGAGTGGTTCGACGAGACCATGAAGTACCTCGCCGACCGGTACCACGAGTTGAACAAGAAGGAACTCGGCGACCTCCGCGTCCTCGGTGAGCGGTTCGCCGCGCCGCGGGTGACTCCGGAGGATGCCGCGCCCGAAGCCTCGTCCGTCGAGCCTTCGACGGAAGGGTCCGAGACTGGCGAGCTGGACGCGGTGAACGCGGCCTGAACCGCTCCCACCACCCCTCCCGCTAGCGCGAATCGCGGCGGCGGGGTCGCAGCACCAGCGCGACCCGCGTGCCGCCACCCACCGAGAGCTCGAGCGCCGGCACGACGGACCGCCGGAACGCATCACCCTCCAGCCCTGCCAGCAGCACGAACCTCCCCTGCGCCCCCGCGCCGGCGAGGTCGTGCAACGCGAGTCCCGCGCCCCCGTAGAGCCCGAACCGGCGCTCGCCGAACGGATCGAGGAGGAACCGCGCGGTCGCGCTCACGCGCCGACTCCCGACCCAACGGTCCTCGACCTGGACCAGCCCTGCCTCGGCCACCAGGCCAAGCCGCGCGTACCACCCCGCGCGGACGTCGAGGGCCAGTCCGCCATGTGGCGCCTGCCGGGGCGAGAGGTCGCTGCCGATGCGGGCGGTGACCCGCGGATCGGCGGGCACGGCACGCTGCGCCTCCGCGACTGGCGTGACGAGCATGCACACGAGCGCGACCACTCCCAGCCCGACGCCGCGGGACGGGATCCGGTGCGATGCGATGGCGTGGGGGAGCATCGTCTCCATTGGCAGGCGGAAGGTACGACGCGCCACGGTCGCACTCAACGCGACGCGTCGCGGCGAGCGACTGCGTGCGAGCGCACGCGCCGTTTTGCCTTGCCAGCACCCCCCACCCCCGATAGCTTCGCCAGACGTTCCGTTCTTCCCTCGGGGGCATGATGCCGGACACCGTCGCCCTGCTGCGCGGCGTGGCGATCTTCCAGGACCTCGATGACGGCGAACTCGCCCGGGTGGCGGAGGTCTGCCGGACGCAGGAGTTCGTCTCCGGCGAGGTGATCTTCAAGGAAGGGGAGTCCGGCAGCCGGCTCTACCTCATCGTGGAGGGGGACGTCCGCATTTCCCGCCAGGTGCCCGGGAGCGGCGAGGAGGCCCTCGCGGTGCTCAAGCCGGGCGCGCTCTTCGGCGAGATGTCCGTCTTCGACCGGAGCGAGCGCTCCACCGACGCCATCTCCAACGGCGGCACCAAGGTGCTGACCATCTCGCGCAGCGACTTCGACCTGCTGCTCGACTTCAATCGCGACATCGCCTACAAGGTGCTCTGGAGCTGTGTGCGCCTCCTCTCCGGACGGCTGCGCGCGACGAACGACTCGCTGCGGTCGTTCCTCGCGATGTCGATGTTCTGAGTCGTCCCTTCTCCCGCCGTGACCTGACATGACCAGGACCCTCCCGACGACCGCCCGCGCGCTCGCCGCGCTCACGTTCGCCCTCGCGTTCGCCCTCACGTTCGCCGCCGCGTTCGCTCTCGTCACCACACTGGGCGCGCAGGCGCCCTCGACGCTCGGCCTGCAGAAGGACGCACGGATCACCGAGGCGTTCGCCGATGTCTCCCCTGCGCGGCTCCGCGCGCTGGATTCCACGCTCGTGGCGTTCGGCACGCGGCACACGATGAGCGACACGCTCTCGGCGACTCGGGGCATCGGCGCGGCGCGCCGCTGGATCCACGCGCAACTCTCCCAGTACGCCGCCGACTGCGGCGGGTGCCTGCGCGTGGAGTACGACACGGGGAGCGCGGTGATCACGCGCAGCCGGGAGCGGCCCACGCAGCACCTCGTCAACGTGGTCGCCTGGCTGCCGGGGCGCGACACCAGCCGCGTGATCGTGATCGGCGGGCACTTCGACTCGTGCATCTGCTCGATCGACAACATGGACGCCACCTCCGACGCGCCCGGTGCGGACGACGACGGATCGGGCACGGTGGCGGTGATGGAGCTCGCGCGCGTGGTCTCGAAGCGCTTCCCGCGGGGATTCGACGCGACCATCGCGTTCGTGCTCTACACGGGCGAGGAGCTGGGGCTGCTCGGCTCGACGCAGTTCGCCGAGCGCCTGCAGCGCGAGAAGAAGACGGTGACCGCGGCCTTCACCGACGACATCGTGGGGAACGTGGTGGCCGACGACGGGCGCGTGGACTCGACCTCGGTGCGCGTCTTCGCGGTCGACTCGCTCGCGGTGGGCGGTGGCGAGCTTGCGCGCTACGTCTGGGCCACCGGCGCGCTCTACCAGCCCGCGTTCGAGGTGCTCCCCGTGCTCCGGCTCGACCGCCTCGGACGCGGCGGTGACCACGCCCCGTTCGTGCGCCAGGGGATCCCCGGACTTCGCTTCACGGAGCGGCTGGAGAACTACAAGCGACAGCACCTCCCCACCGACGCGCTGGCAGACGTGGACTTCAATTACATCGCGAAGGTGACGCGCCTGAACCTCGCGACGGTGGTCTCGCTCGCGGCGGCGCCCCCGCGTCCCGAGGCCACCGCGTACCAGCGCGACCGCGCCTCCGGCGGCCAGGCATTCACGATCCGCTGGTCCGCGGTGCCCGGCGCCGCCGCCTACGAGCTGCTCGTGCGGCGTACCACCGACCCCACCTACCGGCGGATCGTCGCCGCCGGGAACCGCACGGAGTTCCTCCTCGACGAGCAGCTCGACGACGTCTGGGTTGGCGTGCGCGCGGTGGGTGCCGACGGCCATCGCTCGCTCACGACGGTGGTGGGCGCGCCGGGCGGCGCGCGACTCGCACCGGCTGCGCGGCCGTGAGCGCGTTCTCCCGGTTCACACCGGGCGCGCTCACCTTCCTGCGCGGACTCAAGCGCCACAACGAACGGTCCTGGTTCGAGGCCAACCGCCCCACCTACGAGCGCGAGGTGCTCGGCCCGCTGCGCCTCCTCTCGGAGGAGCTCGACGTGCGCTTCGCGCGGCTCGCGCCCGAGTTCGTCTCGCCGCCGAAGCGCGCGCTCTTCCGGATCCACCGGGACGTGCGTTTCTCCAAGGACAAGTCGCCGTACAAGACGCACGCCGCGCTGTGGGTCTTCCACCGCGATGCGGGGCGCGGCGTCGGGCGTGACGCGCATGGCGGCGCGGGCTTCTACTTCCACCTCGAGCCGGGGGCGTCGATGGTGGCCGGCGGCTTCTGGATGCCTCCGCGTCCCCTCCTCTCCACCCTGCGCGACGCGATCGCGGAGGACCGGCGCGCCTTCGAACGGATCGTGAAGGCGAAGGCGTTCGTGGGGCGCTTCGGCGGTCTCACCGACGACGAGCCGGGCGTGCGCCTCACGCGGGTGCCCCGCGGCGTCGCGCCCGACCACCCCGCCGCGCACTGGCTGCGCTTCAACAGCTTCACCGCCTCGCGCCCACTGACGGACGCGGAGGCGCTCTCGCCGAAGCTGGTGGACACCATCATGAAAGACTTCGCCGCACTCCTCCCGCTGGTGCGCTGGCTGAACGGGACCCTCGGCTACCCGAGCGCGCGGCGGCGCTGAGGGTCAGGTGGCGCCGCGGACGATCCCCTCGACGCGGCGCGCGGGGTCGAACCAGCGGCGCGCCGCGGCCTTGATCCGCGAGGCCGTCACCGCCTCGAGGTCCGCGGGGTATCGCGTCAGGTCCTCGAGCGAGCCGTGGAGCCAGGCCTCGGCCACCTCGGCCAGCACGGCGGCCCCCGACGCCTGCCGGATCTTCCAGGTGCCCAGGGCGTAGTTGCGTGCGCGCTCGAGCTCGTCGGGCGAGACGGGGTCGGTGGTGAAGCGCGCGAGCTCCCGCAGCAACCCTTCGCGTGCCACCTCCTCCTTGGAGGGCGAGGTGGCGATGTACGCCGCGAACGCCCCGGAGCGCGCCTTGGGATAGGCGCGGGCGAGCACGGTGTACGCGAGCGACTGCCGGTCGCGGAGCTCCTCGAAGAGGCGCCCGCCAAGCCCGCTCGCGATCCCGCCGATGAGCTCGCCGTCGAACCGGTCCTCGTCGCGACGGCGTGGGCCCGGGAAGAGCATCGCGAGGGCGGTCTGCGCCTTGTCGCGCTCCTCCACCGTGCGCCTGAACCGCTGGGGCCAGGCCGGTGGCGGCGGCGCGACGTCGCCGCGCAGGCGGAGCTCCGCGAAGCGCTTGGCCAGCTGGTCCGCCGCCTGCTGGGGATCGAGGTCGCCGACGGCGCAGAGGAGCGCGGCCGACTCGCGCACGCGCGCCCCGTGCCACGCGTGCAGCGTGTCCGGCGTGAGCCGACCGACCGACTCCTCCACGCCCAGCGTGGAGCGGCCGTAGGGATGATCGGGCCAGGCGAGCGCGGCCGCGAGTCGCAGCGGCTGCCGGTACATATCGTCGCGCATCGACGCGATCGCGGCGATCGTGACCGCGCGCTCGGCGTCGACGCCGTCCGTGGGGAAGACGGGATCGAGCACCAGGTCGGCGAGGAGCTCGACGGCACCGGCGAACGAGCGGCGCGGGACGCCGAGGGTCCACTGGAAGGACTCGGTGCCGACGACGGCCGAGGGAGTGCCGCCCAGGAGCTCCGCATCCTCGGCGAGGCGCGACGCCGTCCGGCGCGAGGTGCCGCGGAGCGCGGAGCGCGCCATCAGCGTGGTGATCCCGCTGTTCTCGTCCCCCTCGGCGATCACCCCGCCGGAGACGAAGCAGCCGACGTGCACGAGCGCGACGCCCGGCCGCCGCCGGACGAGGATGGGCACCTCCTCGGCGGTGCGGTAGAGGTGCACGTCGCCGACGGTGCGCTCGTGGCGCGCCCCGCGCCCGACGAGTGCGGGTGCGGCCGTACGCGGGGCCGCCGGGTCGACGGGGGCGGGCCGGCCGTCGTCCAGCAGTTGGTGCACCGCGTGCGCGTCGGCGCCGAGGGGCGGGAAGCCGCGGGGCCGGTAGGCGATGATGCCCGCGGCGGATGGATCGAGCCACTTCCGCGCGACCGCGGTGAGCCGGCCCTCGGTGGCCTCGTGCAGGCGCTCATGGTAGTCGGTGCCGCGCCGCCAGTCGCCGAGGAGCTCCCACGAGCCGAGGAAGTTCGCCTGGCCCTCGGGGGACTCGAGCCGCCGCAGCCACTGGGCCTCGAGGAGGCGGCGGGCGCGCTCCACCTCGTCGGCGGTGATCTCCCCCTCGCGCACGCGGCGGAGCTGGTCCCAGATCGCGCGCGCGGCGTGCGCGGTCTGTTCCGGGCGCGCCCCCGCATGCACGACGAAGACGCCGATCTCCGTGGGCGCGTAGACGTAGGCGTTGACCGTGGAGACGAGCTTGCGGTCCCGCGCGGCGCGGACGAGGCGCGAGGCACGCCCGCCGGCCAGGACCGTGGCGAGCACGTCGAGCACGGGCGTGTCCTCGTGCGCGAGCGGGGGGGTGCGCCAGCCGAAGAGAAGCTCTGTCTGCGCGATGTCGCCCTGCCACTCGCGTACCCGGAACCCGGGGGCGGTCGTCTCCGCCGGGCCCGGCGTGCGCACCACGCGCGCGTCCGGGATCCCGCCGTAGAGTTCCGTGGCGCGGGCCGTCGCGGCGACGGGGTCCACGTCGCCGACGATCGCGAGCACCGTGTTCGACGGCCGGTAGTAGTTCCGGTAGAAGCCCATGAGCTGCTCGCGCGTCATCGCGCGGAGGGGCTCCTCGCGCCCCATCCGCCAACGGCGGATCCGGTGCTCGTCGTGCAGGAGCTCGAAGAGCGTCTCGAGGGCGAGCGCCGTGGGGGTGTCGGCCTTCCGCTTGGTCTCCTCGATGATCACCTCGAGCTCGCGCGCGAGCTCCTCGGCGTCGATCACCGAGTTGGCGTAGGCGTCCGCCTGCACCTCCAGCCCGCGGTCGAAGCCGGAGGCCGGGAGCACCGTGTAGTAGTGGGTGTGGTCGTAGATCGTCCCGGCGTTGAGGTAGCCGCCGGCCGCCTTGGTCTCGCGGGCGATCTCACCGACGCCGCGCGTCGGCGTCCCCTTGAAGTACATGTGCTCGAGGACGTGCGCGATCCCGACGCGGTCGTCCGGCTCGTCGAAGTAGCCCACGCGCACCCACGTGACGATCGCGACCACCGGCGCCGTCGGGTCGCGCCGCGCGAGGATGGTGAGCCCGTTCGGGAGCTTCGTTCGGAGCACGGACTCGGGCGGGAGGACGGCGTCGAGGCGGGCGGGCATCTCAGCGGGCGAGCGGGGCGCGGCGGATGATGACGAGCGCGGCGACGAGCATGCCGAGCGCGTACAGGAGGACGAGGGCGAGGTCGCCGGCACTCGCGCCGCGCCCCGCGAGCCACGCGGTGCTCACGGCGTCCGCGGTGAGGAAGGGTGGGAGCACACCGGCGAGCCACGCGGCCCACCCCGGGAGATCCCCCGTCTGGTCCGCGCGCTGCAGGGTGAACCCGAGCATCGCCACGAGTACGAGGAGCAGTCCGTCCTTGTTGACCAACGCCCCGCAGAGGAGCGAGAGCGCGCCGATCAGCAACGCGTAGAGCGCGGCGGCCTTCAGCGCGGCGACGATCGGCACCGTGGCGACGAGGAGCCCGAACCCGACAGGGATGAGGGCGAAGCAGGCCACGAAGAGCGCGACGCTCAGCACGAACTGCTGGAGGTAGAACCGCCAGGGCGGCACCGAACGCGAGAAGAGGAACCGGAAGTGCTGCTTCTCGCGATCCGTGGAGACGAGCCCGTTCACGAGCATGACGGCCCCGAGCACGAGCGCGAGGTCGAGGGTCTGGCCGTAGACGACGCGAGCGAACTGCTGGAAGTCGGACTCGCCACCGACGGTGGTCGCGAGCTGCCGGTGGACGCTCCAGAGCGGGATGCCGGCGATGCCGACGAAGACGAGGGGTGCGATGAGCGCGCGCCCGATCGCGTCGCGCAGCTGCCACCTCGCATAGAGCGCGAGCGGGGCGCTGGCCGTCATCCGGCCACCGCCGTGCGGAACGCCTCTTCCAGCGCTGACTCGGCCGGCGTGATCGCTGAGACGAGTGCGCCCTGCGCGATGGCCGCCGCGACCCCGTGGTTCAGCGCCGCGAGGTCGAGCGTGCAGTCCACGACCTGGCCACTGAGCGTCGACCCCGGAAGCTGCGCCGCCAGCACCTCGGCACCGGCCGCCGCCCGGACGCGCCACCGCCGGACCAGCGTCCCCACGGCCCCATCCGCCTCCCGCACCGAGACGACGCGCTGCAGCCGGCCCCGGTCGAGGATCGCGACGCGGTCGCAGAGCCGCTCGAGCTCATCAAGGTTGTGCGAGGCGATGAGGATCGCGCGATCGGGCCGGCGCAGCCCGGCGACGATCTCGCGGAAGCGCGCCGTCCAGACGGGGTCGAGCCCGTGCGTCGGCTCGTCGAAGACCATCACGCGCCGGTCCACGAGCAGGGCCTGCGCCAGGCCGACCCGCTGCAGGTTCCCCTTGGAGAGCGCCTTGAGCTTCTTGTCAGCGTGCTCGGCGATGCCGACCGCCTCGATCACGCGCGCGCACGCCACCGGGCGTTCCGCGGGTGTGATCCCAGCGAGCGCCGCGAGCCGCGCGAGCGCGTCCTCGGCGCGCCAGCCGAGCGGCAGGGTCATCAGCTCCGGCAGGTAGGCGATCCCCTCGCGCTCCACGAACCGTCGCGGATCGTGGCCGTGGATGCGGATGGTCCCGGTGTCGGGCGGGAGGAAGCCGAGGAGCATCGCGATGAGGGTGCTCTTCCCCGCCCCGTTCGGCCCGGCGATGCCCACCACCTCGCCGGGCGCGATCGCCAGCGAGAGGTCCGTGACGGCGGGGACCGCGCGGCCGAGGACCGAGCGATACGACTTCCCGACCAACTCGAATGCGATCAGTGGAGGATCCGCAGGAGGCCGGCGTCCGCGCTCGCGCGGAGGAACCCCTCGGCGTCGCGCGTCGGGATGAGGATCCCCGTGAGCGCGAACCCTCGCCGCGCCTCGCTCTGCATGAACTCCTCGAGCGACCGCTCGCGCGCGCCGATCGCCGCGTCGCGCATGCCGGCGACGATCTCCTCCCAGGTCCCCTCGTAGGGACGGCCGTCGCGCCCGACCACCCGGTGCCGGTCCGGGGAGTGCTTGTGGTCGGTGAGGTCCGCGAGGAGGGCGCCGAAGAGCTCGAGCTGCGAGCGGGCCTCGATCTGTTCCTTCTCCGCCGCGCGCGTCTCGATCTCCTCCAGCATCTCGTCGATCGTGTCCAGCGTGGGCGCGAGCTCGGCGAGTCGCTCCTCCCACGGGCGGAAGGAGGGGTCGTCGTCGGGGAGCCGCAGGTGCGACTTCTTGAGCTCGAGGAGGCGCCAGATGCCGAGCTCGTCCCAGTGCTCCTCCGGCCTCGTGCGATCGAGGTGGTAGAGCGACGCCTCGTAGTCGCCGCGGTCGTAGAGCAGGTTGCCGAGGTAGATGCGCGCCTCCGCGTGCTCCGGGTCGAGCTGGAGCGCCTTGCGGAGCGTCTCCATCGCGCCGGCATCGTCGCCGAGCCGGTGCTGCGCATAGCCCACCATCGCGACCGCCTCGGCGTTCTCCGGCGTCTGCTGGACGGCGACCTCGAAGAACTCCTTCGCCTCCTCCATGAGCCCGTCGCGGAAGAGGGCGCGCCCGACCTGCAGCATCAGCTCGATGTCATCCGCGTAGCCGAGCTCGAGGATGCGCCGGAAGGCCTTCATCGCCTGCGGGGTCTGGCCGAAGCGGAGGAGGGTCTCGCCGAGTCCCGCGAGCCCGTCCTCGTGCTCGGGGTCGAGGACGAGCGCCTCCTCGAAGGCACGACGCGCCCAGGCGAACTCGTCGCGCGCCAAGTGCGCGTAGCCGACGCCGACGTGCAGCTCGACGGAGTTCGGGTAGAGTCCCAACCCCTCGCGCAGCATCGCGAGGGCCTCGTCGTAGTTCCCCTCGTTGTACAGCTGATGCGCGCGCTCGTCGTACTCCTCGGAACTCAGGAACGGAGAGGGCATCGCTGGACCGACCTCCGGTTCGGGGGACTGCTCGGTAACCTACTCAGTGGTACACGAGGGGTTCAACGGCGTTGCGCGCCTCGCGCCCGGCACGCGGCGATCTCGGCCGCGAGGGCGGCGTTGGCCTCGAGCAGGGCGAGGTTCGTCCGGAGCGATCGTCCGTCGGTCGCGGACTCGACGGCGGCGAGGAGGAAGGGTGTCACGGCCGCACCGCGCAGGCCCGAGGCGCGGGCGGCCTCGAGCGCTCCCGCCACGGCGCGCTCGACCTCCTCACGCCCCAGCGCGTCCGCGGCCGGCGGGGGTTGCACCACCAGCAGTGCCCCCGGGCGGCCCAGCGCGCGCATCGCGCGCTCAAGGGCGACGAGCTCGTCGACCGAGTCGGCGCGGGCGGGGACCGGGAGCCCCGTGCCGGCCGTGAAGAACCCGGGGAACTCGGAGGTCCGGTAGCCGACGACCGTGACGCCATGCGACTCGAGGCGTTCGAGGGTCGCCGGGAGGTCGAGGATCGACTTCGCGCCGGCACAGACCACCGTCACCGGCGAGCGCGCGAGCTCGGCCAGGTCGGCGGACTCGTCGTAGGGGGCATCGCGATGCACGCCGCCGATCCCGCCGGTGGCGAAGACGGCGAGCCCGGACGCGACGCAGCAGGCGAGGGTCGCAGCCACGGTGGTCGCACCGTCGGCGCCCTGGGCGACCGCTACGGGGAGGTCGCGCGCGGAGACCTTGCCGACGCCCTCGCGCCGCAGGAACCGCTCGAGGTCCGCGCCCTCGAGTCCGACCATGATTGCGCCGCGCACGACGGCGGTGATGGCGGGGAGGGCGTGACGCGCCACGATCGCGGCGCGCATCCGCTGCTCCGCCTCCCGGTTGGCCGGGATCGGGAGGCCCTGCGCGAGCACGGAGCTCTCGAGCGCAACGACCGGCCTCCCCTCGTCCACCGCCGCCCGGACGGCGGCGCTGATCATGCGTCCTGGAAGTCGTCCGCCTTGCGCGTCTCGACCAGGTCGCGCTCGCGCGCGTCGGGATCGTACACGGCGAGGAGCTTCACGCTCTCGCCGGCGTAGCAGTCGAACGCCTTCCCGACCCCTCGCTTCACGACGATCTCGTGCCCGTCCTCGAAGCGCAGGACGACGTTCGGATAGTCGCTGTTGAGGTACTGCTTGCGGAGCTTCTTCGG
The DNA here is from genome assembly GCA_964529705.1 of uncultured Gemmatimonas sp. Taxonomy (GTDB): domain Bacteria; phylum Gemmatimonadota; class Gemmatimonadetes; order Gemmatimonadales; family Gemmatimonadaceae; genus Pseudogemmatithrix. The sequence continues at coordinate 3,683 of CAZHAG010000013.1, read as the reverse complement.
AGGCTGGGGCATCGATTCGTCGGGTGCGGGCGAAGTGGGGTGACGACGTGGCGAAGTTATGCCCTTTCGGCGGCGTCCGGAAGGGTGGCGTCGCAGGGTCAGGTGACGGTGGGACGCAGCGATGCGAACGCCTGCCACGCGCCGGTCGCGAGGATGTCGTCGATCTCCGCGACGACGCGCTCGACCTCGTCGTCCGTGGAGTAGAAGTGCGGCGCCACGCGGATGCCGGCGCCGGGCCGATAGTCGATCACGACGTCGCGCGCGAGGAGCGCCTGTGCGACCTCCGCGCCGTGCGGTACGTCGAACGCCACGGTGCCCCCGCGCCGCGCGACGTCGCGGGGCGCGTGGACGCGGTAGCCGCGCGCGTCCGCCAGGGCGATCAGCCGCTCCGTCTGCCGGACACTCCTGGCCCGCACACGGTCGATGCCGGCCTCGCGCACGAGCCGAGGCCCGTCGAGCGCGGCGTAGAGCGCGGGGACCACCGGCGTGCCCCCCAGCCAGCGCGCGATGCCCGGCGCGTACGCCATCGACTCCTCGAACGCGAAGGGACGCTGGTGCGCCTGCCACCCGGTGAGCGCCGGCGCGAAGCGCTCGCGCGCCGCCGGGGACGCGTAGACGAAGCACCCGCCCGGGCCGCCGCAGAGCCACTTGAGCACGCCCCCGGTGAGGAAGTCGACGCCGCTCGCCTTCACATCCACGGGGATCACCCCGACGGAGTGGTAGGCGTCCAGCGACACCACGGCGCCCATCCGGTGCGCGTGGGCGCAGAGGGCGTCCGCATCGATGATGTACGCCGAGCGGAAAAGCACGTGGGAGACCGCCACGAGCGCGGTGCGCTCGTCGATCGCCCCGTGGAGGCGGTCCTGCGCGATGCCCACCCCGTCCTCGCTGGGCACGACCACCACGCGTGCGCCGAGCTTCGGCGCGAGCTGCTCGAGCGCATAGCGGACGCTGGGGAAGTCGAGCGCGGTCATGACGACGGTGTCGCGGCCGCCGCGGAAGTCCATCGCGGAGAGGATAGCGGCCTGGGCCAGCGTCACGGTCGGTGCCATGGCCACCTCACCGGGCGCGGCGCCCAGCAAGGGCGCGACCGCGTCGCCGACGGCGAGTGGCATCTCCCACCATCCCTTCGCCCAGGCGCGGACGCCATGCGTGGCCCACGCCTCGGTGTACTCCGCGAGGCGCTCCGGCACGGTGCGTGGCATGGCGCCGAGCGAGTTGGAGACCATGTACGTGCACCGCGAGAGGATCGGGAACTCGTCGCGGAAGCGGAGGAGGGGATCGGTCACGGGTCCGGGGATCGGGAGCGGCGGCGTGCCAGCGTCGACATCTTAAGGTATCGCCCGTCGATTGACGGACGAGAGGGGATGTCGTATCCAGTTCGCAACCTCGACCGGGAGCACCACCATGCACAGACCGACCGGAGCCCTCACCCCATGCGCCGCACCGCGGCGAGTGGTCGTCGCTGCGGCTCTCGCGGTGGCGGCGTTCCTGATGCTGCCGTTCGCGGCGGGCGCGCAGTCCGCCGTCGCGGCGGACGTGGGCAGCGGGCCCCGCGTCGGGGCGCTGCAGGTCGGCGTCCAGGCCGGCCACTCGCTCGACCTGCGATCCGTGGACCGCACGGAGGTGCGGGGATCGACCGCGAACGTGACCTCCCCCGCCCTGCAGCCCCCCGTCACGCGCCGGCGTGGCGTGCCGCAGATGATCATCGGCGGCGCCGCGCTCGTCGGCGGCGCGATCGTCGGCGACGACGTCGGGACGCTCATCATGCTCGGCGGGCTGGGGTACGGCCTGTACGGTCTCTACCTGTACCTGCAGTAGCCGGGAGCGCGATGGCGGATTCCCACCTGCCGGGCGACGGCGCGAACCACGGCGCCGTGGTGTTGCCGAAGAAGTTCGCGCTCGTGCTGGGGGGCGGCGGTCTCAAGGGGTTCGCCCACATCGGGGTGCTGCGGGCGTTCGAGGAACGCGGCATCCGTCCGACGGTCCTCGCGGGCACGAGCATCGGCTCGCTGATCGCCGCAGCGTACGCCGGCGGCATGCCGTTGGACGAGATGGAGCAGCGGGCACGCACGCTCCGGAAGAGCGACCTCTTCCGGATCGACCACATCTCGATGGTCTCCAAGCGGATGCTCTCCCCCTCCCTCTACCTGTCCAAGCCGCTCAAGAAGCTGGTGACGGAGATCGTGCCCAAGGGGACGTTCCGCGAGCTCGGGCGCCCGCTCCTCATCAACACCGTGGACCTCGAGGACGCCGCCCAGGTGCTCTGGGGGCTGCCCGGGCTCCAGGACGTGCCGATCGCGGACGCCGTCTATGCCTCGTGCGCGCTCCCGGGCTTCTTCCCGCCGGGGCTGGTCGGCGGGCGCACCTGCGCGGACGGTGGCATCTCGGACAACGTCCCGGCGCTCGCGTCCTCGCACGGGATGGACGCCGTGATCGCCGTGGACGTGGGGAGCACGAACATCGCGCGCCAGCGCCGCATCAGGGAGAAGGGGTTCGCCGCGATCTACGGGCGCGCCGCGCAGATCATGATGAAGTCGCTCCAGAGCCTGCAGCTCGACCGGTGGCGCGGCCCGCCCCTCCTGCTCGTCCGGCCCGCCGTCTGGCGCTACGGACTCTTCAGCTTCGCGCACGTGAGCCGGATGATCGAGCTTGGCTACATCGCCGCGAACGACGCGCTGGACCGCGCCGGCGCCTCGCTGATGCTCGGCGGGGTCTGGCCGCGCCGGCTGGTGGAGGTGCGCGTGGACCGCGCCGCCTGCACCGGATGCACGCTCTGCGTCACGCTCGCCCCGCAGATGATGACGATGGGCCAGGACGCGAAGGCCGAGGTGCTCGTGAGCCCCGTGGAATGGTCCCGCGCGGACGGCGACTTCGTGCACCAGTGCCCGACCAACGCGATCCACGTGGACGTCGTGGACGGCCCCCTTCGCCGAGAGACGCTGGAGATGCCGATACTCGAAGACTCCCCTGATGACTGACCATTAGATTCCTGATATGCCCTCCTCCAACAGCTTCAGCGCCCGCGATACGCTCACCGTCGACGGCAAGGCCTATCGCTACTATCGCCTCGACGCCCTGGCCGGCCTCTCCGGCAGCCGCGTCGCGCGCCTCCCCTTCTCGCTCCGGATCCTGCTCGAGAACCTCGTGCGCAACGAGGACGGCGGCTTCGTCAAGCGTTCGGACATCGAGGCGCTCGCGCGCTGGGATGTGAAGAAGCCGGTGGACCAGGAGATCGCGTTCCGCACGGCCCGCGTCCTCCTGCAGGACTTCACCGGCGTCCCCTGCGTGGTGGACCTCGCCGCGATGCGCGACGCGATCGCCACCCTCGGCGGCGACCCGGGGAAGATCAACCCGCTCCAGCCGGTGGACCTCGTGATCGACCACTCGGTGCAGGTGGACGAGTACGGCACCGAGGCGGCGGAACTGATCAACACCAAGCTCGAGTACGAGCGGAACGGCGAGCGCTACCAGTTCCTCCGCTGGGGAGGCACCGCGCTCCGCAACCTGCGCGTCGTCCCGCCGGGCACGGGGATCTGCCACCAGGTGAACCTCGAGTACCTGGGCCAGGTGGCGTTCGTGGGGGAGGAGGAGGGCGTCAAGACGGTCTACTGCGACTCCCTCGTCGGCACCGACTCGCACACCACGATGATCAACGGCCTCGGCGTGCTCGGCTGGGGCGT